>NZ_LMVQ01000169.1 GCF_001545925.1 Mycobacterium sp. NAZ190054 | reverse complement strand
CTCGGGCGTTCCGCCGATGCCGACGAGCAGGTCGGTGCCCGAGTTGGGCCGGCAGGCCGAGATGGCGCCGGCGACGTCGCCGTCGGAGATCAGCCGGATGCGTGCGCCGGCCTCACGGACATCGGCGTCGTCGGCCAGCGGTGCCGAACCCTGCTGCAACCAGACGGTGCCCGCGAAGCGGGGCGCGTGGCCGGGATCGGCGGGCAGGTGGATGCCTGCGGCCAGGCGTGGCCGCAGACCCAGCTCCGGACGCTCGGCGACGCGGACCACGTCGGGTCCGGCGCGCAACGCGTCGAAAATGCCCCACTGTCCGATCCATTCGAGGTGCTCGGGCGGCCCGGCCCGGCCCAGGATCGTCAGCCGGCGCAGTTCGTCGGCCTCGTCGCTGGCCGAGTAGGCCAGCATGTGGCTGTCGGCGTCCTCGATGCAGATCATGCCCCTGGTCCGGTCGGCGATGGACTGCGCGAGCCCGAACAGATCGGTGCCCGAATCCCGCATCGGGTCGCTGCGGTCCCCGTGGTGCTCGAAGGCGTGGTTGACCAGGCGGTACAGGTGCTCCCAGCGGGCCCGGGGATCGACGGTGACGACGGCGGTGCCGAGCGCGACCGCGCGGGCAACGGCGGCCGGGCTCGGTTCCTTGACGAAGATCGCGACGGGACGGTCGCCGTGCTGTTCGAGCCAGCTCAGTGCCTCGGTGTCGGACACCCCGAGCAGGAAGAAAAGATCGGCCGAACCCGGACCGACCGCCAGGCCCAGGCGCACGTCGTCGGCGTCGACGAGGGCGACCGAGTTCACCGGCATGTCCAGGCCGCGCGGTGCTTCGACCAGCGTGACCATGGTCCGGTCCAGCGCGAGCAGCAGCTGACCGAGACCGAGACCCGCCGGCGTGGACACCATCGCGGCTCCTTTGTCCGATTCCACCAACAAGTGTGCCATCGGTTGTCCGATCGGCCATCGCATTCCGGCGGCCGGTGGGCCAGTGTCGCACCATGACTGCGATCACCGCGATAACCGACGTGCCGTTGCCGGCCAACGAGCCGGTGCACGACTACGCCCCGGGGACCCCGGAACGCCACCGGCTCGAAGACGCCCTGACCGACCTCGCCGCCGAACCGGTCGACCTGCCGCACGTCATCGGCGGTACCCACCGGATGGGGGACGGCCACACCGTGGAAGTGGTTCAGCCCCACCGTCACTCCGAACGTCTCGGGGTGCTCACCAACGCCGGGCACACCGAGGCGGCCGCCGCCGTCGAGGCGGCCGTGGCCGCCAAACCCGGATGGGAGGCCACGCCGTTCGACGAGCGCGCCGCGGTGTTCCTGCGCGCCGCGGATCTGCTGGCCGGTCCGTGGCGGGAGAAGGTCGCCGCGGCGACGATGCTCGGTCAGTCCAAGAGCGCATACCAGGCCGAGATCGACGCGCCCTGTGAGCTCGTCGACTTCTGGCGGTTCAACGTCGCGTTCGCCCGGCAGATCCTGGCCCAGCAGCCCCTGAGCGCGAAAGGGGTGTGGAACCGCACCGACTACCGTCCGCTGGAGGGCTTCGTCTACGCGATCACGCCGTTCAACTTCACCGCGATCGCCGGGAACCTGCCCACCGCGCCCGCGCTGATGGGCAACACCGTGGTATGGAAGCCGTCGCCGACCCAGACCTTCGCGGCGTACCTGACCATGCAGCTGCTCGAAGCGGCGGGCCTGCCGCCCGGCGTGATCAACATGCTTACCGGCGACGGGAAATCGGTGTCGGAGGTGCTGCTCACCGACCGCCGACTGGCGGGCATCCATTTCACCGGCTCCACCGCGACGTTCCAGCACCTGTGGCGCGAGGTCGGCTCACACATCGACCGCTACGACTCCTACCCGCGCCTGGTCGGTGAGACCGGAGGCAAGGATTTCGTCGTCGCGCACGCGTCGGCGCAGCCGGACGTGTTGCGCACGGCGCTGATCCGGGGCGCGTTCGACTATCAGGGGCAGAAGTGTTCGGCCGCGTCGCGCGCCTACATTCCGCGGTCGGTCTGGCAGCGGATGGGCGACGACTTCCTCGACGCCACCGAGGCGCTGCGCTACGGCGACGTCACCGATCTGACCAACTTCGGCGGCGCGCTGATCGACGAACGCGCATTCGCCAAGAACGTCACCGCGATCGAGCGGGCCAAGAGCGCCGCCGGGGTGACCATCGCGGTGGGCGGCGAATACGACGACAGCGAGGGCTATTTCGTGCAGCCGACGGTGCTGCTGTCCGACGACCCGGCCGACGAGGCGTTCCGCACCGAGTATTTCGGGCCGCTGCTGGCCGTGCACGTCTACCCCGACGAGGACTACGAGCGCATCCTCGACGTCGTCGACACCACGGCCCGCTACGCACTGACCGGCGCGGTGATCGCCGACGAGCGCGCCGCGGTGCTGACCGCCCAACGACGGTTGCGGCACACCGCCGGCAACTTCTACGTCAACGACAAGCCGACCGGAGCGGTGGTCGGGCAGCAGCCCTTCGGCGGGTCACGGGCCTCGGGCACCAACGACAAGGCGGGTTCGGCGCTCAACCTGCTGCGGTGGACCTCGGCGCGGTCGATCAAGGAGACGTTCGTGCCCGCGACCGCGCACATCTATCCGCACATGGAGGTGTAGCCATGGGCGTGTTCGGCGCGGTCGCGCGGCCGGTGATCCTGGCGGCCTCGCGGCGCGACGGGCTGCGGCGGGCCGCCGAACGGGTGTCGGTGACGCGCGAGGTGGTGCGCCGCTTCGTGCCGGGCGAGACGCTCACCGATGTGATGACGTCGGTTGGGCACCTGCGTGATTCAGGCCGGCTGGTGTCCGTCGACCATCTCGGTGAGGACGTCGTCGACGCCGACACCGCGGCCGCGACCGTCGCGGCGTACCTGGAGGTGATCGACGCGTTGGGGGCCCGTGGTGACGCCGGCGCGAAGGTGTCGCCGACCGAGGTGTCGCTGAAGCTGTCCGCGCTGGGCCAGGCGTTGCCGCGCGACGGCGAGAAGATCGCGCTGGAGAACGCGCGCGCGATCTGCGAACGCGCCGGACGCGCCGGTGTGTGGGTGACCGTCGACGCCGAGGACCACACGACCACCGACTCGACGTTGTCCATCGTGCGCGACCTGCGGGTGGACTACGGGTGGGTCGGCACCGTACTGCAGGCGTATCTGCGACGTTCGCGGGGCGACTGCGCGGAGTTCGCGGCGCGCGGGGCGCGGATCCGGTTGTGCAAGGGCGCCTACGACGAACCCGCTTCGGTGGCGTTCCGGGACCGCGACGACGTCACCGACTCCTACCTGCAGTGCCTGCGGATCCTGATGGCGGGCAACGGGTACCCGATGGTCGCGTCCCACGATCCGGAGATCATCGGCGCCGTACCCGCGTTGGCGCGCGAGTTCGGCCGCGGCGTCGACGATTTCGAATACCAGATGCTGTACGGCGTTCGTGACTCCGAGCAGCGCCGACTTGCCGAGTCCGGCAGCCACATCCGCGTCTACGTGCCGTTCGGCACGCAGTGGTACGGCTACCTCGTGCGGCGACTGGCCGAGCGTCCCGCGAACCTCGCGTTCTTCGTGCGGGCACTGGTGGACTGACCGGCTACGCGGGATACGCGGCGACGGGCATGATCACCGTGCCTCTGCAGATTCCCTCCAGAATCTCGGTGCGCCACGTCCCGTACATCGTGCCGTCGGCGGTCGGGGCGTAGAACACCAGCGATCTGGCGGCGGCGTACTCCCGCGGCACATCCGCACCGCGGAAGCACTCCCACTGCCAGTTGTAGTTGAACACCCACTGCCTGCCGTCCCAGGTGTAGCGCGGCGGATGCGGAATCGTCGGGTTCGACGGCGCCGGACCGTCCGACGCGACGGCCACGCAGCTGCCCACGCACGACGTGCTGAACGTGTACTGGCCGCTGAAATCGGGTTCGGGCTGGCGGGCGGCGATGCTCGTGCCGAGCTTGTCGGACGCGAACGTCACCACGGTGTACCGGCCGCTCCACTCGGGCGTCGCGGCCTGTGCGGTGCCCGGCGCGCACACGCATGCAGCCGCGACGAAGGTCGCGGATGCTGATGCACGCGCACGTCGCGCCGGCATGGCTCCCTCACAGGTTGTCGGTCTGGCAACTGAAACTTAATTGCCCTACCCGTCAAGGTGCCCGATCGACACGGTCCGTTCGGGCACGGTTGGATCACGGGTTGGTATCGGCCATGGCTCCCGAATGACGTTCGCGCAGCCGGTATTCGGCTTCTCAGTGACCGTTGAGCAGCATCAGGGTCCACGCGGCCAAGGTCTGCGCGTCGGTGATGGTCCCGTCGCGCAGCATCTGTTCGAGTTCGGCGCGGGCGAACCAGGAGCTGCGCATGTCCTGCTCCTCGTGTTCCCGCTCGTGCGGGCCCTCGGTGATTCCGGTGGCCAGGAACACCCGGCCGCGCTGGCTGCTCATCCCCGGTGCGACGTCGAGCACGCCGATCTCGGTCATCGTCGTCGCGATCAGACCCGTCTCCTCCCGCAACTCCCGGGCGGCGAGTTCGGCGCCGTCGACGTCGGCCCGACCCGGTGCGGTGCCCTGCGGGAACTCCCACCGTCGCAGTCCGATCGGATACCGGAACTGCTCGACGAGGTGGAAACGGTCCCCGTCGCGCGGTATCACCAGCGCGTACGTCGGCTTGTCCACCACCGCGTAGACCCCGTCGCTGCCGTCCGGCCTGCGGATCTGGTCCTCGCGCAGGGTCAACCAGTTGTTGCGGTACACCTCGCGCGTCCCCACGCCCCGGATGGAATCCACCGCACCAGTATGACCAGCGGCGGGGAGTAGCCTCATTTCCTGTGTTGCTGGCGTCCTTGAACCCCGCGGCCGGCGCGGCCGGGGCCGATCTCGGTGATGCGGTGCGCATCGACGGAGTGTCGTTGAGCCGGAGTGACCTCGTGGGTGCGGCGACATCGGTGGCCGAACGGGTGGCCGGGGCGTCGCGCGTCGCCGTGCTGGCCACACCGACCGCCGCGACCGTGCTGGCCGTCACCGGCTGCCTGATCGCCGGGGTGCCGGTCGTCCCGGTGCCCGCCGACGTCGGCGCCGCCGAGCGGCGCCACATCCTCACCGACTCCGGCGCGCAGGCCTGGCTCGGCGACTTGCCTGACGAGGCCGAGGGGCTGCCGCACATCCCGGTGCGACTGCACGCGCGGTCGTGGCACCGGTATGCCGAGCCGGCGCCGGACGCCCCTGCGCTGATCATCTACACCTCGGGCACCACCGGGCTGCCGAAAGGGGTGGTGGTCAGCCGGCGGGCCATCGCCGCCGACATCGACATGCTCGCGCAGGCCTGGCAGTGGACACCGCAGGACACGCTCGTGCACGGTCTGCCGCTGTACCACGTGCACGGTCTGGTGCTGGGGCTGCTGGGTTCCCTGCGGATCGGGAACCGGTTTGTGCACACCGGCAAGCCCAGACCGGAGGCCTACGCGCAGGCGGTCGGTGAACTCGGCGGAACTCTGCTGTTCGGTGTGCCGACGGTGTGGTCCCGGATCGTGGAGGACGGTGACGCGGCGCGGGCGCTGGCGCCGGCCCGGTTGCTGGTGTCGGGCAGCGCGGCGTTGCCGGTGCCGGTGTTCGACGGGCTCGCGTCGCTGAGCGGGCACCAGCCCGTCGAGCGCTACGGCAGCACCGAGACCCTGATCACGCTCAGCACCCTGGTGGCGGGGGAGCGCAGGCCCGGGTGGGTCGGCCTGCCGCTGCAGGGGGTGACGACCCGGCTGGTCTCCGACGACGGCACCGGAGTCCCGCACGACGGCGAATCGATCGGGCACCTGCATGTGCAGAGTCCGACGCTGTTCGACGGGTATCTCAACCGCGTCGACGCGACCGCCGAGGTGCTGGGCGCCGACGGCTGGTACCGCACCGGTGACGTCGCGGTGATCGACGCCGGCGGCATGCACCGCATCGTCGGCCGCGAGTCGGTCGACCTGATCAAGAGCGGCGGCTTCCGGATCGGCGCCGGGGAGATCGAGACGGTGCTGCTGCAGCACCCCGGGGTGCGCGAGGCCGCGGTGATCGGCGCCCCCGACGAGGATCTGGGACAGCGCATCATCGCGTTCGTGGTCGGCGACGGCCGCCCCGGCGAGCTGAGCGAGTATGTGGCGCAGCAGCTCTCGGTGCACAAGCGGCCGCGGGAGGTTCGGGTGGTGGCGGACCTGCCGCGCAACGCGATGGGCAAGGTCTTGAAGAAGGAACTGGCGCAATGGGTCTGAGGCTCAGCGACATCTGCGTCGACGCCAACGACGTGCAGGCCCTTTCGGCGTGGTGGTCGCAGGTGTTGGGGTGGCCGGCCGAGGACGCCGGCGACGGTGACGTCGCGCTGCGAGCTCCCGGGGGTGTCGGGCCGGACTGGTTGTTCCTGGCGGTGCCCGAGGGCAAGGCCGTGAAGAATCGCATCCATTTCGACTTCACGCCCGACGACCAGGACGCCGAGGTGCAGCGGGTGGTCGGACTGGGCGCGCGGTACGTCGACATCGGTCAGGGCGAGCAGAGTTGGGTGGTGCTGGCCGACCCGGAAGGCAACGAGTTCTGCATCCTGGCGGCCGGCCCGTGACGCGCCTTGCCCCGTGCCCGGCGCGCGCGCTCGCCGCGATCGGCGGCGCGCTCGCCGCCACACTGCTGTCGGCGTGCGGTCACTCGCCGGACGTGATGCTCGTGCAGACCAGCATCGTGGTGCCGCCGCCTCCGCCGCTGCCCGCACCACCCGGGGACACGCTGTCGATCGGTCCGGCAGCCGTCGACACCACCGGTGGTTGGCTCGCCGACGGCACCATGCTCTCGCCGTTCGACACCGCCAATCCGATTCTGTCCCAACTTGATCCGGCGTTGTTGGACGCCGTGCAGAACGCCGCCCGGGCTGCCGAGGCGGACGGTGTGCAGCTGAGGGTGACCTCGGGCTGGCGGTCGCGAGGCTTCCAGCAGCGATTGTTCGACGACGCCGTCCGCACGTACGGCAGCGTGCAGCGGGCCGCCGAACTGGTCGCCACGCCGGAGGTCTCCAAGCATGTCCTGGGCCAGGCCATCGACATCGGACCGGCCGAGGCGGATCACTGGCTCATCGCCAACGGTGCCCGGTTCGGTCTGTGCCAGATCTACGCCAACGAGATCTGGCACTTCGAGCTCGCGGCCGACGCCCGCGGCAACTGCCCGCCGCTCAAACCCAACGCGGCCGGATGACCGTCACGGCTCCGATGGAAAAGCGTTGCGCGACAACATCGCCACTGCCATCCCCAGCAGGATCAGCGCCGCGCCGGCCCACGGTAGGGACGACAGGCCGGCGGTCCCGAGCAGACCTGCGCCGATGGCCGAGCCGCCGGCGATCCCCGCGTTGGACGTCGCGTTGACCCACGCACCGGCCCGCTCCGGGGACACCGCGCGGATGCGTACCGCGCAGGCCTGATAGATCGACGGCACCCCACCGAATGCGGTGCACCACACCGTGATCGCGAGCAGGGTCGCCCATAACAGCGAGGACGTGACCCTCAGCACCGCGACACCGGCCGCCGACGCCGCCAGCAGGACGGCCGTCGTCCGGCGCGGATCGCGGTCCAGGCCCCGTCCCGCGTACCACAGACCGGCCAGACCGCAGGCACCGCACAGGAGCAGCACCGGCCCGATGAAGGCAGGCGTCACACCGCCGGTCAACAGCAGCACGCTGATGAACGTGTACACCGTGAACTGGCCCAGGAACACCAGCATGTTCGAGGTCACCACCGCGATCAGCCGGCCCCGGCCCTGCGGCCGGACCGGATGCGCACCGGGATCGTGGCCGACCGCGGGCAGCGCCTTGGCCAGTAGCGCGAGCGTGACCGCCGCCAGCACCGCCAGCACGACGAACGGCATCCGCCACCCGGCGGCCGTGCCGAGCGACGTCAGCAGCGGCACCCCGAGCACCACCCCCGCCGAGGTCGAGTGCGGTGGTGGGGGTCAGGGAACCGGATTCGACGAGGGACGTGAGGCTGCCGGCCATGGGGTGCCCGTCCCATGGTGTGAACCCCACCCGATACAAGGTGCGGTAAAGGAGGCGC
>NZ_LMVQ01000168.1 GCF_001545925.1 Mycobacterium sp. NAZ190054 | reverse complement strand
CCGCCGCGGCGCCGCCGCGGAACCGCAGCCGTCAAGGGCCGAACGCAGGACCGCCGCGCCACAGATGACCAGGCCCGACCCGGCCGACCCTACGCTGTGGCCCCAGCGTGAGGCCCTCAAGTCGGCGCTGCAGTACCCGGCGCTGGCCGGGCCGGTGTTCGACTCGCTGGCCGCCGAGAGCTTCACCCACCCCGGTTACACCGCCGTGCGCGCGGCCATCGAAGCCGCCGGTGGCACCGCGTCGGGCGTCACCGGCGCGCAGTGGATCGAGATGGTGCGCGAACAGGTGGCCACCCCGGAGGCGGCCAGCCTGGTCAACGAACTGGGCGTGGAGGCCATCAACGCCGACGACGAACGGTTGCCGCGTTACATCGGCGGCGTACTGGCCCGGCTGCAGGAGGTCTGGATCGGCAGGCAGATCGCCGAGGTCAAGTCCAAGCTGCAGCGGATGTCACCGGTGGAGCAGGGTGACGAATACCACGCGCTGTTCGGCGATCTGGTCGCCATGGAGGCCTACCGCCGCAGCCTGCTGGAACAGGCCAGCGGTAACGACCTGACTGCATGAAGCCGATAGGCGGGTTATGGTGGTCGCGTCGAAACATCGGGGAGAAGGCGAGCTGTGATGCTGGTGGGCAAGATCCAGACCAACAAGATGCGGCTGATCGCCGGGGCCATCGCTGCCGCCGCGGTCGCCGTCCCGCTCTACACCTCGGTGGCCGGTGTCGACGCCGCGGAGACGAACGCCGGGCCGCAGTGCCTGGCCTGGTTCGGCAACAAGGAGGACGGCAACTGCCTGTCGTACTCCAACGGCACGGGCGCCACGATCGGCACCCCGCAGATCGGTTTCGGTGACAACGGCTTCGGCTTCTACACCGGCCCGCTGCTGCCCGGCACCACGATCAGCCAGGGCATCGGCAACTAGGGGTTCTTCCTCATCATCGGCTCCGGCTCGAGCACCTCGGTGCCGGAGTCGATGCGCGTCAACTTCACCATCGCCGGGTCCGGGGACACCCGCTCGGCGATCTTGCGTCGCCCGGCGTCGATCACGGCCTTGGCTGCCGGGCTGCCGGTGACGGCGCGGTAGGTGCCCGCGATCTGCTCGAAACGCCGCCTGCCGGCTTTGGTTCCCATCACGTAGCCGACGGCCGCAGCGGCGACATACCCGATCACAGGGCTCCTCCCGGAGGTCTCGAAGTGAGATGACGTGTCGGGGTCCATCCTGCCTCACGGTGGGCCGCACGCGCCGGGCCGGGAACACATTGGCACCCTCGCGCCGACGTAGGCTAGAGTGCTCTCTGGCCCGCGGCGCAGACCGCGGGAGGGCAATCCCCTGTAGCTCAATTGGCAGAGCATTCGGCTGTTAACCGAAGGGTTGCTGGTTCGAGTCCAGCCGGGGGAGCAGCGAATTCGTACCGGGTCCTGTCGGCAAATCCTTGCCGGTCAGTAGCCAGTAGTCGTCACACCCGGTCCGCTGGGCGATTTTCTCGACGACCGCCTGGATGCCCCGCGGCTCGCGGCCGTGCAGCTCCCACTCGCGCCAGGAGCCAGAGGGCAGGCCACACGCGAGTGCGGCCTCTTTCAAGTTCCAGCCCATGCGCTGTCTCACAAGTGCCAATCGCGCCCCGAAGGTTGCGGCATTTGGTATCCACCGAACTTCCCCGACGTCAGTACTCATATCCGCAATATCGCACAATTCGCGCATAGCGCGCAACGCGCAACCTATGGCGACTTGGTAAAGATTTAGGCGTGTTTCGCGCTTGACGCGACTTATCGCGTCATGTAGACCTAATCGCATGTCCGATGTCGCGTATATCACGACTTCTCAAGTCGCTCGGAAATTTCATGTGAGCGCCTCTGCCGTCCGGAAGTGGGTGGCAGAAGGCCGAATCAAGCCCGCGATTGCGACTCCTGGTGGCCACTACCGCTTCATTGAGTCCGACATCGACGACATGCTCTCTGGCCAGGTCAGCGCATGACCGCCGTCGAGACCGCCGCCGCCTCGCCGTTCGACGCCGGCCGCCAGCCGTGCCCCCAGGGCGGCGAAGACCGGTGGTCGGCGCGCTGGCTCATGGAGCAGATGGGCTATGCCCAGTGGAAGAACTTCGAGCCCATCATTGAGCGCGCGAAGACGGCTGCGCACAACGAAGGGTTCAACGTCCGGTGCATCTTTTCGCAGACGCGAAAAGATCACGACGGCCCCGGTCCGGCGCAGACCGACTACATGCTGACTCGGTTCGCCGCGTACCTCGTCGCCATGAACGGCCACCCCGGCAAGCCCGAGGTCGCCGCCGCGCAGACATACTTCGCCGTCAAGACCCGCGAAGCTGAGACCGCCCAGCCCGACCTGGACCTCACCGACCCCGACGTCGCGCTCGACAAGATCATCGAGCTGGCGACGCTGGCCAAGACCGAGCGCGCCGGCCGCATTGCCGCCGAGGCCCGCAACGTCGAACTCACCGAGAAGATCGCCGACGACGCGCCGAAGGTCAACTACGTCGAGCTGTACGTCGCCGATTCTGACCTGCTCAAGTTCCGCACCGTCGCGTCGAGCAACAACGTCTCCGAGCACTGGCTGCGCGACCTGCTCATCGACAAGGGCTGGATCTACGTCGAGACCGAGTCTCGCTGGTCAGAGCGTAAGGGCTGCAAGGAGATCCGCCGTCGCTACTCGGCCTACTCCCACAAGCGGCAGTACTTCCGGCCCGTCGAGGTGCACGAGTCGCCGCGGTTCAAGGGCGAGGTCATGCACACGCTCAAGATCACACCCGCCGGTGCTGAGGCCATCGCGCGACTGATCAGCAAGGAGACGGCAGCATGACCGCCGCCGACTTCCCCCGTCTCACCGACGAGCAGATCAGGCGGCGTCGCGAGCAGGTGCGCTCAGCCCTCGCCGCCGGCCGAGGGGGTTCGTTCGCAACTCTCATCCAATGCCCCGGCTGCGCCGAAGCTGGCGGCTCCTGCTTGAAGTGCAGCGGTGAGGCGGCAATCAACGCCAGCCGTCTTCAGCGCGCCGCTTGGGAAGCTGAGACCGCGGCCCGCTTATCAGCGCAGGTTGGACACGATCAGCTCTATCCGCTTCTGACGCTCTGCAAGGTCGGATATAGCACTAGCCAGTTGGCCAAGGCCGTCGGCAAGCTGCTTGTGGAACAGGTTCGCACCCGCGCTCTGGTACGCAGCTCCGAACATGGCGTAGGCGTCGTCGGCGTGCCTGACGGCGTCACTCATCACAGTCTCCTCACGTTGCACGGGCTTCCGACCCGTTATGTAGCCAGCGCGTTACTCCTTGCGTGCTGGTGGCTGCAGCGTAAGGGGTGGGCCCGACGTGCCGCGATGCCATGGTCGCGGCCGTCGGGCACCGCTGGAGGTGCACGATGACCGCCGCATACTTCGGCCTCGCCGTCTGGGCAGCCATCACTCTCGTCGCGATCGTCGCGGGCCGCTGGAGTGAGCTCAACCGCCAGATCAACCGCGACGTCGCACTCCTGCGCGCCATCCCCTCGACTTCCCCCGCGCCCGCGCAAGCGGCTTCACACGCGGAGGTCGGCACGCCCAGCTCGGGTGATCACTCACCGGGGCCCGAGCTGGGCAGCGGCCGATGAACGCGCCGATCGCCGGAGTGGTTGTCTACGTGGTCATTGCGGCCGTCGCCTTTGCAGTCTCCGTCTCCATGAGCAGCGATCTGATCGCCCGAGGACTGGACGATGACGCGATTGGCACCGGGTTCGCCGTCCTGGCGCTCTTTATCCTCTCGGCCGCCTGGCCTCTCACTGCAGTGATTCTCGCGGCGGCCGGGATCTTTGTGGCCATCGCCAAGGCGGTCGTTGCGATGACGGGCAGCCGCCGATGAACGCGCTCGATCGCATCCATGCCGACGCCCGCCCAGCCACCGCGTTCTTCTCCGCGCTCACTGCGCGTGACGGCGCCGTGTGCGCCGAGGCTGAGCGGCTCGACTCGTGGGATGCAGACGAGTGGTGGTTGTCGCGATGATCGCCTCCGTCCTCCGCTTCCCCCTGGCCGTCGTCGGCACGGTGGTCGACCGCCTACTGGCCGCGTCGGATCGCAGCGCGCAGCGGTTCGCCGCGGTGTGCGAGCCGACGCAGGACTGGGAGCGTGATCACTCAGACCCCGCGGCCAGCGCGACCGCGGACCCGTTGCCCACCCCGGAGGGCGACACCGACCCAGCGGCCGGCATTCCCGCGTCGGCCGCTGGGTCTCCAAACGGGCTGGCGGGCCTGATCGACGGGGTGCTGGCCGAGCATGTCGGGCCGGAGTGGTGGATCGACACGGTGTCGCGCGGGGTTGCCGAGCGTATCGAGAAGGCCACGCCGCCAGCGCCGTTCACGTTCGGCGACCTGGCTGAGGCTGCTCGGATCGTCCGCAATCACGCGACGCGAACCACCACGACATGGTCTGAGCACGGCCGCCTGATCGCGCTCGCCAACCGCCTCGACGACGCGGCGGACGCCGACCCCAACCCCTGAAAGCGACAACCCCCGGCGCACACCGGGGGCCGTCAAGACAACGGAATCGAACAGAAAGGCATCCGATGTCACGATCAACGATAGACCACCCTCCATTCGCGGTGCAGGAGCGCGGCGTCTCCACGCACTACGCCATCGCGATCGACCGCTACGACGGCCCGCAGTGGGAAACCGTCGCCGCCGTCACCCCGTCCGGTAGCGAGTGGCTCACCTCGGTATGGCCGCCGATCAACGCGGACATCGAGCACGGAGGCACGTATGCCGTCTCCTACAGTCGCGAGAAGGCCGTCGAGTTGGCCGAGCTGCACGCCACGCTGTGTGCCAAGGCATTCGGCAGCGCGCACCGGCCCATCTGGACGCCTGCCGATGCCGACGCGTTGCGCGCGCTGGCCGAGGAGTTTCCGCGCGAGGTCGGCCAGTCATTCGCGCTCGCCGAACTGATGGAAACGGAAGGACTGAGCCTGTGAATACCTACCCCACACTGGCCGACGAATTCCGGCTGGTCACTGAAAACCTGAAGTCCCGCGAGTGGATCCAGGGCGAAATGCAACGCGGTGACGCGGTGTGCGCCCACGGTGCCGTTCAAACCTGCAAGGGGCTGCGCCCGGGCGATGAGCACATCATCCGCGCCGTCATGCGGACCAAGGGGCTAACCGAGGACTGGAACGACCGCAGCGGTCGCACCAAGGACGAGGTCGTCACGAAGCTGGCCTCACTGATCGAGATCACTGACGAGGATCTGGCCGAAACATTTGGCCCGTCTTGGTCTTTGGTGGTGGCGGTGATCCGGCGCGCTGCGCTGCTGACCAGTCAAGAAGCTGATGATCTGGCCGCCGCCTTGGACGCCGCCGGGGCCGCCGCCAGGGCCGCCGCCAGGGCCGCCGCCGTCGCTGACCTTGTCGGCCAGCACGGACTCACCCAGGACCACATCGACACACTGATGAAACCTTGGGTGTCGGTGCTCGGTGCTGACTGGCAGGACGCCGTCCGATGAGGCCCCGCACGGCGCGCGCCGTCAACCGCTGCCTGATCGCCGTGGCGTTCGGCTGGCTCGCCGCCGCCGGAATCGCCACGGCCCGTGCCGATCTCGTGGACGACTACACCGTCACCAACGCCGAGACCGTCTGCACCGTGCTCGACTCGTACCCGTCGATCGCCGGCGTCGAGGGCGTCGGCATGGCGATCATGGAGGACGGCCTGTCACCGGCCGCCGCGGGTGAGGTCATCACGCGCTCAATCGTCGGCTGGTGCCCCGACCACATGCCCGAGCTCAACGCGTTCATCGCGAAGTACGCGCCCGCGGGGTCGGTGGTCGCGTGAATCTCCCAGCGTCCCATTGGATCAACGGTTGTACACGCCGCTACGCCGTGCGCATGCCCAACGGCGAGCTGTACGTCGACAGGGCGCTGCAGCGGCAGGCTGAGGTCTACGCCGAGCAGTACCACAGCGTGCCCAGCTTCATGCGCGACATGATGGGCATGGTCGAGCCGAAGGCGATTCCTGCACCCAAGCCGGCCATCTTCGACACTCGCGACGAGGCAGAGAATCTCTGTGCGAAGCTCGCTAAACAGGCGGCCGCTGTCGGGGTCGCCAACTGGGGCGGCGCTGTTGTCGAGTCGCTCTGCACCCCGTTCACGTCCGGCGATCCCGGCACCGAGTTCGCCGCCGAAGTCGCCGAATGGGTTGAGCAGCACGGCGGTGCCGAATGAGCGCCCGCGACATCTGGATCGCCCCCGACCACTACCTCGTCATCGAGAAGCTGTCCGAGGCGCGCCAGCTGGTGCGCGGCGGGTGGTGCCAGGGCCAGGCGCATGCGCTCGTCGCCGGCCTCGATTGCTATTGCCCGATGGGCGCGGTGTCCGAGGTCTGCGGCACAGTGCGGCTCTCGCATCCGACGATCGTCGGTCACAGGTACACCGCGGGCCAGATCGTCCCGGGCGCGTGGATCCGCGACGCGGTTTCGGCCGCGCTGCTGGCCGCCGTCCCGCGGCCGTGGATCACCGTGCCGGGCTACAACGACCACTTCCGCCGCACCCAGGACGAGGCGGTCCAGCTCTTCACCGCGGCGATCGACATCGTTGCGCGGAGGGCCGCCGCATGAGTCGACTTGTAATCGCTCCAGCAACTGGCAGCGTGCCTTCCCGTGATGGAGTCGCCAGCCGCCGATACGAGTGCCCGGTGTGCCGCCGCATGCTGAAACCGACAGTGCGCGAGAACATTCCATCGCACTACGACAGCATCCGCAGCGACGTGTGCCCAGCGTCCGGCGAGCCCTTCCGGATCATGCTGGAGCGCCAGCCCGAGTTCGTGGGGGTGGCATCCTGATGACCGCTCTCGCGCGCATGCTCACCGTCCTGGCCATCGCCCTGGGCACCAGCGCCTACGTGGCGGCCATCTACATCGGTCTCACGCTGTGCGGCATCCTCGCCGCGCTGGCCGCGGCCTGCGTCATCGGCGCCGGCCTCATCGGCCACCTGCAGCGCACCAACGCTGACTGCGGCTACGCGACGACGCCTTACGGGCTCGACTCCGCGCCCAACCGGGTGACCGACGCACCGCCCGTGTTCGTCAGCCGCATCGTCCACACCCCGGCCGTCGCGCTCGCCGTCATCGAAGGCGGGAAGCGTCCGGTCTGGGATACCGAGATCTGGGGAGCACCTGAGTAATGGCCTACGAGTACGAGATCGACGAGTGGCGCAGTGCCGTGTCGTCGATGACCGAGATGGAGCGGGTGAGCGGTCCTCGCATCGTCGGCGGCGTCTACATGGTCGGGGAACCGGAGGGCGAGCTGTGAAGGTCACTGCGCTCACCACCGCTGCCGAACGATCCGCCTACCTGTTCGGCGTCATGGAGATGCACAGCCGTGTCATCGCAGCGTTTGACGAGACCATCGGTGGCAGCCGACTGAGCTTCCTCGACGCCTTCGAAGAGAACACCAAAGCGCTGCTCACCGAGATCGAGTCAGCGAATCAAGGGGCGCACCAGTGACACTGACCATTCATCCTGAGCTGATCCAGGGTTCCGAGGCCTGGCATGAAGTCCGGCGCGGGATCATTACCGCCTCGGCAGTCGGCCAACTCATCACCGCGCGCAAGCTCGGAGCTGGTGAGTACGCCTGCCCGACGTGCGAAGTCGCCGCATCCGAGCCGTGTGTGAGCATCGCGAAGGGCAAGGCCGGAGCGGTCCTCAAGAACATGCATCCCGACCGCGCCGAGTACGCCCGCCAACAGGCCGTCACCGTGCTCGAGTTGGCTGGTGGCGACGTCGCGCGCAACCTGACGCTGTTGCTCGCGGCTGAACGGATCACCGGCTGGACCGATCCGACATTCATCAGCGACGACATGTGGCGCGGCATCGACGACGAACCGAAGGCGCGGGCGAAGTACTCCGAGCACTATGCGCCCGTCACCGAGGCTGGGTTCATCACCGAAGACCGCTGGGGATACCAGATCGGTTACAGCCCAGATGGATTAGTCGGCGACGACGGACTGATCGAGATCAAGTCGCGGCGATCTAAGGCGCAGCTGGCGACAGTCCTGGCCGACGAGGTTCCCGCCGAGAATATGGCCCAGCTGCAGTGCGGGCTCCTGGTGTCGGGCCGCCGATGGATCGACTACATCAGCTACTGCGGGGGCATGCCGTTGTGGGTGAAACGCGTCTATCCGCAACAGGAGTGGTTCGACGCAATCGAAAAGGCCACCGCGGCCTTCGAGGCGAATGTGGCCGAGATGATCTGTCGGTACCGCGAGGCGACCGCCGGACTGCCAATGACCGAGCGCACCACCGTCCAGGAGATTGTGATCTAGATGTCCGAGTCACTCGACATGACAACAACAATCGAGCCCCGTAGCGACCAGCTCAACGCAGAGGATCTGCTTACCGGGCCGCGAATTATCACCATCAAGTCCGTCACGCGCGGCACTGATGAGCAGCCCGTCAACATCGTCACCGAGGAGTTCGGGCCGGGGCGGCCGTACAAGCCGTCCAAGACGATGCGCCGGGTTCTCGTCGCCGCGTGGGGGCCGAAGGCGCAGGACTATGTTGGGCGGCGGTTGATGATTTACCGCGACCCCGACATCACGTTCGGCAAGGACAAGGTGGGTGGCATCCGAATCTCGGCAATGTCCGACATCCCCGCCAAGCTCTCAGTTGCGCTCACTGTCACTCGTGGCCGCCGCGCACCGTTCGTCGTAGAGCCGCTCAAGGACGAGCCGCGGTCGAACCCTGCCACGGTCAAGGCACCTACGCCCGCGAGCATCATCAAGGCATTTGGCGACATCGGCGTGACCGTCGAGCAGCTGGAGTTGCGCGTGGGCGCCGACCATGAGAAGTGGACGGCCGAGGATGTCGCCACGCTGGCCGCTCTCGGCAAGGCGATCAAGAGCGGTGAGACCACGGTTTACGAGGAGTTCGATCCGAAGCCTGCCACACCCGAACAGGCCGAGCTGACGGCAGATGCGCAATGATCGTGAGGCTCTGCGCCCCCAGGCATTCTGCCCGGCGACGGCACGCTCTCGGTGACGGTGCAGGAGATGCCGCGCAAGGGCGACACGCTCGTCATCCACGCCGGGCCCGACGAGGTTGAGCAACTCGTCGTCAAGCGCGTCGTCTGGACGTTCGACGCGTCAGAGGATCGGCCGAACTTCTACCCGCACCACGACGTGCCCGAGCTGGTGTGCGACCGCGCTGAGGACGTGGGGGACGACCTCGCGACCGTGACCGTCTACGACGGGGACTGGAACGTGGTGCGCCGCGAGCGCGTACCGGCAACTCTCAACATCGAAAGGTACTGACCCACAATGGCACTGAACACCAAGCAACCCGCCGACCTGCCCAGCACCGACAGCCTCAAGGACATCCCCGCGGATCTACTCGGCCCGGTGCCCGCGGAGATCAAGCTCGGCTCAACCACCCTGCTGGTCATGGAGAAGCCGCCCGAGGTGCGCGACGTCATCACAGTCACGATGCGCCTGCGCGTCAAGGATGCCGGCGTCGGTGAGGCGGGGGAGAACAACGAGGAGCTGACCCACTACCGGCGGTGCAAAATCGTCGCCGCGTGGCTCAAGGGTGAGCCCGAGCCGCCGAACCCCGACGAGGACCAGGGCGCTCTCATCGACGAGGACGGCGAGATCTCCGACGAGGCCGCCGGCACCGAGCCGGATGACGACGGCAGCTGGGACGTCGAGCCCGACAACGTTGCGCGACCGGACTCCTCGGACAAGGGCTAGCCATGGGTCTCGACACCACCCACAACTGCTGGCGCGGCGCGTACAGCGGGTTCCGCGAGTTCCGCCAGATGGTCGGCCGCGCTGCCGGATTGCCTTACCGCGTCATCGACGACCCTGACCGCTACGACCACGGTCAGCTCACCGAGGACATCGACTGGAGCATCTACACGCCAGATAACTTGCAGGGCCGCTGGCGCAAGCAGAAACCCGTCTGGCAGCAGGATGGCGACGTCTACGGTACTCCCAAGCAGGACGACGTGCTCTACCTCATCGTGCACTCCGACTGCGGCGGCGAACTGAGACGCGGATACCTGCCGCGGCTTCGGGACCGGCTCGTCGAGCTGGAGCCCGAATATGAGCGCCTGACCGCGGACAACGGTTACCTAGGTGGACGGTTACGCCAGTTCATCGACGGCCTAGAAGCCGCGATCGAGGCGGGTGAGCATGTCGCCTTCGGCTAGGGCCATTGTCACCGTCTACACCAACGGCCCGTCGTGCATGGCCTGCACGCAGACGAAGCGCCACCTGGAGAAGCGTGGTATCGCCTACACCGAGCAACCCCTCGACGAGGACAACACCGCCGCCGCAATCGAACTCGGTTTCACCACCGCCCCGGTCGTGTGCGTCTCGATCGACGGCGCCGAGCAATCCTGGGACGGATACCGCCCCGACCGGATCGACGCGATCGCGAGGGCGGCATGAACGCCCCCAAGATCGTCGTCGAGCTGATCGAGGACGAGCCGGACACTCTCGAAGAGTTCGGCGAGTACATCCGCGCCACCGATGTGCACGACCTCGAGGCCAAGTACCGCCGCTACCTCGACCGCTTCCAGCCCTTCCGCTGGGTGGCCAAGCGCACCGGCAACCACGAGCCGCTGGCGAAGTCGACCGAGAGCTACTTCAACCGCGGTGATTGCGTCGACGCCATCACGCTGCTGTTCGTCATGTCGACCGGCGTTGAGCTGGTCACGCATGACAACGGGATCGAGGAGCGGAGGTCACTGAGGTGACCACCGCGGCCGAGCGAGCGTTCAACGACTTCATCCGCCGATGGGTCGCGCCCGCCATGCAACCGCACCTGCTCGACGCCGACGACAACGCGGGCGAGAAGGTGCGCCGGCTCATCCGGGAGCTGGCTGAGCAACAGGAGTCGAGGCATCAGGTCAGCGACCCGAAGACGTGCGAGATCTGCGGTCGCGTCGGCACGCGCCGCTACGTGCCCATCGGAGATGCGAAGAGTGGTCGGTGGCGGTGCTCACCGACAGCCACCGCGTGCATCGGCAACCAGCCCACACCCGCCGATTGCAACAAAGACGGTAGAAATTCCACACCGAATGTTGCATCCGCGAGTGACATTCCCGCGAAACAGATTCCGCCGAAAGTCACACCCGCGCCCGAGCCGCCCGCACCGCGGATCCCGCACTCGAAGTCCACCGAGGTCACCGCCCGCTGCGTTGACTGCACGCGGACCTACACCCTCACCGGCCGCGTGCTGCAGCAGGCCATCGACATGCACGAGCTCAAGCACGGGCACATCGTGCAGGTGGTCGACCAGGAGGTGGCGTCGTGACGCTCACCCACGATCAACGTTGGCTACTGATGACGATGGGCGGCTGGCAGATCGTCGACGCGCTCATCGGCCCCGGCGGCGTGAACCACCTGATGCAATCGCAGTGGGGCGGGTCCCGGCTACAGCCGATCCCCGGTGCGCCCGGGTGGATGACAAGCTTTCAGACGCGGGGCAGCAAGATCGTCAGTCCGAGCTTCGCCGACGAGCCGCGTGTCACCGTGACCGCCGCGCAGATCAACGCCTACGCCCGCGCACTGCCCTCCGGCGTCCGTGGTGAGCTCGAAGAACTCGCCCTGCAGCGGCAGCAGCATGCTTGGCAGGGCCGGGACTGGTGCCTCTGTGGTAGAGCCGAGGAATGTCGTCGCCGCAACCAGGGCGACCCGGTGTACGGCGATCGGCACCACCCGACCGAAGCCGAGGAGAATCAGCGCCACGCTGACTGGCTGCGGATGCGCATCACCGAGCGAGTCCTGCTCGCGAAAGCGCTGGGGCTCAACGCGCGCGAGGAACCCGTGCAGCTCGATCTCTTCGAGGCGGCGTCGTGAGTCAGCTCGCCCTGCCCTCTTGCGCCCTCCCCGGCTGCCATACCCCCGTCGGCGCGTGGGGCGACGTCTGCGACGGCTGTGTGGCCGCCTGCGGGCCGCTCCTGCGCCACAACCCCGGCGGCCACCGCATCACCCAGGCCGAGATCGACGCTCGCGACCGCGAGACGGCGGCGGCGTACGCGATGCAGGGGAGGGTCTCGTGATCCGCGAGCACTTCCGCCGGGGTGCACACCGCGCCAACCGACTCAGCCTGCGCGTGAGCGACATCCGAAAGCGGCTTAGGAGTGAGCGTCAGGGATTCCGCGAGATTGTTGACGACGAGGGCCGCGTGTGGCTGGAGTGGCGCGGCGCGGTGACCGTGTGGGGGGTTGACGAAGGTGCCGCATTCGTCGTCGTTGCGCCGCCATCGGGCCTCACCTCGGTTCCTGTGCTGAGCGACGCGGAGGTGGGCGATGCCTGACACCGAGACGCGCCACGCCCGCTACCGCCAGGGCCTGTGCGTCGACTGCGGCGCGGTGCCGTACTCGGCGGGGCGGCCGCGGTGTGCCGAGTGCCATGAGATCCACTGCGCCGGAACGCCGGCGCCGATGCGCGAGGAGGTCAGCGCGTGACGGCCCCACCAATGGCCTACTACGGCGGGAAGACGCGGCTGGCCGCGAAGATCGCCGCGCTGCTGCCGGCGCACGAGCACTACATCGAACCGTTCGCCGGGTCGCTCGCGGTCCTGCTCGCGAAGAAGCCGAGCCGCATGGAAACGGTCAACGACCTCGACGGTCTGCTGATGACGTTCTGGCGAGTACTCCGCGACAAGCCCGACGAGCTGGCCCGCGTCTGCGCGCTCACGCCGCACTCCCGGGCGGAGTACTCCGCCGCGCGGGAGGCCGACCTCGACGACCTCGACGACGTCGAACGGGCCCGCCTGATCTGGGTGCAGATCGCCCAGGGCCGCGGCGGCACACTCCGTAAGACGGGCTGGCGCAGCTACATCGACCCGGCGGGCTGCTCATCGGGAATGCCGCGATACCTCGACGGCTATGTCGAGCGCATGGCGGTCGCCGCCGAACGGCTGCATCAGGTCAGCCTCGAATGCCGACCAGCGCTCGACATCGTCAAGCAGTACGGCGCCTACCAGGACTGCTGCCTCTACGTAGATCCGCCCTACCTCGGCTCCAGTCGCACCGATGGCGGCGGAACGTACCGGCACGAGATGAAGAGCCGCGACGAGCACCTGGAGCTGGTCTGGGAGCTGTTGGGCTGCCGCGCATCCGTGCTGCTGTCCGGCTACCCGTCCGACCTCTACGACGACGCGCTGCGCGGTTGGCACCGGCTCGAGATCCCCACCATGACGGGTCAATCCAAGACTGCCCGGGCCCGCACCGAGGTGATCTGGTCCAACCGGCCTATCAGCTCGCAGGGCGCATTCAATTTCACCGAGGAGGCGACGGCGTAGTGCCCAAGGCAACCGGCAAGAACCACGCCGAGATCAATCTCGACATCTGGGGCGACGAGCCGTGGATGGACCTCACGCCCCTCGCGCAGCACTTGTACTTCGTGCTCTGGACGAGCCCTCAGCTGTCCTACTGCGGCAGCGGCGAGTGGAAGCCCGCCAAAATCGCTACGCGGGCGCGAGGGTGGACCAGGGCCGCCGTAGAGGCCGCCGCAGCCGAGCTCTCCCGCGAGCTGTTCCTCATCGTCGACGCCGACACCGAGGAGTACCTACTGCGGTCGTGGATCAAGCACGACGGCATCTGGCGCAAGCCCAACATGGCCGTCTCGATGGCCAACGCGCGCGCCGATCTCGCCTCCCGGACCCTGCGCGGCGTCATCGTTCACGAGGTCCGCAAGATCCGCGAGCGCGAGCCGAATGTGGCCGGATGGGACCGCGACGCGGTCAAGAACCTGCTGTCGCAGAGGGCGATCGACCCCGCCGAACTGCCGCCGTTTACCCCCACGGCAACCCCGGTGCTAACCAATGGCTTTACCCCAGCTCTAACCCCAGACTTAACCCCCGCGCTAACCCTTAGCGGTGGGGTAGGGGTTAACCCCCCGGCTGACCCCGGCCCTACTCCTACTCCAGCTCCTTTCTCCAGCTCCATTTCTCCAGAGGGGTTACATAACAGGGGAACGTCACCAGGGCGCACCGCGTCCGACCCGAACGCCCCCCAACCCCCTCGCTGCCTCGATCACATCGACGACCCAAGCCCGCCGCCCTGTGGCCGATGCGCCGAGGCGCGCAAGGCCGCCGAGGCACTGGAGCGATCGCTGCACGCAGCACGCGAAGCGACCCGACGCGAGTTCCTGGCCGAGATCGCCGACTGCGACGCCTGCGACGAACACGGCTGGGAGATCCCGTATCCCGACGACGGCGACGCACGCCGCTGCGCGAAACACGATTGGAGCCTGAGCCGTGACTGAGCATCTCAACCCCGACGGCACCGTCAACCTCAACGAAGCTGACGACCCGGTCCACCTCGACCCGTTGGTCATCGTCAACTGCGGCCTCTGCGACGACGACGGCTACCGCGGCGGCACCGTCTGCGACCACATCGACCACGCGACCGAGTCGGCGCACGGCCGCGGACTGATGCGCGCCGAGCTGGACAGGATCCGGCAGCGCAAGGCGCAGCGGGCGAGGGGAGCGAGCGCGTGAACGCGGACCCTATCGCGCAGGCTGACCAGCACTACGCCCAGGTGCGCGACAACCTCGACACGCTCGTGCAGCTCTACCGCGCAGGCTCGCAGAGCGCGGGCATGGACCCAATGGTCGATCTCGTCACCGCCAGTGGGCTCCTCGCCGACCCGAAGCTCAACGACGGGACCGTGATGCCGCCGGATGTGCATGTAGCGTTCCTCGCCGACCTGCTAGCCGTTGCGATCGACCGGATGGCCCGCCCATGAGCCCCCAGAAGCCCGAAACCGACCCCCGGGCACTCGCGCACCGCGCAGCCGAAGAACTCGCGAAGGGCGGCTACCAGGCGGCGCAGACGACGGCGCTGGTGGCGATCGCGGGGGCGCTGGCGGGTGAGCCGAGCGCAAGAATCCACACCGCCGATGAACTGATCGCGCTGCCTGACCGCTCGGTGGTGCTCGACCGCGGTGGCGAAGCGTGGCAGCGCAATGCCAGCCACCACCTCGCGGACCTCTATGGCGAGTGGTTCACCGTCGAGTCCGAGGTGCCGCACACCACCCCAGACATCCCCCTGCCCGCGCGCGTGATCCACCTCGGAGGCTGCTGATGAACCTCGACCTGATGCTGTACGCCCGCTGGCGCCGGCGGCTGCGCCGGAGTGCGTGGGGGCGGCGATGAAGTTCCCCAACCTGGCCTCAATGCTCGACGGCCTCGACGTCAACGAGCTCAACCCCGTCCGCTGCTGCGTGTGCGTCGCGCTCGGGCACCGGGATGTCCGCGTGGCGACCGTGGTGCGCGGCTATGCGGTGTGCCTGGACCACATTGCGATCGACGAGCACCTGTCGCTGCGGTCGTACGTGGACGCGATCACGGAGGCGTTCGGCGGGGGTGGTGCGCGGTGAGCGACAGGTTCCGGATCCACAAGACCGACGCGCCCGGATTCCCCTGGGCCATGGACTACCCCGACGGATTCACGGCGCCAGGCGGGCCACTCGGGGTCGCGTGTACCACCTTCGAATACGCCGTCGCCGAGTTCATCGACGCTGCCGACCGCCAGTGTCCGATGTGCCGCCGTGGTGCGGTCGTCGACACCGACTGGGGCTGGGAATGCGGCGCGTGCGGGTCGTACGACGTCGCGGTGGGGTGCACTCGCCCGACGACTGGTGAGTACGTGGGCGGTGCGCGGTGAGCTTCGAGGCGAAGTACCAGGGCCGCTGCGCCGAGTGCGACGACCGAATCGAACCCGGCGAGCAGGCCACCTACGCCGACGACGACCTGGTGCACGTCGCGTGCGAGACCGAGCCCGCGCGTGAGGACGATCCCGACGAGGTGTGCACGGCGTGCAGGTTGGTGCACAGCGGGGAGTGCTTCTGATGGCGATCTACCTCGAGGTCATGTGCAACTACGACTGCGGCCGCATGCTCACGGTCGAGGGCGATCGACCCCAGGGCGCCAACGGATACACGCCCAAGGATGTGGTCTACCGCTGGCTCGGTGAACGCGTCCTCGACACACTGCGCGAGCATCACAAGGTCTGCCCGCGATACACCCAGGAGCACAAGCCCGATCGGCATTTGCGGGTGGTGAAGCCGTGATCATCGTCGGCCTGGACCCCTCGCTCACATCAGCGGGTATCGCGATCCTGCGCGACGGTCACCCCGTGTTACTGACCTCGCTCGGCCACACCTCGCAGGGCAAGAGCTTCGAGCACCGCTCACGCCGGATCGTCAGCCAGTGCCGCGCCATCATCAACGCGATCGCGCTACCCACCGCACCCGTGCAGACACCGGAGGAACTGGTGCCGGCCGATTGGAAGCGCATCGACCTTGTGTGCATCGAGGAACCCGCCTGGCAGCTCAATATGCCCAGCGCGCACGACCGGGCAGGGCTGTGGTGGGGCCTCTACAGCGCGCTTGCTACCCGGCGCATTCCAATCGCCGTCATCAACCCCCGGTCACGCGCGAAGTGGGCCACGGGCAACGGCAACTCGGACAAGAAAGCCGTCACTGCGGCCGTGCGCGAGACCTGGCATCCGTGGCGCTCGCGGATACGCAACGACGACATCGCCGACGCGCTCACACTCGCCGAGATCGGGGCGCGGCAGTACGGCGAGCCGCTGCACTTCGAGCCCAGGAGGCGGCACGTGGAGGCGTTGGTGGATATGCACTGGCCGAAGGGGGTTCGGGTGTGAGCGTCGAGATCCGTCACGTCGTCGTCGGCGACTGCGACTGCGGCGTACCGAAATACTCATGGGAACCGCACAACGGGCACGAGCACTACTGGGAGTGTGCCTACGGACGCATCCCGAGCTTCGACGTCGACAACCCCGCGCCGTTGATCCTCGCGGGCCGGGATTGGGTCCACGACGTGCTCAAAGAAGGCGGCAAGCGCACGATCGGCGACCGGTTCTACACCATCACCGCGGTCCCTGCACCCGATGAGCACGGCGACATCACCGAAACCGCGCACCTGCGGATGTTCCAGCGTCTCGACTACCGCGGCCGCAGCTGGACATGGGAACTCGAAGCCGCCCACTGGGCCGACCCACCGACCCGCCACAACAACGCGCCCATCTATCTCGGAAGGTGGCCGGACTGATGCCTCAGCGGATCCAGCGCAAGCGCACCAAGGGCTGGCGGATGCCCGAGGGCGCGATCTACGTTGGGCGGCCGACCATCTTCGGTAACCCGTTCGTCATCGGAGCGATAGCCGACCGTCGATACTTCGGCATCGTCCAGCAGATCGAGGTAGCAGGTCCGGCCCACGCCGTGGAGCTCTACCGCGATTGGCTGACCAACCCGCACAGCAGCTTCATCACCGGCTTCGCCCGTATGCACCCCACGCTCATCATTGACAAGCTCCGCGGCCGCGATCTCGCCTGCTGGTGCCCACTCTCGTCTCCCTGCCACGCCGATGTGCTCCTGGAGGTCGCCAACTCGTGAGTCAGAGTCAGTGCCAATCATGTTCGGCCCCAACGGATCTCTACATCTGCCCGCGATGCGTCGAGGAGCTGCGCGCCCAGCTGCACAGCCTCGCCCACGGCCCCGAGGTCAACGGGCGACCCACCGCGGGACTGCTGGACAACCTGGCCGATGTCGTGCTCAAGCTGACCAAACTCAACGCCAACGGCGGGCACCGCAAAAAGGGCGACGAGATGCCCGTGCCGTACCTGCCCGACGTCGGAAAGATGGTCAGGGACAAGAAGACCGGCGAGGAAACCGACGAGCCCGTGCTCTCACCGCAGGGCCGCGCGTCCCAGCTGCTCGCGCAGGCACGCAACACCCTGAGCACACAGGTGCGCGATCTGTGTGAGCACCGCGGAATCGACGTCATGCGGGCGTTCCGCGTGGTGCCGGCCGACATGGTGGGGCCACTCATGCCCGGCTGGCGGCGCGCGTCCATCAGCCCGTGGGTGGTATCCATGCCCGAGGCGGCTGACTGGCTGGCGTGCAACGTGCACGCGATCTCGTGCGACGAGGCCGCCGGCCAGTGGCGCGCAGAGATCGACGCGCTGGTGCGGGCGATCAAGCGCACGATCGACCGCCCGGTGCGCTACGAGCTGCTCGGCCTGTGCATCACTCAGGTCGATGGCAGCCGGACGTGCGACTACGCGCTGCGGGCCCCCGAGGATGCCATCGAGGTGCGATGCCCGAAATGCCGCACCGTGCGCCGCTGCGACACCGTGCGCGCCCAGGGGCAGAGCGACGCGCGCAAGGCGCTGATCACGTGGGACCAGGTGCTCGAAACCAACAAGCGCCAGCCCGATGGCTGGCGGGTCCATGAGCGCACACTGCGCGACTGGCGGGCCACGGGCGTCATTCCGATTCGCGGATACCTCGCCGCAGATGGCAAGAGCCACTGGGTGAATCGGCACAGCGAGGACGACAAGCCGCTCTACAAGTGGGGCGACGTCGAGCAGCGGCGCAGCCAGAAGCGGTTGCCGCGGGGTGAGCGCAAGCGGACGAGGGCGGGGCGATGACACGCCATCTGGTAGTCGTCGCCGGTCAGTGCCACTATCCGTGGTATATGCTGACGATCGTTGCCGCGATTTCTGTAGCGGCGCATTCCCAAAAACGCCCCGTGAGCCCCTCGGCCCGGGGCGTTCGTCGTCTCAACTGCTCACCCCCAGGAGCTCCGTCATGCCCGTATCCGTCTCAGTTAACTGCCCGCTATGCCCGGGCGAGCTCTCGATCCCGGTCGAAATCGAAATCGAGACAGTCAGCCGCCTCTCTCAGCGCGCGCCGATCGACGTCAACGTCAGCGCCGAGATCGCAGACGAGGGCCGCGAGCGCATCGCGGAGCACCTGCGCGTGGCGCACCCCGAGGTGCAACCGTGACCACACGCAACAGCATCGGCCGTGCGCTACTGCGGCTCGCCGCGAAGGTCGACGCCGGTCCGTACGTGACCTACACGCGCACCGTGCGCACACCGCAAACGTGGGAGGCGAAGCTGGCCAGCGGATTGGCGGGTCGTCGACCTCAGTTGCCGAGCATGGCGCCACCGCGGCCGTCGTACTGGCGCCGCCTGTGGAACGCGTTGCTCGGCCGATGACTGGTCAGTACGCCGAGGCGATCGAGCGCATCGCGCCCGGTCTCGCCACGCTTGTACACCCAGGCGACGTCGACACCCCGCCGTTCCCGATGCATCTGTCGGTGTTCCAGACCGCCACGCTGCCCGAGGCGATGGTCCAGGAGCTGGCCGAGGACATGGGTATGCCCAGCCCCGACATCGCCAAGCACTTCCTCGAAGCGCTCTCACATCTGGCCGACACTCTGGGCTACGAGTCGTTCACGCCCAAGGCTGAAATGGCCGATCTGCGCGCGGCGGCCACCGCCAACGAGGGCAAGCGCAACGAGATCAAGCAGTGCCGGACCGTCTGCGGCGAACCCGCCTACCGGATCATGTTCCGCGACTTCAACACCGACGAGCCCATCGTGCCGTGCGAGACCGCGCCGGGGCATGACTGCAAGGCGAGGCGATGAGCAGGTCACACGAGAAGCGAGAGGCCGTGCGCGCCATCATCGCCGCTCACAACATCGCCCGGGCGATGCAACTCTCATGCGAACTCGGCTTCGACAAGAGGCCAGTGGCGCTGATCTCGCCACGCGCCATCAAGCAGGGCGCCGGACGTGGGCTCACTGCCGACATCGTGCTGATCGACGACCAGGTCGACCTTGGCGCCGACGGCATCGAGACCCTGCGGTCGACGCTCATCGGCAGTGGTGGGCAGATGTACCGGCTGAGCAGGGTCGAGAACTGATGGCCCACCTACGCGTCGAGGTCGACCACCAGGAGCTGTTCGACGGCGAGGTCGAGGACTGGAACCCGACGCCGAACATGCCCGAGCTCGACCATGGCGCCGGCTTCGCGAACCTGCCCAGCGACGTGCGCGAGGCGCTGACGCTGGCCATGGCCAAGACGCTGGAGAAGATCACCGGCTACCGAGTTCGCGTTTACATCAAGTGAAAGCGGCCCGAGCGGGTGCTACCAACACCAAACTCGGGCCTGACCGACGTGGGAGGTCGGCTGTGGCAAAGCGTACGTGCTCGATTGAGGGATGTGGACGTAAGCACAAGGCGCGCGGTCTGTGCCAGGCGCATGCTCTTCGACTGAAGAAGTACGGCAGCGTCGATGCCCAGCGGCCGATCCGACCGCAATCGCGGCCAGCCGACGAGCGGTTCTGGGAGAAGGTAGAGAAGACCGACGCCTGTTGGCTCTGGACAGGTGCCCTAACCGACGGGTACGGCCACTTCGCCATTGGTGATGAGCGCATACTTGCTCACCGACTCTCGTACGAGTGGTCGGTTGGTCCGATCCCCGACGGGCTTGCTCTGGATCACATCTGCCACGTGCGGCGGTGCGTCAGGCCTGCACATCTACGCCTTGCAACGTGGAAGCAGAACGCGGAGAACCCCTCTGGACTTCGATCGGATAACACATCGGGTGCCCGTGGGGTCTATTGGAGCGCACCACTGCAGAAGTGGACGGTCTTCGTCGGGCACTTCGGCCGACAGTATTACGGCGGCTCGTTCGACACCTTCGCCGAGGCTGAGGCAGCGGCGATAGCCAAACGGAACGACCTGTTCACGCACAACGTGAAGGATCGCTCGGCCTGAGATGCCGACCCGTCGAGCAGCGCGTAAGACCACCACCGAGAAGGGTCTCGGCTGGGAGCACCAGCAGGCCGTAGCGCGGCTGCTGCGCAAGCTGATCGACGGCTCACTGTGCTGGTGGTGCGGACTACCGATGTTCAAGGATCGCCTGCGCAACTGGGACCGTAAGACGCTCGCCGGTGACCACAGCGTGCCGCGCGTGGCCGGCGGAAAGCTTGCCGATCGCCTGCTCCACGGCACCTGCAACTCGCAGCGCCAAGATGGCCGCTACGACGACGTGCGACCCACGGTGATCGGATGCCACCCGCGAGAGTGGCTGCAGCGCATGCGCGATATGGGTCGTATCGGCGCCGCTGCATCGGTGCCTAGTGTGGACGCTGACGCCGAGCTGGCGATGGACTGGTGACGCTCTACCTCGTCACCGGCCCACCTGCGGCGGGCAAGTCCACCTGGGTGCGTGAGCATGCTCAGCACGGTGACATCACCATCGACTACGACGCGCTGGCCTCGGCCCTCACGCCCGCAGGCGGCGCACCACACGACCACCCCGTGCACGTCAAGGCCGTGACCAAGGCAGCACGGCAGGCGGCCATAGACACCGCACTCACGCTGGCCGACGAGCACGACGTGTACGTCATCCACTCCACACCCAGCGCACGGCTGGTGCAGCACTACCTCGACCACGGTGCGCAGGTCATCACCATCGACCCGGGCCAAGCGGTGGTGCTCGAACGATGCCGACAGGAGCGACCATGGCGCATCGGCCAGGCGGCCAAGCAGTGGTATCGGGACGGTCACGCCAGCAAACTGCCCGCTGCAGCCAGCAAACCCGACTCGGTGGCGATGGACTGGTGATGGCGGCGCGCGACCTGGGGAAACGCGCAGGCGCATGTGGACGAATGACGACCAGCGAACGCCTGCAACGCGCTGACCTGCTACGATGCCGCCAGGGCTACCCCCCCTCAAAAAGTTTGCTGGGGGTGGGGGTTCCTGACCCGGGGGGGCCGTCAGGGGATTTTTTTTCGAGCCGACCGTTTGCTGGCTGGGCGGCCTGATGGCGGCCCGTCCAGCAAACTCGACCAGCAAACCGGCAAAGCGCACACCGGCGAAAAAGGCCACCCCCGCGCCCCCGAAAACCGCCGGTCAGCGCGTATTCGACGAGCTCAGCGACGAGCGCGACACGTTCTCGCTGCGGCTACTGATCGAGCAGCTCGCCGACCTGGCCGACATCAACGAGAAGCTTCGCCGGCTGACCTCGGGCGAGCTCAAGGAGTGGGTGAGCCTCAAGCTCGGCCCGCAGGTTGTCGCCGTGATGATCGACGATCCGATCAAGCGCCGCAAGGAGATCAGCACCGAGATGCGCCAGTTGCTCTCCGAGATCTACAAGCAGCGCGCCGACCTGCCGATCGATCCCGATGACGACGACGACCCGGCCAAGAAGTACTAAGCCGCGCACGGCGCCGACGCCCAAGAAGGCCACCCCGACTCCGAAGCGTCCGCCGACCCGCAAGCGCGAGCGTCCGCAGTGGCCCGAGTGGGTCGGGTCGTGGCCGCGACTGAAGGGCCGCCAGTTCCCTGAGTTCGAGTCCAAGCACGACGGCGACGAGCACACCCAGGCGGATCGCTGCGGCCGCTTCGGCTTCGATGTCGGACTGCGGCCGATGCCGTGGCAGTGGCGCTCGCTGCAGGGCATCCTCTCGGTGCAGCCGCCGACGGCCGAGGAACTCGAGGACGCCGAACGCGAAGGCCGGGAGCCGGTCTCGCTGTGGACGCACCGCGACGTGTGCATCGAGTGGACGCGCCAGCAGGGCAAGACGCTGCTGATCGTGCTGCTGATCCTGTTCCACATGTTCGTGCTGCAGTCCAAGCGTGTGATCTACACCGCGCAGCGTTGGTCGACGGCCTACGACGTGTTCAAGCGCGTGGTGGCCGTGATCAACCGGGTGCCGATGCTTAAGCGGCAGCTGGCCGAGAAGCCCTCGAAGGCCGGCAACCGCTGCGTGATCCGGCTGCTCAACGGTGCGGAGATCGAGTTCGGCCCGCGCTCACAGGACTTCGGTCGTGGCTACACCGAGATCGACCTGCTGATCATCGACGAGGCCTACGACGTCGACGCCGACGAGGAGAACAACCTCACCGGTGCGCAGTCGGCGGCGAAGAACCCGCAGACGATCTATATCAGCACGCCGCCGGTGGCCGACGCGCACCCGAAGTGTCAGAGCCTCGCCGACCTGCATCGGATGGGCCACCGTCAGGCGCCGGATCTGTACTACGCGCTCTACGCCGCGCCGCGGGACATGTCACGCGACGACCCGCAGGCCTGGGCGCTGGCGCAGCCCTCGTACGGCGTGGCCACCAATGAGCGTGAGATCCGCTCGAAGCGTGCGAAGGCCAAGACGGTGGCCAAGCGGGCGATCTTCGACGCGGACTACCTCGGCTGGGGCGACTACCCGCCCGACGAGGACGAGATCGGCTCGCCGATTCCCGAAGACGTCTGGGAGAGCATGAAAGCAGCGCGCGGGGCCGACGGGCGGCCGGCGGTGCGGCTGACCGGCTCGCGCACCATCGCGGTGCACCGTTCGCGCAACCGCAAGGTGTGGTCGATCGCTTCGGCGCAGATGACACCCGAGGGCCGCGTGCACGTCGAGGTGGGCCCGTTGCGCACGGGCTCGCATCACCAGATCGCCGAGTACCTGATCGCCAAGGTGGCAGAGTGGAATCCGGTCGCGCTGGTGATCGACCGGAAGAACCCGGCCAACGTGCTGGTGCCGCTGCTGATGGCCGCCGGCATCGAGCCGGTGCAGACCGGTGCGCCGGAGGCCGCCGCGGCGTGCGACGGATTCCTGAGCGACGCCCTGGACGCGAAGCTGTCGCAGGCCGATCAGGAGATCCTCAACGACTCGGTCATCAGCGCGTCGCTGCGTGAGCTGCCCGGCGGCGACGCGGCCTGGGCCGAGGACGACGCCGGCGTGGCGGGTCCGCTCATTGCGGTGTCGCTGGCGCACTGGGCACTTCGCAAGTTCGGCACGAGGCCCAAGCGCAAGACCGTCGCTCCGCGCACCGGTGCCCGACGCGCACCGACGCAAGCCCGTCCGAAGCGCCGCCCGAAACCCGACTTTGACCCGATGACCGCCGCTTTCTGACGAGAGGAGCGCCGTGGCACCCAAGACCGTCGCTCCTCGCACCGAGAAGGGCTACGTCAACCCGATTGCCGGCAGCCTATCCGGCTGGGGCGCTCCGATTGATCAATTCGAGACCCACCCGGAGCTGACGTGGCCGAACTCGGTGTGGACGTACAGCCGGATGGTGCGCGAAGAGGCGCGGATCTCGTCGGTGCTGCGTGCTATCGAGCTACCGATCCGTCGGACGACGTGGCGGATCCGGCAGAACGGCGCGAGCGACGCCGCCACTGAGGTGGTGGCCCGCAGCCTCGGCCTGCCGATCGAGGGTGACTCCGACGACGTACCGACGGGCCGGACCAAGGGCCGGTTCTCGTGGCGGCAGCATCTGCGCGAGGCGTTGAAATGCCTGCAGTACGGCCACGCGGTGTTCGAGACGATCTACCGTCCCGAGGGGGAGTGGGCCTACCTGCACAAGCTGGCTCCGCGCCCGCAGTCGACGATCTCGTACTTCAACGTCGACCGCGACGGCGGTCTGGTGTCGATTCAGCAGTGGCCGCCTGGCACATTCGCCGCGCCCGGCATGCTGATGATGGGCATGAACGGCATGGGTCAGCCCATCCCGGTCGACCGCCTGGCGGTCTACACCCACGACATGGACCCGGGCGTGTGGACCGGAAACAGTCTCCTGCGACCGGCTTTCAAGAACTGGAAGCTCAAGGACGAGCTGATTCGCATCGAGGCCGCCGCGATCCGACGCCACGGCATCGGTGTTCCGTGGATCAAGGGCAACGAAGCCGACTCCGAAGACGAAGGCCGCATGGGCGAGCTGCTCGACATCGCCTCGTCGTACAGCGGTGGCGAGTCGGCCGGTCTCGCGCTGACCGAGGGCGAAGAGGCCGGCATCATGTCGCCGACCGGCACCCCAATCGACCCCCGGCGGGCGATCGAGTATCACGACCATCAGATGGCCCTCGTCGCGCTGGCGCACTACCTGAATCTCGAAGGCAAGGGCGGCAGTTACGCACTGGCCAGCGTGCAGGCGTCCACGTTCACCGATTCGGTGCAGACGACCGCCGAGGATCTGCGCGACGTCGCCCAGGCCCACATCGTCGAGGACATTATCGACTGGAATTTCGGCCCCGACGCGCCGGCCCCCCTGCTGGTGTTCGACGAGATCGGCCAGGATCTGGCCGCCGCGGCGCTGCAGATGCTCGTCGCGGCTGGACTACTCACCCCCGACGACCGGCTTGAGCAGTTCCTGCGCTCCAACAGCGGACTGCCCTCGGCAGACCCCGACACCGCACGCGATTCGGAAGGCGACTCCGAAGGCGCGCCCGAGGCGCCGGCAGCGCCGCAGACACGCAACGCCGCGGCACGAGCCCGCCAGCGCCGCGAGCATCCCAAAAACGCGCAGAGGAGCTTGTTCGATGAACGTGACTGACTGGTACCAGACCGAGGATGCCGAACCGCGCCAGTGGTATTCGGTGCAGAACAAGGCCGACGATCCCAAGACCGCACAGGTCGAGATCTACGACGACATCATCCCGTTCTTCGGCGTCAACGCGGCCGACTTCCGCAACGAGCTCAAGGCGCTCGGCGACGACATCGAAACCATCGACCTGCACGTGCACAGCCGCGGCGGAAACGTCTACGAGGCCGTCGCGATCATGAACACGCTGCGTCAGCACAACGCCAAGGTGGTGACCACCGTCGACAGCATCGCTGCATCGGCCGCCGGGTTCATCGCCGTCGGCGCCAGCGATGAGCTGGTCGTCGCCGAGAACGCCGAGATCATGGCCCACCTGCCGTGGGTGCTGTCGATCGGTGACGCCAACGACATGCGTAAGACGGCGGATCGCCTCGATCAGATCGGCAACAACATCGCCTCGATCTTCGCCGAGAAGGCCGGCGGCACCGTCGAGGAGTGGCTGCAGGTGCTCACCGACGAGACGTGGTGGTCGGCGCAGGAGGCAGTCGACGCGGGCATCGCCGATCGCGTGCTCAAGGCCCCCAAGCGCAAGACCGCCGCGAAGTCGGGGACGAAGAACAGCTTCGACCTGTCCGTGTTCAACCATGCCGGGCGTGACCATGCGCCAGCGCCGCGGAAGCCGCAGGCGCACAACGGGACCCCTCAGGGTGACGAGCCCGAGGCCGAGAAAGGAAAGGAGCCCACCGTGGCCCTGAGTGAAAGCGCGCTCCAGAAGCTCGGCCTTGACGCCGACGCCGACGACAGCGCGATCGAAGAGGCGATCAACAAGCTCGCCGAGCGGCCGACGACGGTCGTCAACAACGCTGAGCCGAGCGCCGAGGACATCACCAAGGCGGCCGAAAAGTTCGGTCTGACCGTGATGGACAAGGACGTTCGCGACAAGCTGGTCGCCGACGCCACCGCCGGCGCCGAGGCCCGCGCCCAGCAGGTGCGTGAGGCCAACGACGCGGTGATCGCCGAGGCGGTCTCCAAGGGCAAGATCAGCCCGGCCAACGCCAAGACCTGGCGCGAGTCTCTCGACGGCGACGGTCGCGACCAGGCCCTCGCGCTGCTGGCCACGCTGCCCGAGAACCGCATGCCGGTCGAAGAGATCGGCCACGGGGTGAGCTCGGAGAACTCGCCCGAAGACAAGGACAAGACCGAGATGTTCGCCATGGTGACGGGCGTCGAGTACGGAAAGGACCTCTGAGATGGCCGATTACACCCCCATCTTCAAGCCCGGCGTCGAGGTCACCCTCACGGCGTCGGCGGCCATCACCGCCGGTCAGGCCCTGGTGGTCTCCGGTCAGCAGACCGTCGCGCCGTCGGCCGGTGCAAGCGCCGCCTTCGCCGGCATCGCTGCGACCGACGCTGCCAGCGGTGAAAAGGTCGTCGTGATCGGCCCCGCCGTTCACGAGCTGACCAGCACCGGCACCGTCGGCGAGGGTGATCTGCTCGTCACCGCTGCCAGCGGCGCTGTCGCGGCTGCCGGCGCAGAGCCCGCCGCGGGCACCATCATCGGCCTCGCACTGGCCGACGCCGCATCCAACAAGGTCATCGCCAAGACGTTCCGCTGACGCGGGCGGCCCGGTAAACAGAAAGCGAGACAACGCAAATGGCAAGTGAGACCTACCCCCCGGGACCGCCCACCATCTCGGGCGACATCATCTCGACCAACCGGTTCCTCAAGGACACCCCGCTGGTGGCGCGCGCGATGCGCACCATCGAGCAGGAGCAGCTCGTCAGCGACAAGCTGCTGACCGGCCAGTCCTACACCGAGTCCGGCGCGGTGGAGTACGAGCAGGACGAGGACATCTACGCCGACCGAGAGCCGCGGGCGATCGCGCCTGGCGGTGAGTACCCGCTCACCCCGATCAGCGCGGGCGAGCTGCAGCTCGCGAGCACGGTCAAGTGGGGCCAGGACGCGGAGATCACCGACGAATCGGTGAACCGCCGCCGCAACAACCCGGTTCGCCGGGCCCTGGTCAAGCTGGTCAACTCCAGCGTCCTGAAGATCGACGGCATCGCGATGTCGGCGATCAACTCGCAGGTCACCCAGAGCACCGCAGCCGCGGCGGTGTGGACGTCCGGCACGCCGAACATCCTGCGCGACGTGCTCAAGGCCGTGGCTCAGCTGCAGAAGCTCAAGATCGGCCTCATGCCCGACACCATCTGGGTCGACCTCGACGTGTTCGCCGCGGTGGCGTCCGACGAGAAGCTGATGGCGCTGTTCTCACGCGAGACGGCGGGCATCAACAACTCGCCGGTCCAGGCGGGCCTGAACAGCCCGTACGTCAAGCGCACTGGCGGCCTGACGTGGGTCACCAGCCCCGTCGCGCCGATCACCAACTCAGCCATGGTGCTCGACTCCAGCCGCCTCGGCGAATTCGTCGACGAGCTGCTGCCGGCTCCCGGCTACGTGCGGGCCACCGGCCCGGGCGGGCGTCCGGTCGGCATGACGCAGGTCAAGACGATCCGTGACGACGACAACGATCGCTGGCGCGTGCGCGCTCGGCGTATCACCGTGCCGGTCGTCACCGAGCCGCGTGCGGCTTGGAAGATCACCGGGGTGTCGGCATGAGCTACCTGGTGATCGCCCCCTGTGTCATCGCCAAGGACCAGGAGGGCAAGAACCAACATCGCTACGAGGGTGACCGCATCGCGTGGCTGTCCGACGAGCAGGCCGAGCACTTCGTGTCCAGCGGCCTGGTGGAGGAGATCGGTTCCGCGGCAGCGGAATCGACCGAGGAGCTCGGCGGTACCGACGGCAGCAAGCCGGACGCCGACGCCACCAAGGACGTCCTCATCGCGTGGGTGCTGGCCAACGTCGTCAAGGACGACGGCAGCGAGTACTCCGAGGCCGAGCTCAAGCGGATGAACAAGGACGACCTCTGGGCGCTGATCAACGCCGTCGAGGACGATCCCGACGCCGGATCGGAGGACTGAGATGGCCAAGTACACCGTGGTCAAGCCGATCGCCGTCACTGTCGGCGAGGGCAAGAACGCTGCCGTGAAGCATTTTTCGCGGCCGGGCACCGTGGTCGAGCTCGACGACAAGGCCGCGGCACCGTTGGTCGAGGCCGGTCGCGTCAAGGCGGCACCGGCGCCGGCCGAACGCCCGAAGGCTCGCCCACGCACCGAGGGTGACGCCGAGGGCTGATGGCAGCCTTTCTCGATGTAGCGACGTTCGCCACCTGGGCCAAGCGACCCGACTGGTCGTCTGACCCGGTGGCGACGGCGCTGCTCGATCTCGTCGCCGACTGGATCCGGGAGCGCAAGCCGGACCTGGCCGACGACGATCAAGCCGCGCGGGTCGTCTCGTTCGAAGTGGCGCGCGACACGCTGATGTACGGCGACCTCGGCCCGTTCTCGCAGGCCGAGAAGCGCACGGCGCACAGCTCGCGCTCATACACCCTCGACCGTGGCGTGATCGAGAAGTTCATCACCGATCGGCACCGCCGTATGCTCGGGATCTCGTTGCGGGCCGCACCCCGTGGCCACTTCCCGAAGTGTGATTACTGATGTGGTGGGACACACCCGGCGGCGACACCGTGGTGCTGCTCAAGCGGCCCGAGCGGACCACGCGGCGGCTGCCGACCGATCCGCCGGCGGCCGACGATCAGCGCCTCACCAAGACCGGCTGCCACGTCGAGATCCAGCGCCCCGTAGAGAATCTCGACCTCGCGACGGTCAACGCGGAGATCGCGTGGGTGTTCCTGCCGGTCGACGACGACGCCGCGGGCATGTTGCCCAAGGACGCGATCGAGTTCAACGCCCGGGTCTACGAGATGCAGGGCCCGGCCGTCGTCGAGCGCGTGGACGGTGAGGCCGTGCAGGTGTGGTGCACCGCGAAGTGGGAGCAGGGGTAGCGATGTCGGCATCCGTCGAGTTCAACGTCTCGCTCACCGAGATCGAGCGCGAGATCCTCGTGCAGGCCAAGCAGCAGAACGAGGTGAAGGTTCGCGGCCGCGAGTTCGCCGAGCGGGTCAAGGACACCGCGGTGGACTACTCGCCGGTCGACGAGGGCCGCTACGCCGGCGCGTGGCACGTCGAGGACCGTCAGCGCACCGTGAACGGCATGCCGGCCTGGCGGGTGAAGAACGACGACCCGAAGGCGAACATGATCGAGAACGGCACCGGCCAGAACGGGCCGCGCGGACAAGGTGGTTCGTCGCCGGAGTTCGCCGTACGCGCCCGCACCGCGGCGCATTACGGCGGCACCGAGGAACTGATCGAGGCCGACTGATGACGCTGGGCCGCTCGGCGCCTGATGGCGTCGAGGCGCTGATCACCGTGCTCGACGCGCTCGACGGGACCGCCGACTACCGGCGCCCATCGGGGGAGACGGTTCCGTGGTTCATGGTCACCGACGCCGCGTCGGGCGTGAACACCAAGATCAGCGATCGCGGCATCTACTCGGTGCACACCTTCCACCCCGACTACTGGGAGGCCAAGCGGTACGCCTTCGCCGCCGACGACCTGATCCTGTCGCTCGGCCCGCCGCTGGCTGCGCAGGAGCGCATCACGCTCGCCGACGGCCGGATCGCGTACTTCGACGAGGTCGTGCAGTCGCTGCGCCCCCACGAGTCGTGGTACAGCGACGACCTCACCCGGTTCATCGGTCGCTACGCGATCACCGGACGTCTCACCTAGTCCAACCCACATTCGACCCCGGCCACCGGTGCCGGGGTTTTTCGTTGCCCGCCTTGCCTTTACGGGTGCAGGGCAATTCTGGAGAAAGGAAACCCGAATGACCCTGCCAAGCACCGGAGTTCCGTGGAAGAACACTCACGGAATCTCCACCAACCCGCTCGCGATCTTCCAGGGCATCGTCACCAACACCCTGGTCCGCGACTACATGGGCGGCCTGACCAACCTGTGCGACCCGGTGATGGGCACCGTGCACGACGACGAGCTGGGGCGTGATTTCTTCACCCCGTTCGCCGGTGACGGGCTCTACCGCGACGATCTGCACGATCCCGACTTCCCCGGCGGCCAGTGGTGGGATCCGGGCCTGATCAACGATGACGGCTGGGAGTTCTCCCCGGACTTCGACACCCAGGCGGTGCGCTCGGGTCAGTCGATCCGCGCGGTGCGATGGAACGAGACCGCTCAGGACGACGAGCTGTCGGTGACCTACCAGGAGGTCAACGACGTCACCGAGAGGCTGCGGCACAACAAGCCGCTGGTCAACGTCCGCGACATCGGCTCGGTGGGCTACGTGTCGGCCGCCCCGATGGAGCCGACCCGCGTCGAGCGCCAGATCATCGCGCTGCTGGAGGACGGCGACAAGCGCCTGGCCGTGATCTTCCCGCGGGTGGGCCGCAAGAACACGGGCAAAACGCAGGCCTCGCGCAAGAACCAGTTCGAGCTGCCGACGACATGGGGCGCGCTGCCGTGCCCGTTCGCCGACACGCCGTTCTACATCGTGCCCGAGGGTGCGGGCTGGCGTGGACTCGGCGGCGCTCCGGTGTTCTCGGCCGCACCGGTGGCCACAGCCGGCGCCGCGGGTGCCGCCACGGTGGTGTTCGTCATCCCGATGCTGCAGAACGACCCGCCGCCGGACGACTTCACCTACGCCTACGAGAAAAAGGTGGGTGCGGGCGCGTGGGAGTCGGCGGGCGCGCCGACCGAAACCTCGGCGACGAGCACGCAGATCACCGCGGAGTTCACCGGCCTTTCGGCGGGCTCGACCCAGTTCCGTGTCGTCGCGACGGCGCAGAGCGGCCAGTCGACGACCTCGGAGCCCTCGGCCGCGGTGACCATCACCTAACCCTCGATCCCTCGCCGGACGTGTGCCACCTGGGGGCGGCGCGCGTCCGGCGAGTCTCGCATGCCCCCAGCCGCCCCCACGCCCCCGAAAGGACAGCCCCCGAATGGATCTCATCGAATCTGCCGCCGCCAAGCGCGAGCAGGCGCCGCAGGACGCGCACGACCAAGCGGTCGAGCACGACAGCTTTTTCGCCGACGACATCTACGTCGCGCCCAACGGCGAGCAGTTCCCCGTCCCGGTGTACGAGGAGCTCGACGACGATCAGCAGGAACGCCTCGACGCGGTGCAGCACATGCTCAACAGCTGCGACCGCTTCCCCGACGTGACGATCCCCGGCTACACCGAAGAGACCGTCGACGACGACGGCAAGGTGACCCGGCGCATTCACCCCGAGCGCACGGCCCCGGGTGGTTACAAGATGCCCTACGAGAAGGGCGGTGAACGGGTCTCCCCGCCGGCGAACGTGCAGCTGACCGAGGCTCTGCTTGGTGATGAGCAGTTCGCGAAATTCAAGGCAGCCAAGGGTAAGTCGAGCGTCTTCGTGAAAATGTTCATGGAGTTGCAGCGTCGCGTGCAGGAGCGTGAGCAGTCCGATCCCAAAAGTGAGGGCGGTTCTGCCGACGTGGCGGAAGTTTCCGACTGAGATCCGCTACGACCTCTCCGCGGTTCACCACCGCTGCATCGGCGAATGGCACCGCGGGGAGATGTCGAGCAACGAGCTGATCGACCTGATCGAACACCTCGACGACCGATCGGCATTCAAGACCGCGCTGCGCGGCGGTGACTGGTGCATCGACCAGTACGTGGCGGCGCGCACGGCCAATGAGATCGCGCTTTCGCGCGCCGACGGCCGCGACTACGAGCCCGAGCTCATCTACTCGCCGGCTCAGCAGCACGCGCAGAGCGAGCGCGAGAGGTTCCGGCGCGAACGGCACTACAAGGCGCGCGAAGAGATGACACGCAAGCAGCGAAAGGCGGTGAGCTGACAATGGCGGTGGAACTCGACGTCGTCACCCGGCTCAACGAGCGCTCAGCGCTCACCGCCGCTCGCCAGGCGCACTCGCACTGGGATCAGGCCAGCCGCACAACTGGTGACACAGTGCAGCGCAACCTCGGCGCCGGGTTCGATCGAGCCCAGAAGGCGGCTGATAAATCGGCCGTAGCCATGGAGCGGTCGTTCAGTCGCGTTGCCGACGCAACGGGGCGGGTGCGGATTGAGCAGGAGCGCTACGACGCACTGGTGCGGTCAGGGGAGACGGACCGGGTCAAGCTCATTCAGCAGTCCGAGCGTTTGGCGACAGCGCGGCGTGCCGAACTGTCGGCCACCCGGTCGGCGGGCCAAGCGCACCGCGACCATGCGGAGAATCTGCGCAAGCTGCAGAGCAATTCGCAGGGCCTTCTGGGAACCCTTATCGAGGTCGGCCAAGGCATTGCAGCGCTGGGGAGGGTTGGCGGCCCGGTCGTCATCGCCACAGCGGCCGTCGGCCTCACGCAGCTCGCGGGTGCGGCGGCAATGGCAGCGCAGTCGCTGTGGCTTCTGCCTGGCGCGATCGGCGCTATCGGCGCGGCGTTCGGCACGATCAAGCTGGCCACGGTCGGCCTCGATGACGCATTCTCCAACATGGGCGACCCGGAGAAGTTCGCCGAGTCGCTGCGTGAATTGGCGCCCAGCGCACAGCAATTCATGCTGTCGATCCAGAACATGATGCCTGCGCTGACCAACCTGAAGAACGCGACGCAAGACGCGTTCTTCGACGGCGTCGGGCCGCAACTGAACCAGTTGGCCAACGCGTTCCTCCCGGCGATCCAGCAGATGACCACCGGTGTGGCGAGTGCGTTCAATCAGATGTTCGCCGGCGTGACCAGCCAGCTGATGACCCCGGGCACCTCGGGCGCGATTCAGGAGTTCCTCAACAACGTCGCCGCGTCGTTCCAGCAGCTGGCCCCGGCCGCCGCGCCGCTCACCCAGGCGCTCGCCGACATCATGGCTGTCGGCTCCGGTGTGCTCCCTCAGTTGGCGACAGCCGCAGCGCAAGCCGCGCAGTCGTTCGCTACGTTCATCGCCGAAGCCCGCGCGTCGGGCGACCTGCAGCGCTGGCTCAGCCAGGGCCTGGAAGCGCTCAACATGATCGGCCAGATCGCGTGGGACGTCGGGCGGGCGTTCATGGCGCTCGCACCCGTCGGCGCCGAGCTGCTGCCCACGCTGGTTGACGGCTTCAACACGCTCGCCGAGATCATGCCCGTGCTCGTCGAGGGCGGCGGGCTACTGGTCGATGTCTTCCGCCTCATGTCGGGCGACATGTCTGCTCTGCCTGACCTTTTCAGCCGGATCGGCGAATGGGGCGTCGCAGCCTTCAACAGGGTGCGCGACGCGCTCAACAGGATGTTCGACCCGGTCCGCGAGGGCATCGAGCTCTTCAACAAAATTCCGGGCGTCGCCGACATCCCACAGATTCCCGACTTCGGTGGCGGCTCAGGCGGCAACGCTGGCGGCTTCTCCGGGGGCGGTGGCAGTTTCGCGCCCCCCGCTGGCGCGACGGCCGGCATCCCGGGAGCTCCTCCCGGCGGCTTCGGCCTCCCGTCCGGCCGCCCCGGCGACTGGTGGAACGGTGCGGCGGGTCACCTGACATCGGGGTTCGATCCGGGTGAGCAGTACCGCCGCGATCTGCAGGAGCGCACAGCCGCGGCCGGCACCGGCGGCGGTGGCCGCGGCGCCAAGACGCCCGAAGGCCTGACGCCGAACGCGGCTCAGCTCCAACGTGTTCTGCAGCAGATGTTCCCGGGCGTCCAGGTCAACGCCGACGTGGGCCGTCGGGACTCCTTCGGCGAGCATTCTTCCGGTGAGGCGCTCGACATCATGGTCGGCAACAACCGGATGCTGGGCGATCAGCTCAACCGGTGGCTGCTGCAGAACTCGGAAGCCTTTGGTCTGCAATACAACCTGTGGCGTCAGGCCCAGTGGGATCCCTCGGGCGAGATCCGGCCGATGGCCGACCGCGGTTCTCCGACACAGAACCATATGGACCACATCCACGCCCGGGTGCGGCCCGGCGAACCAGCCTCGGGCAACTACATGCCGCTGGGGGCTCACCCGTACCAGTCGGGTGTGCAGAACGTCGCGGTCGAGAGCTTCGGCTCGTCGGCGCAGTCCGACCTCAGCGGCATCGGCGGCCAGCTCGGCGCGCAGCTCGATCAGGACTTCGGCATCTCCAAGGGCCTGCCCGGCCTGGCCGAGAACGCGGTGAAGTTCGTCGGCAACCTGTTCTTCGCTCCGTTGCTCACCGCGCTGCAGGCGCTCGCCGGCGGCCGGCCCGACGAGGGCAGCGGCCTGATCGGCATGATGGCCGCGGCTGGCGGTTACGGCAGCGGGGGGGCCGCGCACGGGATGCGGATGGGTGCCGCGCCAGGTCCGCTGATGTTCGGTGGCCCGTCGGCCATGGGCCCGGCCGCGCTGCAGCCGCCGTGGTCTGCCGACTGGAACGCGATCGCGCAGAAGGAATCCTCGGGCAACTGGGGGATCAACACCGGTAACGGCTACTCGGGCGGGCTGCAGTTCTCGCCGTCGAGCTGGGAGGCCGCTGGTGGCACCCAGTACGCGCCGGCCGCGCATCTGGCGACGCCGTTCCAGCAGGCGATGACCGCCGAGAACCTGCTCAAAATGCAGGGTCCGGGCGCCTGGCCGAACACCTTCGTGCCCGGCAGCAGCGGCCCCGCAGGCCCTGGCGCTCCCGGCGGCCCCGGCATCCTCGGCCTGCCGTTCGGCGGCGGGGGCTCCATGCTTCCCGGCACCGGCATGCCGGGCGCGGCACCGCTGAGCACCGGCGGCATGGCCTACCCGACGGCCGGCGGCGGCGGATTCCAGGGCCTCGGTGGCATGCCGATGGACGCCCTGATGATGGCCACCTCCGGACTCGACGCGCTCGCCCCGGGTGCCGGTGCTGCGGCCAAGATCGGCATTCAGCTCGCCAACCGCACCGTCGCCTACCTGGGCCAGGTGGCCGGCATCGGCGTCTCGGGCCTGATGGAAACTCTCTCGCTCGGCGACAACCCGATGGGCAGCCTGGGCAAGTCGTGGTTCGGCCGCCTCGCCGGTGGATTCGCCGGCGCTCGGCCCGCGCTGCCGAACACGGCGGGCCAGGCCGCACCCGCAACGCCGTCGAGCAAGGATCCGCGCGCCGCGGCGCAGCAGGGTCTGGCCGCGATGAAGGGCGGCGACACGAACATCACCGTCAACAACAACCGGCCCACCGAGGACGGCACCGGTCGTGACATCGCGTGGCACGTCTACAGCCCGGCTGGACGGCAGGGATGATCGCCGACACCTACCCGGCCAAGCGTTACCCGGCCAACCCGCTCACGCCGCAGGGTGCGCGCCATCTGCTTGAAGGCCGCCACCCGGTTATCCGGTTGCGGTCGCCGGACGACTCGGTGCTGTTGGAGCTGTTCGGTGGTGCGTCGATTCCCGACTGGGGTCTGTCGCCGGAGTGTGTGCAGCTGAAGTCGCCGCCCGAAGACCTCATCGCCGGGTGGCGGTTCATCGACCAGCAGAGCGCGAACGAGGACGGCGTCAGGAACCTCGGTGTCGTCAACGAGGCCGTCGAGATCAAGCTGCCGATCGTTGTGCACGCGCGCAACGGCATTGAGCTGCGCAAGATGCTCAACACGCTGTTCGGGTCACTCGATCCTGAACGGACAGGCACCTTCTCGTGGTGGACGCCCGAGTTCGGCTACTGGTACGGCCCGGCGCGGTGGTTCAAGCCCCCGCGCGAACCCGTCGCGATCAGCGGCGACGAGTGCACCGCTGAGACCACGATCGCCGTGCGCATCGACGGCGGTTTCTTCCGCGGCCTCGACGACGTCGCGCAGTTCGGGTTCGCCTATGACGAGATGCGCGATGACTTCGAGGTCGACTACTACACCGATCTCGGACCGAACTGGCCGATCCGGTACTTCGGCCAGGGCGGCGGATACGTGTTCGCGGCACAAGGTCAGTTGCGCTGGCGCGATGACCCGAATCGCCGGATCGGCACCGAGGGACGCACTTTCGTCGCTGGGCCGTACGACGACGGCGAGTTCAGCGAGACCGAGACCGACTACCAGGTGCTGGAGTTTCAGCTCGGCAAGATGTTGGAGTTCGGCGCGGCCGACGACGGCTGGGTGCGCATGGGCCGCCACGCCGATGGCTCGTGGAATGGCTACGGCACGCGGATCCGCGTCACCGGAGGCTCGATCCGGCTGAGCGCGTTCAACAACTACCACGAGACGCACGTCGAGACGTGGCCGATCTTCCCGCCGCCGCTGCCCGGCGAGTACATCCGCGTCGAGGCCGGCGACCCGGACGCCAACGACGGCGAGGGTGACCCGCGGATCTTCCGCGTGAAGCGCGGATGGGTCAAGGCGTCGATCACCACGTTCAAGACGCGCGACGACGCCGGGATCACGCCGTTGGGCGCGAGCTTCCGCGGCGGCGGGTGCGGTGGTCACGCGTCGGCCGCGTGGATCGGCCAGGGTACACCAGCATCGCTGACGTTCTTCTCGCTCGGCGACGCGAGCGTGGTCACGCAGTCGGGCGTCATCCCGCGCCTGAACATCGGCACCGTGCCGCGCTGGGACCGGTACACCCTCTACGGGCCGGGCACGTTCGAGATCGCCGCGGGCCCGGGCTCGACGCAGATGGTCAAGTTCGGGCCGCTGCTGCCCAATCAGATCGTCCGGCTCAATTCCGACGGCAGCGGCAAGCGCGTCTTCGACGCGACGAAAGTGCCGGCGACCGCCGAGGAGTTGCTCGAACACCGCGAGATGCTCGACGAGCTGAAAGACCTTGCGCCACTGGGCCACGACAATCTGACATTGCAGGCCAACGCCTCGGCCTACGGGGTGGTGCCGCCGCAGGGCAACCTGCACCAGCTGCTCGAAGGGTGGTTCACGCGCCCGATCCCCGCGAAGCCGTCGGGGCTGCCCGCGCAAGAGGTCAACGTCGCGGTGTCGATCTCGGGCGGTAACAGCAACTCGCGCATCATCGCGTCGGGCACCCCGTTGCGTCGGTGGCCGCAGTGATCTCCTCCGTCGAGGTCGATCAGCTGCTCGACCGCTGGGCCGAGGATCTTGACGCCCATCAGCCCTGGCGCGCCGCGGAGGCGGTCGACCGCCTGGCCGAGGCGTTCGAGGACGAGAACACCGACTACCACGTCACCATCACCGACGCGTTCTGGAACCCGGTCGGCACCGCTAACGACTTCATCGAGGTCACCGGCCAGGTGCCGCGCAACGCCGCGCCGACGGCGCAGCTGAAGCTCCCTGAGGGTCACTGGGCCAACGACCATCTGGCCAACTGCCGCAACACGATGGTCGGCGTCATCATCGAGACCGAGGGTGTCAGCGAGGCGTTCTACGTCAAGCACCACACCGAGGAGCTCGGCGAAGACGGCGCGTGGACGTACACCGCCGAGCTGGTCGGCGTCTCCGACATCCTCAACGCCCAGCCGATCTTTCGCGGCCGTCATGGGCGTAGTGAGGCGGCAGGG
>NZ_LMVQ01000167.1 GCF_001545925.1 Mycobacterium sp. NAZ190054 | reverse complement strand
CGAGTCGGTCCGGCTGCGCGTGGCCGGGCCCGGGCCGACTCGGCCGCGGCGTCCAAAGCTGCCAGCGTGGTGGCGTCGGCGACGGTGGCCGACAGTGCCAGGTGCCGCGCCCGCAGCTCGGGCTGTGCCGTCAGATCGGCCAGCCTGCGGTGCAACTCCCGCACACGCGCCGGCGGGGCGCTGTCATGAATCCCGCCGGCCAGCAGCGGATGGGTGAACCGTACCCGGTTCCCCTCGATCACCACGACGCCCTCGACCTCGGCGGCTTCGAGCCGTACCGTGACCTGATCTGTCTGCAGCCCAAGGGTTTTCGCGATCAGTTCGACCGTCGGCACGGTCGCGGACGCGGCGGCCAGCAGCACGTCGCGCACCTCGTCGTCGAGCCCGGCCACGCGCAGCCGGACCGACTCGGCCAGCGTCGACGGCAGCCGCACCCCCGGACCCGGCGGGTTGACGTCCATCACCCGCGCGAGCTCCAGTGCGTAGAGCGGGTTACCGCCGGACATCTCCGCGATACGCACGATCGCGGGCCGCGAGAACCGCCGGCCCAGCCGGGCCGACAGCATGCTGTGCAACGCACCCAGGCTCATCGGAGCGACCTGCACCCGGGTCGGGACGCCGGCGCCCACCTGCAGCCAGGACGTGACCCGCTCGCCGGTTGCCGGGCCTGTCCGCTCGGTGACGACCACACCGGCGGGCCCGTCGAGCCGGCGCGTCACGAACGCCAGCACGGCGCGGCTGGACGGGTCGAGCCATTGCGCGTCGTCGACTGCGATCAACACCGGCGCCTCGGTGCCGGCGATCCGGACGGCGTTCAACAATGCTGCCGCGGTGACTCTTTCGTCGGTCGGGCGCCCGGTGGTGTGCTCGCGCAGCAGGACGCGGTCGGCTGCCAGCCGCTGCACGTCGGGTAGCGCCGCGAGGATGTCCCGGTCCAGCGCGCCGAACAGGTCGGCGACCGCGGCCTGTGCCGGCGCCGTGTCGACCTGGCCGGCGCGCACCGCGAGAACCACGAAACCGGCCCCGGCGGCCCGGTCGACGACACCGCTCCACAGCGTGGTCTTGCCGATGCCGGGTTCGCCTTCGATCAGCAACCCGACCGGTTTCCGGCGGGCTGCTGCGAAGAACTCGTCCACGGCGGCCGTCGACCCGGCCGCAGGACCGTAGGCTCCCCCCACCCCGAACATGATGCCAGGGCAAATCAGCGCGGCCGCAGGGTGCTGGGAGTTTCCTGTGAAATCCCCGTGGAGGCGGGCCTACAGCCACCACCGCTCGAGGACGCGGGCCACGCCGTCCTCGGTGTTGGTGGCGGTCACCTCGTCGGCGGCGGCGACGGCGTCGGGGTGCGCGTTGCCCATCGCCACACCCAGGCCGGCCCAGCCCAGCATCGGCACGTCGTTGGGCATGTCCCCGAACGTGACCACGTCGGCCGCCTCGACACCGAGCGGACGCGCCAGTTCCTCGATGCCGGTGGCCTTGCTGATGCCGAGCGGCACCACCTCGATGAGGCCGTTGTTGGTGGAGTACGTGATGTCCCCCTCGACACCGATGTGTGCGGCCAGCGCATCGGCCATGTCGGCGCTGCGCGCCCCCGCCTTGCGGATCAGCAGTTTCACCGCCGGTGCGCTCAACAGGTCCTCGATCGACACCTCGGTGTTGTCCGGGTTCAGCCAGGCGTGCTCGTAACCCGGCGAGCTGACGAACTGTGGTGTGGCGGCGTCGTGCGCGCTGTCACCCACGCGTTCGACGGCCAGACCGGCGCCCGGGATGACCCGGGTGGCGATTTCGGCGAGCTCACGCAGCGCGTCGGCGGACAGGGTTCGCGCCGAGACGATCCGGTCACTGGCCGGGTCGTAGATCACCGCGCCGTTGGCGCACACCGCCATCGGCGCGAAGCCCAACTGGTCCACGATCGGCTGCACCCACCGCGGCGGCCGCCCGGTCGCGAGCACGAACTGTGCGCCCGAGTCCACCACGGCACGGACCACCGAGCGGGTCCTGGGGCTGACCTTCTCGTCGTCGTCGAGCAACGTGCCGTCCACGTCGGTGGCGATCAGCAACGGCTTCACCGCTTCTCGGCCCGTCTGCGTGCCCGCTCTGCCAACTCGGCCTCCTCCAGACGTTTGGCTTCCTCCGGCGTCGGTGCCCCACCGCCCAGGCGGTGAGGTACCCAGAACGCGCCAGGGGGCCGGGGGTAACCCTCCTGCGCCTCGTGCAGCAGCTCGGTCATCCGGGTCCGCAGCACGCGGTCCAGCTCGGCGAGGTCGCCGTCGGGTGCGATCGCCGGGCCCACCGCCACCGTGACCGGAATCTTGTTGCGTCCCAACGCCCTCGGATGGTCCTTGGTCCACATCCGATGGGCGCCCCACACGATCAGCGGCACGATCGGCACGTGTGCCTCCTTGGCCATGCGCACCGCGCCCGACTTGAACTCCTTGAGCTCGAAGCTGCGGCTGATGGTCGCTTCCGGGTACACCCCGACGATCTCGCCGCCGCGAAGCGCCTCGACGGCCGCGGCGTAGGCGCTCGAACCCGCGCGGCGATCCACCGGGATGGTCTTGGTGTGACGGATGAGCCACGCCACGATCCGGACGTCCTGCATCTCGGCCTTGATCATGAAGCGCATCCGGCGCCGACGCCTCGTCGCCGCCAGCGCGGCGGGCAGCCAGTCCACGTACCCGGTGTGGTTGATGGCCACCACAGCACCTCCGCGGTCGGGGAGGTTCTCCACACCGCGGAAGGTGATCTGTGTCCCGGTGGCCCTGACCGCCAGCTGAGCCGTGATCTCCAGTGTGCGGAAGACCGGTTCCATGCGGCCTACCCCGGCGCCTCGGCGGGCCCGGTGTCCACCCCCGGGGTGCCGCCGCGGGCGGCTGCCTTGGCGGCTGCCTCCTCGGCATCCATCCGGTTGGCCTCGGCCAGCGTCGGCGCTCCCCCGCCGAGACGGTGCGGCACCCAGAACTCGCCCGCCGGATGCGGTCCGTAGGCGTCCTGCACCTGCTCGAGCAGGTGCTGCATCCGCGAGTGCAGCACCGTCGTCAGCTCGGCCGCGGGCAGGGTCGGTTCGATGGGCTTACCGACCGCGATGAAGATCGGCACCTTGGGACGCCACATGTTCTTCGGGTGACCCTTGGTCCAGATCCGCTGGGCACCCCACACGATGTGCGGCACGATCGGCACCCCCGCGGCGATCGCCATCCGCGCGGCTCCCGACTTGAACGCCTTGATCTCGAAGCTGCGGCTGATGGTCGCCTCGGGGTAGACGCCGACGAGCTCACCCTCCCGCAGCTTGCGGCAGGCCTCCTCGAAGGACGCGGCCCCGTTGTCGCGGTCGACCTCGATGTGGCGCAGGCTGCGCATGATCGGGCCGGTCACCTTGTGGTCGAAGACCTCTTTCTTCGCCATGAACCGGACTTTGCGCCCGAGATGCTGCCGGTAGGCCGGCAGCCCGGCGAAGGTGAAGTCGAAGTAGCTGGTGTGGTTGATCGCGATCACCGCGCCGCCGGTCGTGGGCAGGTTCTCGATCCCGGTGACGGTGAATTTCAGGCCCTGGACACGCCAAACCAGGCGCGCGAGCTGGATGACTGTGCCGTATACCGGTTCCACAGGCGCAAGCGTAGTGCGCCGGACCGGCCCCACCACAGACAGGACGACGGATACGTGCGTCGTCCCGGACCCCGAGCGCATCGCCGTCCCCCGCGCTCGGTGGAACGACGAGCCCCGTGCGCCCGGCTAAGCTGCAAGGCGGACGAACAGCATCCGAGATGGGTGCAGGAGGGGTATCTGTGCAGGTCACGAGCGTCGGCCACGCCGGCTTCCGCATCGACACCAAGGCCGGGAGCATCTTGTGCGATCCGTGGGTGAACCCCGCGTACTTCGCCTCGTGGTTCCCGTTCCCGGACAACAGCGAGCTGGACTGGGCCGCGCTCGGCGACGTCGACTACCTCTACGTGTCGCACCTGCACAAGGATCACTTCGACCCGCAGAACCTGCGCGAGCACGTCAACAAGGACGCCGTGGTCCTGCTTCCGGACTTCCCGGTGCCGGACCTGCGCCGTGAGCTGGAGAAGCTGGGGTTCCACCGGTTCTTCGAGACCACCGACTCGGTCAAGCACCGGGTCAGCGGCCCGAAGGGCGATCTGGACGTGATGATCATCGCCTTGCGGGCGCCCGCCGACGGACCGATCGGCGACTCGGGGCTGGTGGTCGACGACGGCGAGACCGTCGCGTTCAACATGAACGACGCCCGGCCCGTCGATCTCGACGTGCTGCACGCCGACTTCGGCCAGGTCGACGTCCACATGCTGCAGTACTCCGGGGCCATCTGGTACCCGATGGTCTACGACATGCCCGCCCGCGCCAAGGAGGCGTTCGGCACCCAGAAGCGCCAACGCCAGATGGACCGGTGCCGCCAGTACATCGCGCAGGTGGGTGCGACGTGGGTGGTGCCGTCGGCGGGTCCGCCGTGCTTCCTGGATCCCGAGTTGCGCGACCTCAACGACGACCACGGCGACCCGGCCAACATCTTCCCCGACCAGGTCGTCTTCCTGGACCAGATGCGCACCCACGGACACGACGGCGGTCTGCTGATGATCCCCGGATCGACAGCCGATTTCACCGGTTCGCAACTGAATTCACTTACCCACCCGATGCCCGACGACGACGTGCTGGCGATCTTCACCACCGGCAAGGCCGGCTACATCGCCGACTACGCCGAACGGATGGCCCCGGTGCTGGCCGCCGAGAAGGCCGGCTGGGCGCCTGCGGCCGGAGAGTCGTTGCTGGAGCCGCTGCGCGAGCTGTTCGAGCCGATCATGCTGGCTTCCGACCAGATCTGCGACGGTATCGGGTATCCCGTCGAGCTTCGCCTGGGCCCCGAGACCATAGTCATTGACTTCCCGAAACGTGCTGTGCGGGAAGCAATTCCCGACGAGAAGTTCCGCTACGGATTCGCGATCGCCCCGGAGTTGGTGCGCACGGTGCTGCGCGACCGTGAGCCGGACTGGGTCAACACGATCTTCCTTTCCACCCGCTTCTCGGCATGGCGGGTCGGTGGTTACAACGAGTACCTCTACACGTTCTTCAAGTGCCTGACCGACGAGCGGATCGCCTACGCCGACGGCTGGTTCGCCGAGGCGCACGACGACAGCGCGTCGATCACGCTGGACGGCTGGGAGATCCAGCGGCGCTGCCCCCACCTGAAGGCGGACCTGTCGAAATTCGGAGTCGTGGAAGGCAACACGCTGACGTGCAATCTGCACGGCTGGCAGTGGAACCTGTCCAACGGCCGGTGCCTGACCACCAAGGGCCACGAGTTGCGGGCGGAGCGGTTGTGACGTCCGCGAACGGGTCTGCGCGGTTCTACGACGACGGCCGCATCCAGCTGGACCGCGAGGCGGTCACGTTGCGCCGCTACCATTTTCCGTCCGGCACTTCGAAGATCATCCCGCTGCGCGAGATCCGCGGATACCGCGCCGAGCCGCTCGGCGCGTTCACCCACCGCTTCCGGTTGTGGGGCACGTCGGACTTCCGCCGCTGGCTGCCCCTGGACATGAACAGGCTGCGCCGCTCCACGCTGGTGACGTTCGATGTCGGCGGGACGCGGCTCGATCCGGCGTGCACGCCGGCACGGCCCGAGGAGTTCATCGAAGTGCTCGACGAACTCCTGGACGCCCGTTAGCTTTTCGGCTTCAGCACGTCGACGCCGACATAGGGCACCAGCGCCTCGGGGATGCGCACGCTGCCGTCGGGCCGCTGATGGTTCTCCAGGATGGCGACCAGCCAGCGGGTGGTGGCCAGCGTGCCGTTGAGCGTGGCGGCGGTCTGCGGTTTCCCGTTCTCGTCGCGGTAACGCACCGACAGCCGGCGCGCCTGGAACGTCGTGCAGTTCGACGTCGAGGTGAGTTCGCGGTAGGTCTTCTGGGTCGGCACCCACGCCTCGCAGTCGAACTTGCGTGCCGCCGACGAACCGAGATCGCCCGCCGCGATGTCGATCACCCGGTAGGGCACCTCGATCAGGCCGAGCATCTGCCGCTGCCAGCCGAGCAGCCGCTCGTGCTCGGCCTCGGCGTCCTCGGGCCTGCAGTAGACGAAGCCCTCGACCTTGTCGAACTGGTGCACCCGGATGATGCCGCGGGTGTCCTTGCCGTAACTGCCCGCCTCGCGGCGGAAGCACGACGACCAGCCGGCGTAGCGCAGCGGGCCGCCCGACAGGTCGAGGATCTCGCCGGAGTGATAGCCGGCCAGCGGCACCTCCGAGGTGCCGACCAGATACAGGTCGTCGGCCTCCACCCGGTACACCTCCTCGGCGTGGGCGCCGAGAAAGCCGGTGCCCGCCATGATCTCCGGTCGCACCAACACCGGTGGCACCATCAGCGTGAAGCCGTTCTCCGTCGCGGTGCGCACCGCGAGCTGGAACAGGCCCAGTTGCAGCAGCGCCCCGAAACCGGTGAGGAAGTAGAAGCGCGAGCCCGACACCTTGGCGCCGCGCTCCATGTCGATCAGGCCGAGCGACTCCCCGAGCTCGAGATGGTCCTTCGGGTCGGAGAGAGCCGGCGGCTCGCCGACGGTGTCGAGCACGACGAAGTCGTCCTCCCCGCCGGCCGGGACCCCGTCGATGATGACGTTGGAGATCGCCATATGCGCGGCGGTGTAGGTCCGCTCGGCCTCGGTCTGCGCGGCTTCGGCGGCCTTGACCTTCTCGGCGAGCTCCTTGGCCGCGGCGAGCAGCGCGGGCCGTTCCTCGGGCGGGGCCTTACCCACCAGCTTGCTGGCGGACTTCTGCTCGGCACGCAGGTTGTCGGCGGCCGAGATCGCGGCCCGCCTGGCGGTGTCGGCGGCGACGAGCGCGTCGACGAGGTCGGGGTCCTCGCCCCTGGCCAGCTGTGAAGCGCGTACGGCGTCCGGATTCTCTCGCAGCACCTTCAGGTCGATCACGGGCGCAACCCTACGGGGTCCGCCCGGGAGCCGGCACAACCGCATAACGTAACAACTGCATCACTTGTCACAGCACCAGACACGCCTGTCACAATGGAGCGGATGTCAGAGACACCCGGACCCTGGTGGAGGAGCCTGCAGGCCGCGTCGACGCGGCGCGCCCTGCTGTTGACGGCCCTCGGCGGTCTGCTGATCGCCGGGGTGATCACCGTCCTCCCACAGACCGACCCGACGGGTGGGCTCACCGCCAATTCGATCTCGCTGGGCCCCCGCGGCAACGACACGTTCGACCACGCCAAGAGCGGTGACTGCCTGAACTGGCCGGACCGCACGCCGGATGCCGCCGAGATCGTCGACTGCGCCGGTGACCACCGGTTCGAGGTCGCGCAGTCGGTGGACATGCGGACGTTCCCGGGCAGCGAGTACGGTCCGGATGCCGCGCCGCCGTCGCCCGCGCGCATCCAGCAGATCAGCCAGGAGCAGTGCTCGGCGGCGGTCAAGCGCTATCTCGGTGCGCGTTTCGACCCGAACTCCCGGTTCACCATCAGCATGCTGTGGTCCGGCGACAAGGCCTGGCGGCAGTCGGGTGAGCGCCGGATGCTGTGCGGACTGCAGCTGCCCGGTCCGAACAACCAGCAGCTGACATTCCAGGGCCGGGTCGCCGACGTCGACCAGTCCAAGGTGTGGCCCGCGGGCACCTGCCTGGGCATCGACCCCGCCACCAACCAGCCCACCGACATCCCGATCGACTGCGCGGCGCCGCACGCGATGGAGGTCACCGGCGCGGTCGACCTGGCCGCGAAGTTCCCCGACGCGCTTCCGCCGGAACCGGAGCAGGACACGTTCATCAAGGACGAGTGCACCAAGATGACCGACGCCTACCTGGCGCCGATCAAGCTGCGGGACACCACGTTGACGCTGGTCTACAGCACGGTGTCGTTCCCGAGCTGGAGCGCCGGCAGTCGCCAGGTGTCGTGCAGCATCGGCGCCACGCTCGGCAACGGCGGCTGGTCGACACTGTTGAACAGCGCCAAGGGCCCGCTGATGATCAACGGGCAGCCGCCGGTCCCGCCGCCGGACATCCCGGAGGAGCGCCTGACCCAGTCCGCCCTGACCATCGACCACCTCGCCCGCGGGCGATTCATCCTCGGCCTGGGCAGTGGCGAGAGTGAGAACATCGTGCCCTACGGGTTCGACTTCGCCCGGCCGGTCAGCCGCTTCGAAGA
>NZ_LMVQ01000166.1 GCF_001545925.1 Mycobacterium sp. NAZ190054 | reverse complement strand
GTCCTGGGAAGACGAGAACACCCTGCTGGTCGGCACCGACTTCGGTGAGGGATCGCTGACCGAGTCCGGCTACCCCCGGCTGGTCAAGCGGTGGCGGCGGCGCGACGTCACCCGACCCGACGAAGGCGGACACGGTGGGCGGCGGCTCCGGTGCGTCTCCCGGGCCCGCACCACCGGGTGCCAGCTTCGGGTCGGTGTAGATGACCCGGTCCGGGCTGACCGCGGGCCGTAGGTAGGCGTTGATCGGGAACGGCAGCCCACCGAAGTTCGCCAATCGCAGTGCCGGGCCCAGATATTGGGCGCACAGTTTCGCGGTCTCCGGAGCGGTGGTGTTCGCGACGCCGCCGATGAGGCCGCACACGAACCACACGGGGTTCGAGAAGTTCGACAACGCGAACGCGCCGGTGACCGACCCGCCGTTCGGGTAGTAGATGTTCTCGAAGTTCGCGATCGCGTTCGGCGTGATGTGCAGGACATTCTCCAGCGCGAGGCGGTTGTCGGCCAGTACCTGGGTGACCTGCCCGAGGCTGCGGATCTGTTCGGCCGTCTGGTCCCGGCTGCCTGCGACGAAGCGCTGGACTTCGCCGATCGCCGCGGACAGCTCGGTCAGCGCGGAATCCAGATCCGAGCGGCTGTCGTTGACCACGCTGGTCAACGACGCAAGCCGGTTCTGGAACAGCACGATCTGGTCCTTGCTGTCGCGCAGCGCGGTGACGAAGATCTGCAGGTTCTTGATGATGTCGGCGATGTTGCCACTGCCCTCGGCGAAGATGCGGGCCGCACCGGAGAGCTGACGCAGGGTCTCACGTAGCTTCTCGCCGTTGCCGTCCATCGCATTGGCGGCGCTGTCGACGAATCGCGAGATCGACGTGCCCGACTCCCCCACCTGCGGACCGAGTTCCTCGGACAGCCGCATCAACTGGGTCTTGACCTCATCCCATTCGACCGGGACCGCGGTGCGCTCCTTCGGGATCACGCCGCCGTCGGCCATGGTGGCACCACCGCCGTCCCGGTAGGCCGGGGTGAGCTGCACGTAACGCGCCGCCACCAGGTTCTGCGCGACGATGACGGCCTTGGCCTCGGCGGGGATCGGCACGCCGCGCTTGACCTTCAGTGTCATCTTGGTCTGGGTGCCCTCGGGTTCGATCTTGTCGATCGTGCCCACCTCGACACCCGACACCCGCACCTCGTCGCCGGGATAGATCGCGGTCGCGGTCGGAAAGTACGCCGTGATGGTGGTGGGTCCGAAGAACACCTGCCGGACGAGGAATGCCGCGCCGACGACGAGGAGGATGGCCAGCAGCACTGCGGTGCCGGCCACCACCCGCTTACGGGTTGCCATCATTGGGGAGGTCTCCAGGCTGCGGAAGGCTGTTGACAGGGAACGGAAGCTGCGCACGCGGGCCTGCGTTGTCCGGCGGCTGACCGATGTCGACACCGTTGCGGAATCCGAACGCGTAGTCCAGGAACGGCTGCAGCAGCTGAGCCGGCTGGATGTTGGGGACCAGTGCGTTGTAATACGCACCGTTGGAGACGATCTCGCCCTGGGTCAGGTAGTACTTGGCCGCACCGGGCAGCATCTTGGCCAAATTGTCCCGGTTCTTCTCCAGCATCCGCGTGATGTTGTTGATGCGCTCCAGCGCCGGCGCGAGTTCGGCCTCGTTGTCGGCCACCACGCCCGAAAGCTGTTGGGACACCGTCGAGATGTTGGCGAGCAGGCTGGAGATCGCGTACCGGCGGTCGTTGAGCACCGCGACCAGATCGTTGGCGTTGAGGATGAGCGTGTTGACCTGCTTGCTGCGTTCGGAGAAGATCCCGGTCACCTCACCGGCGGTGCGCAGCAGCTCGGCCAGGCTCTCGTTGCGGTTGTTCAGCGACTGCGACAACCGGGACAGCCCGTCGAACGTCGGTCCCAGTTGCGGGGCGATCTGGTCGAGCGTCTGTGCCAGCACATCCAGGGACTGGTTGAGCTGCTCGGTGTCGGTGTCGCGGGTGTTGGCGGTGAGTTCGCTGACCGCATCGGTCAGCGAGTACGGCGACGACGTCCGGGTGGTCGGGATGACCCGCTGCGGGTCCAGCGTGCCGTCGCCTGCGGAGTCGAGCGCGAGAACGCGTTCGCCGAGCAGGGTTCCGGTGCGGATGTGGGCGGTGGTGTCCGAGCCCAGCGCGTACTTGCTGTCGATCGTGAAGCCGACCAGCGCATCGCCGTTTTCGAGCTGGATCGACGAAACCGATCCGACTTTGATCCCGGACACGGTGACGTCGTTACCGACGCTCAGACCTCCGGCTTCGGTGAACAGGGCCTGGTAGCGCACGGCCGTCGCCCAGGACAGCAGCCGTTCGGGCTGCAGGCCGACAGCGATGACGAGGATGATCAGGACGACGCCGATGAAGCCCGCCCTGACGAGTTGGGAACCGCGGTATTTCAGCATCTACTCGTCCACACACCTTCCCTCGTCTTGCTTGATCCAGGGGAAGACCACGGTGCGCCCTTCGAGGTCGCTTGCGCGGAACGAGATCCCGCAGATGTAGTACGGGAACCAGGCGCCGTACGAGCCGACGCGGGCCAGCTTGCGGTAGATCTCCGGCAGCCGCTGGAGCGTGGCGTCCAGACGGTCCAGGTCGTTGTCGATCAGCGGGGTCAGACGGCTGAACTCGTCGATGGTGTTGTTCAACGGCGCGCGGCCCCGGGTGAGCAGGTCGGCGATCGAGGCCGTGCCGTTGTCGAGGGCGGTGATCGCGGTGCCGATCGGATCGCGGTCAGCGGACAGCCCGCTGACGAGTTGCTCCAGTTTGTCGATCGATCCGGAGAACTCCTCGCCGTCCTCGGCGAGGGTGTCCAGCACCCGGCGCAGATCGTCGATGAGTTGCTCGATGACCTGGTTGTTGTCGGCCAGCGTGTTCGTGAACGACGAGGACTTGGCGAACAGCGAATCCAGCGTGCCGCCCTGGCCCTGCAGGATCTGGACAAGCGACGAGGTCAGTGCGTTGACGTCCTTGGGATTGAGCCCTTGGATCACGGGGCGCAGACCGCCGAGCAGCACGTCCAGGTCCAGCGCCGGAGCGGTGCGTTGCTCCGGGATCTGCGCTCCTGCCGGCAGGATCTGGTTCGAGTCGGGGGTGTCGACGAGCTCCAGGTAGCGGTCCCCGACCAGGTTCAGGTAGCGGATCGCGGCATTCGTACCGGTGGTCAGCCTGGTGCCGCGGTCGGCGTCGAACCTCACCAGCACGCTTCGATCGGCCTGCAGTTCCACGTCTTTGACGGTGCCGACCCGGATACCCGCGATGCGCACGGTGTCGCCGGACTTCAGCCGTGACGCATCCTTGAACACGGCCGAGTACTCGTACGCCGCACCGGTTCTGGTGTCGCTGAACACCAGGAACAGGAACGCGGTGAGCATGACCATCACCACACCGAAGACGGTGAACTTGATCAGGGTCGCCGTCGAGCGCGTCATCCGGGCTGTCCGATCTGTGCGGTGTTGCGCGGGGGGCCGTCCAGCGGGCCGAACAGCCAGTTTTTCAGGCCTTCGGAGTTCAGCAGGATGCCCGCGTTGCCGTACTGCGCCGGGTTCGAGCCGACGTCACCGACGATCAGCGGCGGCACGAATTCGGCGGGCATCTCGGGCAGACCGAGTTCGGCGCAGTAGTCACGCCCACCGCTCTTCGCCGCGACCTTCGGGAGGTCACGCGGATAGCGGTAGCGTTCCACACCCAGCGTCAGACCGGCCGAGACGATGACGCCGGAGAACTGCGGCGGCGACTGGGCGAAGGGCACCAGACCGCCGACACCGCACCACAGCGACTTGCGGTAGGCGTGCAGCAGCTCTGTGGTGGGCACCAGCACCTCGGCCACGTCGGCGAGCGCCTCGCGGTTCCCGCCGACGACCTCGTTGCCGAGGTCGGCCAGACCGGTCGAGCTGACCAGGAACCGGTCCAGGTTGTCCTGTTCGTCGACGATGGAATTACCCAGCGTCGTGAAGTTCTCGACCGTCGAGACGAGATCGGGAGACGCGTCGCCGTAAGCCTGGAGGGTGGGCACCGCGGCTTCGATGTCGCGGGACAGGTTGGGCAGGCTCGGCTCGAGCTCGGCCAGCAGCGCGTTGAAGTCCGACAGCGTCTGGCCGAACTTCTCGCCGCGTCCGCTGAACGCCTGCGACAGGGCGCCGAGCGTTTCATTGAGTTTGGTGGGCTCCACCGCGTCGAGCACCCGCACGAGTTGCTGGAACACGGTGTTGACCTCGACGGTGACGTGGTCCCCCTCGAGCACCTGGCCCTTCTGCAACGCTCCGGCCGGATTCTGCGGGGCTTCGAGCTGGACGAACTTCGCCCCGAAGACGGTCGAGGATGCGATGTCGACTTGGACGTTGGCCGGGATCAGGTGCATCTGCGACGGATCCATGTCCAGCTGCAGCATGGCCTTGCCGTCCGGCCGGTAGTCGATCGACCGGACGCTGCCGACCTGCACGCCGCGCATCTTGACCTTGGCGTCCGGGTTCATCACCAGACCGGCGCGGTCCGAGATGACCGTGACGGGAACGGTTTCGGTGAACTTTCCGGCAAACAGTCCGACCGAGACCGCGAGCACGACGACGACAGCGACGACCAGTCCGAGTCCGGCCAGGGGCCGGGCGAGATTTCTGCTCAACTCGTCTCCCTAGCCCGACAGGTTGAAGTTGCCGTTGGAACCGTAGATCGACAGCGACACCAACAGGGTCACCGAGACCACCACGACCAACGAAGTCCGGACCGCGTTGCCCACCGCCGCGCCCACACCCGAAGGTCCGCCGGAGGCGAAGTAGCCGAAGTAGGTGTGCACCAACAGGATCGCGATGGCCATCAGCACCGCCTGCAGGAACGACCACAGTAGATCGATCGGATTCAGGAAGGTGTCGAAATAGTGGTCGTAGAGCCCACCGGACTGACCGAACAACACCACCGTGGTGAACTGCGAGGCCAAGAACGACAGGATCACCGCGATCGAGTACAGCGGCGTGATCGCCACCATGCCCGCCACGATGCGCGTGGACACCAGATACTCCACCGGCCGGATCCCCATGGATTCCAGCGCGTCGATCTCCTCGTTGATCCGCATCGCGCCCAATTGCGCGGTCACCCCGGCGCCGAACGTGGCGGCCAAGCCGATGCCGGCCACCACCGGAGCAGCGATTCGCACGTTGATGAACGCGGCCAGGAACCCCGTCAGCGCCTCGATTCCGATGTCGCCCAGTGAGGAGTAGCCCTGGATCGCCAGCGTTCCGCCGGCCGCCAAGGTCAAGAATCCGACGATCACCACGGTGCCGCCGATCATCGCCAAGGTTCCTGCGCCCATGGAGATCTCGGCGATCAACCGGATGATCTCCTTGCGGAAGTGCACCGCCGCGTGCGGCACACCTGCCATCGCCCGGCCGTAGAACAACGTGTGGTCACCGATGCGCGACAGCACGGCCACCGGTCGGCCCGCGTAGCTGACCAGCCGCGGGAACCGCGACCGCAGGATCGTCGAAGTACTCATCCCGCTATCCCGTCGTCATCCGGATACCGATGGCGGTGACCACCACATTGATCACGAACAACGCCATGAAGGCGTACACCACGGTCTCGTTGACCGCGTTACCCACCGCCTTGGCACCTCCGCCGGTGATGGTCAACCCGCGGTAACACGCCACCAACCCCGCGATCAGACCGAACAACGCCGCCTTGACGCACGAGATGATCACCTCGGGCACCCCGGTCAACAACGTGATGCCCGCCGCGAACGCACCGGGGTTCACGTCCTGGACGAAGATCGAGAAGAAGTAGCCGCCCAGGATCCCGATGATCACCACCAGGCTGTTGAGCAGCAGCGCCACCAGACCTGAGGCCAGCATCCGCGGGGTGACCAGACGCTGCACCGGGTTGATGCCCAGCACCTCCATCGCGTCGATCTCCTCGCGAATCGTGCGCGAGCCCAGATCGGCACACATCGCCGTCGCCCCGGCGCCGGCCACGATCAACACCGTGACCAGCGGACCCACCTGCGTCACCGCGCCGAACGCCGCACCCGCACCGGACAGATCCGCGGCGCCCAATTCACGCAGCAGGATGTTCAGCGTGAACGACACCAGCACCGTGAACGGAATCGCCACCAGCAGTGTCGGCGCCATCGACACCCGCGCGACGAACCACGACTGCTCCAGGAACTCTCGCCACTGGAACGGCCGCACGAACACATAACGCACCGCGTCCAGCGCCATCGAGAAGAAACCTCCGACGGCCTGCATCGCACCCGACAGACCGTTCGGCAGCGAGATGCCCGTCGACCAGCGCTCCGGTCCCTTAACCGCCATCGGGACCCTCCAGGATCGTCACCGCCGACACCGCCGTCGGACCACCGACCGTGTGCGCGAGCGCGGTCCGGGCGCCGTCGACCTGGTTGACCGCCTCGCCACGCAGTTGGGCGAACAGTTCGACGCATTGCGCGACACCGGTGGCGCCCGGCGGGTGCCCCTTGGCCTTCAGACCGCCGCTCGGATTGACCGGCAGTGCGCCGCCGACGCTGGTCACCTCGGTCTCCAGAAGTTTGTAGCCGCCCAGCCTTTCGGCGAAGCCCAGGTCCTCGTAACTCATCAGCTCGATCCCGGTCAGGAAGTCGTACACCTCGGCGACGTCCACGTCGGCGGGGGTCTTGCCTGCCATCGCGTAAGCCTGCCTGGCGGCCCTGGTGGTCGCCGGGAACGTGGTCATGTCCGGCTTGTGCTGGTGCATCACCGAATCCAGCCCGATCCCGACCCCACTGACCCAAACCGGCCGGTCGGTGAACCGATCGACGACATCCTCCGCGGCGATCACCAGCGCTGCGGCACCGTCACTCTGCGGCGCGCAGTCGTACAACCGGAACGGGGTCACCACCGTCGGTGCGTTCAGGGCCTGCTCCATCGTGATCTCAAAGCGCAACCGCGCCTTGGGGTTGTTCACTCCATGCCGGTGGTTCTTGACCGCCACCATGGCTAAGTGTTCTTCAGTTGCCGGAGATTCGTGGAGATATCGGCGAACATGCAAGGCAAATCCTGCCGGCGCCACCAAACCGAGCGGGTAATCCCAGGCCATGTCGCGCGCCATGGCCTCCCATTCCCACAGCATCTCCGCGCTCGTGGTGTCGCGCAGCTTGTCCGCGCCCATCACCAAAGCCACGTCGTAAGCTCCCGAGGCCACGGCGAACAGCGCGTTGCGGATCGCGTCATGACCGGTCGCACACGAGTTCTCGACCCGGGTGACCGGCAGGTCCGGCAGGCCCAGCGAGTCGGCCAGGATCCCGGACGGGAAGCCGTCGGCGGTGCCCATCGCGCCGAACCACGCCGCCTGCAGGTCCGACTTGGACAGCCCCTTGTCGACCGTGCCGGCACACGCGGAATACGCCATCGGCAGCAGGTCTTTGATGCCGAGCGCGAAGTGCTCGGCGAACGGCGTCATCCCGGCGCCGACGATTGCGACCCTTCTCACGCCGCTCCCCTGGTCCGCGCGTCGACCCGGTCGGGTTCGAACGCGTAGCCGTAGTCGGGAACCCCCGACCGCACCGCCACCCGGCGGAGCACCAGCCGGCCCCGGTCACCGATCCCGACCGAGCCGGGAGCGGCCCCGGTGATCTTCACCAGCGCCCGGACCCCGACGCCGTCGAGCTCGACGATCACCAGCGAGTACGGCGTGCGCAGCCCCGGAACCGGGATGTACACCGTGGTCTCGGTGTAGACGGTGCCGGTCCGCGGCAGCGGAACCAGCTCGTAGTCGGTGGCCAGCGCACCGTCGGGGCCCACGCGGTAGCGCGGGGGGAAGTCGAGTTCGTCCGAGCCGTCGAATCGTCCCGCCTCCCAACGCACCTTGGCCTCGAAGGCGCGTTCGTAGGCGGCCAGCGAGATCGGGATCTCGGTGTCGGTGGCGAAGATGCCGTCCGGCACCGGGCGTGCGTCAGGCTCCCTGCGGTAGGTCTGCGCCCGTCCGCCGCTGACGCTGATGCCGGACAGGATCGCCTGCTCGACCGCCACCAGAGGACCGGTCCGGTCCGTCTCGGCGAGCGCGGCGAGCGCGAACAGGCTCCAGACCGTCCCGGCGAGCCCGATCGGCACACCCACCCAGAAGATGGCCTGCCAGTGCCACTCCGACAGCACACCACCGACGAGCAGTCCGAGGAACGACCCCGCCACCGCGGCCACCATG
>NZ_LMVQ01000165.1 GCF_001545925.1 Mycobacterium sp. NAZ190054 | reverse complement strand
CGGGGCGGCGTCGTAGGACATGCGGAAGGCGAGCCGGCATTCGTCGAAACTGACGGGTCCGAGCCAGCGCCGGTCGACGCGGGCGCACGCATCTTCCCCGTCCTCCGCGCTGATGGACATCTTGGTGTAGGCCCGCACCAGGAAATCCTCGGTGGCTGCCAGGTCGCGGCTCTCGAAGTGGAGATCGTCGTGCGGTGAATATCTCGTGGACGCTGTGTGCATGCAGGTACCCGCGTTCGCGGTGGTACTACGGGGCCATTGCTTCGCCCCCGGTGCCGCCATGCTACCGCACGGTCCGGAAACTGACGGCCGGGTCGCGAACTATCCGGCAAGCGAATGGTCAGTTGTCCTGTTTGCGTAGTCGCAGAATTCCGTGATCGATCTCAATCCGAGTAGGGCGCAGTTGATTTCATGCGATCAACCGACGGACAGTGCGGAGGTGCAATTCGCCGATCAGACTTTTTCGGTGACCGACAGTGCGGCGTTGATGGCGTCGACGCGGTCTTTGGCGTCGCCGAAGAGCATCTGGGTGTTCTCGCGGAAGAACAGCGGGTTCTGCACGCCGGCGTAGCCGGACGCCATGGAGCGTTTGAACACGATGACGTGGTCGGCGTTCCAGACGGTCAGTACCGGCATGCCGGCGATCGGGCTGCCCGGGTCCTCGGAGGCGGCCGGGTTCACGGTGTCGTTCGCGCCGATCACCAGCACCACCGAGGTGCCGGCGAAGTCGTCGTTGATCTCGTCCATCTCCAGCACGATGTCGTAGGGCACCTTGGCCTCGGCCAGCAGCACATTCATGTGGCCGGGCAGGCGACCGGCGACGGGGTGGATGCCGAACCGGACCTCGACGCCGCGCTCCCGCAGTTTGCGGGTCAGTTCGGCCACGCCGTACTGGGCCTGGGCCACGGCCATGCCGTAGCCGGGGGTGATGATCACCGAGTTGGCCGAGGCCAGCAGTTCGGCCGCGCCCTCGGCGGTGATCTCGCGGTGTTCGCCGTAGTCCTTGTCCTCGGCGGGGCCGGCCTCGATCCCGAAACCGCCGGCGATCACCGACAGGAAGGAGCGGTTCATCGCCTTGCACATGATGTAGGACAGGTAGGCGCCCGAGGAGCCGACCAGTGCGCCGGTGACGATCAGCAGGTCGTTGCCGAGCAGGAAGCCCGCCGCGGCCGCGGCCCACCCCGAGTAGCTGTTGAGCATCGACACCACCACCGGCATGTCGCCGCCGCCGATGGAGGCCACCAGATGCCAGCCCAGCAGCAGCGCCAGCACGGTCACCGCGGCCAGTACCCACAGCTGCGGGTCGATCACGAACCACACGGTCAGCGCGGCGAAGAGCACCAGCGCGCCGACGTTGAGGATGTTCTTGCCGGGCAGCATCATCGGCGCGGATTTGATGCGTGCCGAGAGCTTCAGATTGGCCACGATCGACCCCGTGAACGTGACCGCGCCGATGAACACACCGATGACGACCTCGGCGGCGTGGATGCCGAGCATGCCCTGCCCGGCCAGCGCCGCGGCCTCGGCGCCGCCCGGGTCGCCCTCGACGTGCAGGTAGCCGTTCCAGCCGACCACCACCGCGGCCAACCCGACAAAGGAGTGCAGTAGCGCGATCAACTCGGGCATCCCGGTCATCTCGACGAGCTTGGCGCGCCACAGCCCGATCGCCGCGCCGAGGGCCATCGCGACCACCAGCAACGCCAGGCCGAGGGGTTCGATGTGGCGGGCCAGCGCCAGCGCGATGGTCGCGACCAACGCGACGGTCATCCCGACGATCCCGAACGTGATGCCGGCTCGGGCGGTTTCGTGCTTGGACAGTCCGGCCAGGGCCAGGATGAACAGCAGCGCGGCGACCACGTAGGCCGCGGTGGCGGCGGTTTCCAGGGTGAACATCAGCTAGCTCCTCGAGAACATCGCGAGCATGCGGCGGGTCACCGCGAAGCCGCCGAAAATGTTGATGCTGGCCAGCAGGATCGCGACGAACGCCAGCGCGGTGATCAGGGCGCCCCCGGAGTTCAGATCGTGACCGATCTGCAGGAGCGCTCCGACGACGATGATCCCCGAGATCGCGTTGGTCACCGACATCAGCGGGGTGTGCAGCGCGTGGTGCACGTTGCCGATGACGTAGTAGCCGATCACGATCGCCAGCGCGAAAACGGTCAGGTGCACCTGCAGCGCCGCGGGCGAGAGCGCGATGAGCGCGAACAGCACCGCGGCCACCGCGAATGTCAGACCCAGGCGGCGGCCGACGGTCATCGGCTTCTTGGCCGGCTTCTGCTCGACCGGTGCCGCGGGAGTGGTCGCCGCGGGAGCGGCCGACACCTGTACCGGTGGTGGCGGCCAGGTGATGGTGCCGTCGCGCACGACGGTCACCGAACGCTGCACGACGTCGTCGAAGTCCAGGCTCAGATGCCCGTTCTTCTCCGGGGTCAGCAGCTTGAGCAGGTTCACCAGGTTGGTGCCGTACAGCTGCGAGGCCTGCGCGGGCAGCCGCCCGGCCAGATCGGTGTAGCCGATTATCGTCACTCCGTTGTCGGTGACGATGGCCTGATCCTTGACGGTGCCCTCGACGTTGCCTCCGTTGGCCGCGGCCATGTCGACGATCACGCTGCCGGGTTTCATCGACGCGACCATCTCCGCGGTGATGATGCGCGGTGCCGGCTTGCCCGGGATCAGCGCGGTGGTGATGATGATGTCGACGTCTTTGGCCTGCTCGGCGTACAGCGCCGCCTCGCGGGCCTTGTAGTCCTCGCCCATCTCCTTGGCGTAACCGGTGGCCGACACCTCGGCGGCGGCGGGATCCACCGCCAGGTACTCCCCGCCCAGGGAGGCAACCTGATCGGCCACCTCGGGCCGGGGATCGGTGGCCCGCACGATCGCGCCCAGGCTGCCGGCCGCGCCGATCGCGGCCAACCCGGCCACCCCGGCACCCACCACCAGCACCTTGGCCGGCGGCACCTTGCCCGCAGCGGTCACCTGCCCGGTGAAGAAGCGGCCGAACCGGTGCGCGGCCTCGACCACGGCGCGGTAGCCGGCGATGTTGGCCATCGACGACAACACGTCCAGGGACTGGGCGCGCGAGATGCGGGGCACCGCGTCCATCGCCAGCACGGTGATCGGCCGGGTGGCCAGCTGTTCGAGGAGGTCCGGCTTGAGTGCCGGGGAGATCAGGCTGATCAGGGTCGCGCCGTCACGCAGACCGGCGATCTCGGCCGGCGACGGTGCATTGACCTTCAACACCACGTCGGAAGACAGCACCTGGTAGGTGGACCCGATCCCGGCGCCGGCCTGCGCGTAAGCGTCGTCGGAGAAGCTCGCCGCCGCCCCGGCGCCGGACTCCACAACCACCTCGTAACCCAGCTTGATCAGCTGGCCCACCGTCTGCGGGGTCGCGGCGACCCGCGTCTCCCCGAGCTGGGACTCTCTCGGTATCCCGATGATCATCGATGTCGTCCGATCTTGGCTGTGCTCCCAGTGTGACCGAACCCCTGCGAGCGCTACGGCACGTCCTTCGTTGGACGGATAAAGATGTCAGTGTAAGAGGCGCCACACCGATCAGCGCACCCCGGTGAACCGCTGCGCAGAATTCCGCTCACGATGAATGCAGCTATTCCCGGTTGATGGCGCATCCGTCAATGTCTGCCGGTGTCCGTTTTCGTCGACGTCACCCCCGACGACGCCGTGGCCGCGGCGGTTGCCGACGCGGTGCGCCCCGGCGACCAGTTGGTGCTCGGGGCGTCGAACCCGGTCCGCGACATCGCGCTGGTGGGTTTCAACACCGCCGACGTGAAGGTGCGCTCGAACCGCGGGGTGGCCGGCATCGACGGGACGGTGTCGACGGCCATCGGCGCGGCGCTCGCCCACGAGCGCGGCGGCGGGCGCACCGTCGCGCTGATCGGCGACCTGACGTTCGTGCACGACAGCTCGGGTCTGCTGATCGGGCCGACCGAGCCGACCCCGCGGAACCTGACGATCGTGGTGTCCAACGACAACGGCGGCGGCATCTTCGAACTGCTCGAGCAGGGCGACCCGCGGTTCTCCGACGTGTCCTCCCGCATTTTCGGGACGCCCCACGACGTCGACGTCGGCGCGCTGTGCCGCGCCTATCACGTCGAGAGCCGCCAGATCGAGACCGGCCAGCTCGCCGACGCGCTGGACGAGGATTTCGACGGGATGCGGGTGCTGGAGGTCAAGGCGGACCGGTCGTCGTTGCGGGCGTTGCACGCGTCGATCAGGGCTGCACTGTGAGCGATCTGGTGCGGCGTCTGAAGGCGTTGTGGCAGTTGGCGATCCCGCATCTGTACGGTGAGCCTGACGAGCCGCGCCGCGCGCGGATCCTGCGGCGGATCAGGATCGGCATCGTCGCCGTCGCGTGTCTGGTCACCTTGCAGTCGGTGCTGCTGGTGCTCGGCGCGTGGCGCAACGACCGCCAGATCGAACGTCACCTCGGGGTGGCCGAGGCCACGGTGCTCGACGCGGGCCAGCGCCGCTCGACGATCGAGTTCGTCACCCCGGACCGGGTCACCTACCGCCCGGAACTGGGTGTGCTCTATCCGTCCGAGCTCGAAGACGGCATGCGAATCTACGTCGAATACGACACCAACGACCCGGATCTGGTGCGCGTGCAGCACCGCAACGCTGCGCTGGCGATCATCCCGGCGGGCTCGATCGCGGTGCTCGGCTGGCTGGTCGCGGGCGCGGCGCTGGGCGCCACCGTGGTGATCGAGCGCCGCGACAAGCGCCGCGTCGCTGTCTAGCCGGCGACCAGGTCGGCCAGCCAGGCGTCGTCGTAGATGTCGATCTTCTCCCCGGCGTTGAGATCGAACACGGTCGGGGTGCCGGTCTCGACGCGATCGATGTCGAACAGCAGGTCGAAATTGGTCTCGTCCATCTCGACGACGTCGACGGCCTCGGCGTCGGTGCCGATGTGGTCGGCGACGACGTCGGGGACGCCCGCATCGGCGGCCATGTCGCGCAGTTCGTCGCCGGTGAACTCGGGTCCGCCGGGCTGCTGGTTGATCCACAGTTCGTAGACGAAACGCTGCAGCTGGGTGCCGGTGGCCGCGGAGTCCCCGACGGCGTCGGCGGCCAGGAACAGCGCGTTGGCGACCTTCGCGGAGTATCCGTTGTAGTCGTCGTCGAGGAAGGTCAGCGGTCGGTAGGTGACCTGAAGGGTGCCGACGGTGATGTTGTAGGCCAGCTCGTCGCCGAAGTCGTACTGCAGGTCGCTGCAGTGGGAGCACTGCGGTTCGGTGTAGATCTCGATCTTGGCGGGGGCGTCGTCGAAACCCGCGACGACGCCGAAACCGTCCTCGGTCAGCGCCAGCGGCGCCGCGGTGGGGTCGACCCGGGCCACGCCACTGACCTGCGTGGTACATCCGACGGTGGTCATCAACAGCCCGAGCGCCGAGAGCGCGGCCAGGGGACGGGTCCAGTGCATGGGTCCATCCTCGCCGCGATGACGGTGCGGGGCCCGCTTTTGGCCGCGCACCGGCAATTCGTGTGACATCTCCCTGTGCGCAACCTCGCCGACAGCTGGCGATGTCACCGTCTGCGTGTGCGCGTTGCCATCGTCGCCGAATCGTTCCTGCCGAATGTCAACGGCGTCACCAACTCGGTGCTCCGGGTGATCGAGCACCTGCGCCGCACGGGCCACGAGGTCCTGGTGATCGCCCCGGACACGCCGCGCGGTCAGCCGGCCGCCGACAAGGTGCACGACGGTGTCCGCGTCCACCGGGTGCCGTCGATGATGTTCCCGAAGGTCACGTCGCTGCCGCTGGGTGTCCCGCGGCCGCGGATGGTCGGGGTGCTGCGCGGGTTCGATCCCGACGTCGTGCATCTGGCCTCGCCGGCGCTGCTCGGTTGGGGCGGTGTGCACGCCGCGCGCCACCTCGGTATCCCGACGGTGGCGGTGTTCCAGACCGATGTCGCCGGGTTCGCGCAGAGCTACGGCATCGGTGTGCTCTCACAGGCGTCGTGGAGCTGGACCCGCCGGCTGCACGCCAAGGCCGACCGCACCCTCGCGCCGTCCACGTCGGCGATGGAAAGCCTTGCCGCCCATCATGTTCCGCGAGTCCACAAGTGGGCCCGCGGGGTGGACGTGACGGGCTTCGCGCCGTCGGCGCGCGACGAGCGGCTGCGCCGGTCCTGGTCACCCGACGGCAAGCCCATCATCGGGTTCGTCGGGCGGCTGGCGCCGGAGAAGCATGTCGAGCGGCTGGCCGCACTGCACGGCCGCGACGACCTCCAGCTCGTCGTGGTCGGCGACGGGGTGGACCGCGAGAAGCTCGAAACGGTGCTGCCCCGCGCGGTTTTCACCGGCGCCCGGTACGGCGACGAGCTGGCGGCGGCCTACGCCAGCATGGACGTGTTCGTCCACCCCGGCGAGCACGAGACGTTCTGTCAGGCGGTCCAGGAGGCGATGGCCTCCGGTCTGCCGGTGATCGCTCCCGACGCCGGCGGCCCGCGTGACCTGGTCGCCCCGTACCGCACCGGGTTCCTGTTGCCGGTGGACGAGTTCGAGCGCCGGCTCTCGGAGTCGGTCGACCACCTGATCGCCGAACGCCGCCGGTATTCGGTGGCCGCGCGCAAGAGCGTGCTGGGCCGTACCTGGCCGGCGATCTGCGACGAGCTGGTCGGCCACTACGAAGCGGTGATGGGCGCACGCAGCCTGCGCGCCGCGTAGCGCGCGCACCGGGCCCTACGACGACCGCATCGTCACGACCACACCGATGCCGGCCGCGATCGCGGCGGCCACGTACAGCGACGCGGCCACCCACGTCACCGTGATCAACGCCGCCGCACCGCACGACAGCAGCCCGGCGGCCGACAGCGCCGCCCCGTAGAGCGGGGCGCGGGCGGCATGCTCGCGGCCCGTCATCAGCCCTGCGCTTCGATCGCCACCGGCTGCCACTGCTCCCAGGTGGCCAGCCGGCTCTCGTAGTCGGCCCTGGCCAGCTGCAGCGGCAGCTCACCGAAGAACACCCGCAACGGCGGCTCGGCGGCGTCGACGATCTTGAGGACCGCGTTGGCCGAGGCCGTGGGGTCGCCGGGGCGGGAGGTGCGGGAGGCCCGCTGTTCGGCGGACTTGCGGTGCGCGTCGGCGTAGTCGGGCAGCTCGGTGGCGTGTTTGGCCGACGGGCCGGCCCAGTCGGTGGCGAAACCGCCCGGCTCGATCAGCGTGACGTGCACGTTGAAGTCCGCGACCTCCTGCGCGAGGGCCTGGGAGAAGCCCTCCAGCGCCCACTTCGACGCGTGGTAGATGCCGACGTTCGGGAACGCGGTGATGCCGCCGATCGAGGACACCTGGATGATGTGGCCGCTGCGCTGTGCCCGTAGATAGGGCAGCGCCGCCTGGGTGATCCACAGCGCGCCGAACACGTTGGTCTCGATCTGGTCGCGCGCCTCCTGCTCGGAGAGCTCCTCGATGAAGCCGAACTGTCCGTAGCCGGCGTTGTTGACGACGATGTCGAGCCGGCCGAAGTGGTCGTGGGCCTGCGCGACCGCGGCGAAGTCCGCGGCCCGGTCGGTGACGTCGAGCTTCAGCGGCAGCAGCGCGTCCCCGTATTTGGTGGTGAGGTCGTCGAGGGTGGACAGGTCACGGACGGTCGCGGCCACCTTGTCGCCGCGCTCGAGCGCCGCGATCGTCCACTCGCGCCCGAATCCACGCGACGCACCGGTGATGAACCAGACTTTTTCGCTCATGCCGTGATCAATGCCCGTCGGTGGCAGAACCATTCCCGGTGCACCGAATGCACAGCCGACCGTCAGCGCTCTGCCTGATACGTTCGGCTGCGTGAACCGCGCGTCGCTGGAGAAGGATCCCCATGAGGTGGCGTCGATGTTCGACGGGGTCGCGCGCCGGTACGACCTGACCAACACGGTGCTCTCGCTGGGGCAGGACCGCTTCTGGCGGCGCGCCACCCGCGAGGCGCTGCGACTGAGCGCCGCGGACAAGGTGCTGGATCTGGCGGCCGGGACGGCCGTGTCCACCGTCGAGCTGGCCACCTCCGGGGCGTGGTGCGTGGCCGCGGATTTCTCGGTGGGCATGCTGGCCGCGGGTGCGGCGCGTGACGTGCCGAAGGTGGCCGGGGACGCGACGCGGCTACCGTTCGCCGACGAGTCCTTCGACGCGGTGACGATCAGCTTCGGCCTGCGCAATGTCGTCGACCATACGGCTGGGCTGCGGGAGATGGCGCGGGTG
>NZ_LMVQ01000164.1 GCF_001545925.1 Mycobacterium sp. NAZ190054 | reverse complement strand
GCCCGGAATTCTTGATAGGTCCGCGGGTAGTCCACACCGCCCACGGGAGCGCCCTCGACACCCACGCTGAACAGCATAGGTCCACTTAAGCAGATAAGCAGTACAAACTTTCGAACATGCCACCGACACTACCCCTGCGCCCCGACAAAAACGCCTACCGCAACGTCAGGGGCGCCGCCGCCCGGTATTGCTCGAGAACCTGGGGCGTCGCGGCTGTCTCGTAGCGTGCCGGATTCCCGATCGACCACGACGGTGGCGCATCCTGCCCGGAGAGCACCCAGGCCGCCTGGCGGGCCGCCCCCAGCGCCACATACTCACCTGGCGTCGGCACCACCACCGGCGCGCCGAACACCGCGGGCGCGATCTGCCGGACCGCTTCGGAGCGGGCCGCGCCCCCGACGAGGATGATGCGGTGCGCGTCGACACCCTGAGCGCCGATCCTGTCGATGCAATACGCCATCGAACTGACCAGCCCTTCCACGGCGGCGCGGGCGATATTGGCCGCGTTCAGGTTTCGTGTGGTGATCCCGTGCAGCGCACCGGCCGCTCGTGGCAGATTCGGCGAACGCTCGCCGTCGAAGTAGGGCACCAGCACCAGACCGTCCGCGCCGGCGGGGGCCGACAGGGCCAGCCGGTCGAACTCGGCGAAGTCGACGCGCAGCATCTCGGCGACGGCGGCCAGCACCGGCGCCCCGTTGAGGGTGCAGACCAACGGCAGGTGCCGGCCGGTCGCATCCGCGAATCCCGCGACGATGCCGTCGGCATCCCGGGGCCCGACGGACCCGACCGCGCTCACCACGCCCGAGGTCCCCAGAGACACCACGCAGTCACCCGGGGACGCTCCCAAACCCAGTGCGGCAGCGGCGTTGTCCCCGGCGCCGGGGCCCAGAGCGAGCCCCTGTCGCGTTGCGCCCGCCGACTCGTGCGGTCCCAGCGCCGGGGGTACTGCCGGACGCCGACCCCGCAACGCGAGGGCGAGCAGGTCGTTCTGGTAGGTGTCGGTACGGGATGAGAAATAGCCGGTGCCGCTGGCATCGCTGCGGTCGGTGCACAAGTCGGCAATGTCGGACGAGCCGCGCAACCGCCACGTCAACCAGTCGTGCGGCAGGCACACCATTGCGGTGGCGTCGGCATGACGCGGTTCATGGTCGGCCAGCCACCTCAGCTTCGCCGCGGTGATGGAAGCCACCGGCACGACACCGATCCGGTCGGCCCAGGCCGCGGCGCCGCCCAGCTCCGCGACCAGCTGTGCCGCCGCATCGGCGGATCGGGTGTCGTTCCACAGCAACGCATCCCGGATCACAGCGCCGGTGCGGTCCAGGCAGATCATGCCGTGCTGCTGTGCGCCCACCGACACGGCCGACACGTCGTCGAATCCGCCTGCGGCGGTGATCGCGGCCTGCAGCGCGGCCCACCACAGCTCGGGGTCGACCTCGGTACCGCCGGGATGCGGCGTCGCCGCCGACCGCACCAACCGGCCGGTGTCGGCGTCACAGATCGCCACCTTGCACGACTGGGTCGACGAGTCGATCCCCGCGACGAGCGTCATCTCAGCACCGTCCGGGATCGGCGAGCACCGGCGCGAAAGCCAGCTCGGCCGCGCCGATGACCAAGGTGTCCGCGCCCAGAGTGGCAGGCACGACGCGCACCAGATCCCGTGGTGCGGCGATCGTGCGGCGCGCCAACTCCTCTCGGAGCACCGGAGAGGCGTAGGCGCAGAACACCCGCAGGAAGCCACCGAGGACGATCAGTCCGGGGTTCAGCATGTTCACCGCGTTACCGAGCGCGACCGCGAGCACGCGTGCCTGCCGATCCAGCACATCGCGCTCGGCGCTGTCCGGTTGTCTGGCCGGTACCCCTTCCGACTCGGCCACCAGCCGTGCCAACGGCGCCTGGACGACCTCGGTCTCCAGACATCCCACGCTGCCGCAGTGGCACCGCTCGTCACCGCCGACATAGGTGTGGCCCAACTCGCCCGCGTATCCCGCGAGACCCTCCAGCAGGCCACCGGCCACCACGAACCCGGCACCGATTCCACTCGGGCCGCCGTTGACATAGATCAGGTGTTCGGCGTTGTGATGGTTGCCGAAGAGGTGCTCTGCGATGGCTCCGACATTGGCGTCGTTGGCCGCGTGGACCGGAAGATCGATTGCAGCGCTGAGCATCTGGCCGATCTCGACGTCATGCCAATCGAGGTTGGGCGCCAACTGCACCGCCGACTGACGTCCGTGGACCAGCCCGGGCACCGCGAGGCCCACGGCCGTCACCGCCTGTTTGGCCCCCAGTCCGCGCTGGATGCGGGCTATCGCGTCGGCCGCGATCTTCACCGTGTCCGCGGGGGTCGGCACCTGATCGGTCGGGCAGCGCAGGACCTCACGCACCACGCCGCCCATCGACACCACACCCACCGTCACCGCATCGACCTCGGGGGTCACCGCCACCGCCAGCAGTGAATCAGTCGGTCGCACAATGGGACTCGGACGACCCACCTGGGACGCCGACGGGGCAGGCGATTCCTCCACCAGGTCACGGGCGACCAATTCCTCGACGAGGTCCTTGGTGGTGGAGCGCGACAGGCCGGTGTGACGGGTCAACTCGGCGCGGCTGAGGGCCCTGTGCCGGTGCACGAGGGTCAACACCGTCGACAGGTTGCGCCGCCGGACGTCGTCGGTGTTGGTGCCGGCCTTGGTCGCCCGCGGGCCCTGCCCCGTTCTCACCAGCCTCTACCCCTCGCATTTCAGCCTTGACAGTGGCGCAGGCCACATCTTAAGTTCGCACAGAGAACAAAACCATATCTCAATGCTGTTTGGAGCATCCCGATGACTGTGCTGCAGTCCAGTGTCCCCGCATCCGACGCGCTCACTCCCACGCGGGCGGACAAATTCTCGTTCGGCCTCTGGACGGTCGGATGGACCGGCGTCGACCCGTTCGGAGTCGCCACCCGTCCGGCGCTGGACGTGGTGGAGGCGGTGGACCGGCTCGCCGGCCTCGGCGCGTACGGCGTGACGTTCCACGACGATGACCTGTTCGCGTTCGGCAGCCTCGACTCCGAGCGCCGGCGCGCGATCGACCGGTTGTCCGCAGCGCTGAACGCGTCGGGTCTGGTGGTGCCGATGGTGACGACGAACCTCTTCACCCAGCCCGTCTTCAAGGACGGCGGTTTCACCAGCAACGATCGTGCGGTGCGCCGCTACGCGCTGCGCAAGGTGCTGCACAATCTCGATCTGGCGGCCGAACTCGGCGCTCAGACCTTCGTGATGTGGGGAGGCCGCGAGGGCAGCGAGTACGACTCGGCCAAGGACGTCCGGGCGGCACTGGAGCGCTACCGCGAGGCGCTGAACGTGTTGTGCCAGTACGTGCTCGACCAGGGGTCCGGTATCCGGTTCGCGATCGAGCCCAAACCCAACGAGCCGCGTGGCGACATCCTGTTGCCGACGGTGGGGCACGCGCTGGCCTTCATCGAAACCCTCGAGCGGCCCGACATGGTCGGGGTCAACCCGGAAACCGGTCACGAGCAGATGTCCGGGCTGAACTTCATGCACGGAATCGCCCAGGCTCTGTACAGCGGCAAGCTGTTCCACATCGACCTGAACGGCCAGCGCGGTATCAAGTTCGACCAGGACCTGGTGTTCGGTCACGGCGATCTGATCAACGCCTTCTCGCTGGTCGACCTGCTCGAGCACGGTGGACCCGGCGGTTCGGTCGCCTATGACGGACCCCGCCACTTCGACTACAAGCCCAGCCGCACCGAGGACGCGGAGGGGGTGTGGGCATCGGCGGCCGCCAACATGCGGATGTACCTGCTGCTGCGCGAACGCGCCGCCGCGTTCCGGTCCGACCCGGCCGTCCAGGAGGCGATCGCGGCAGCCAAGGTGTCCGAGTTGAAGCAGCCCACGCTGGCAGACGGCGAGACGTATGCGGATCTGCTGGCCGACACCAGCGCCTACGAGGAGTTCGACGCGGGCGCGTACTTCGGTGGAAAGGGTTGCGGTTTCGTGGCTCTGCACCAACTGGCCGTCGAGCACCTGATGGGTGCACGGTCGCAGGTCTGACACTCAACGAACATGTCGGCTCAATCGGAGGGATTCTCGTGAAGCGAACCAGCAGCCTGCTCGTCACCGCGGTCGTCGGTGTCGGACTGACCATGACCGCGTGCGGATCGAACACCGATTCCGCGTCGAACGGTGGCGGGGGTGGCAAGGTCGGTGTGATCCTGCCGGACACCAAGTCCTCGGTCCGGTGGGAGACCAAAGACCGGCCCGCGCTGGAGGCCGCGTTCAAGAACGCCGGTGTCGACTACACCATCCAGAACGCCGAAGGATCCGCGGACACGATGGCCACCATCGCCGACGGCATGATCGCCGACGGCGTCACCGTGCTGGCCATCGTCAATCTCGACTCCGACAGCGGCGCATCCATCCAGCAGAAAGCCGCCGCGCAGGGCGTCAAGACCATCGACTACGACCGCCTCACGCTCGGCGGTTCCGCCGACGTCTACGTGTCGTTCGACAACACCGAGGTCGGCAGACTGCAGGGCCAGGGTCTGGTCGACTGCCTCGGTGGCAGACCGGCGAACGTGGTGTTTCTCAACGGTTCTCCGACCGACAACAACGCGACGCTGTTCAGCACGGGTGCCCACTCGGTCGTCGACGCGACACCGTCGATCACGATCGTCGGGGAACAGGCGGTGCCGGACTGGGACAACGACAGAGCCGTCACCATCTTCGAGCAGCTCTACACCGCGGCGGACGGCCGCGTGGACGGGGTGTACGCCGCCAACGACGGCCTTGCCGGGTCGGTGATCTCGATCCTGGAGAAGAACAGGCGGGCCGGCCAGGTTCCGGTGACAGGGCAGGACGCGACGGTCGAAGGGTTGCAGAACATCCTGGCCGGGACGCAGTGCATGACGGTGTACAAGTCGGCCACCGAAGAGGCCAATGCGCTTGCCGACGCCGCGATCGCACTCGTCAACGGGCAACAGCCCCAGACCACCGGCACCTCGCGCGACGACACCGGCGGACGGGATGTCCCGTCGGTGTTGCTGACCCCGAAGTCGATCACCAAGGACAACATCGACATCGTCTTCGACGACGGCGGGCAATCCAAGGACGAGGTGTGCGCCGGGCAGTTCGCATCGGCGTGCACCGCAGCGGGGGTCTGATGGACACGGAGCAGCCGATCCTCGAATTGCGCGGCGTGAACAAGAGTTTCGGGGTTGTCCACGTGCTCCACGACGTCGACTTCTGCGTGTACCCCGGTCAGGTGACCGCCCTGGTGGGTGACAATGGTGCGGGCAAATCCACCCTGGTGAAGGTGATCGCCGGGATCCATCCCGTCGACACCGGCACTTACCTGTTCGAGGGCAGACCGGTGTCGGTCCGCGGTCCCAATGACGTCTCCGACCTCGGCGTGGAGGTGGTGTACCAGGATCTGGCGCTGTGCGACAACCTCGACATCGTCGAAAACATGTTCCTCGGACGGGAACTCAAGCGTGGTGCGATACTCGACGAGGCCCGGATGGAGACTATGGCCAAAGAGGCGTTGACGTCGCTGTCGGTGCGGACCGTGAAGTCGGTGCGGCAGCCGGTGTCGAGCCTGTCCGGTGGCCAGCGGCAGACCGTGGCCATCGCCAAGTCGGTGTTGTGGAACTCGAAGGTGGTGCTGCTCGACGAGCCGACTGCCGCCCTCGGTGTCGCGCAGACGCGGCAGGTGATCGAGCTGGTGCGCGGGCTGGCCGACCGCGGTCTGGGCGTCGTGCTCATCTCGCACAACATGGTCGACGTGTTCGAGGTCGCCGACCGGATCTGCGCACTGTATCTGGGGCGGGTGGCCGCCGAGGTCAAGGCCTCCGATGTCACGCACGGTCAGGTGGTGGAACTGATCACCGCGGGCCGTTCGGGCAGCCTCGGGCTGGCGCCCGCACAAGCCGCCGAGTCGATGTGAACCCTGCCGTGTACCCCCGACCCAGATGAGGCTCTTCAGATGACCACTGTCCGTGGCGAATCCGGCGTCACACTGGCCGGGGCCGATTTCTCCGGCGACACCCGCACCGACGACTCGTTCGGCACCGCGGTGCGCGGTTACCTGCAACGGGTGCGCGGTGGGGACATGGGTTCGCTACCCGCGGTGCTCGGCCTGGTCGTGCTGTTCGCGGTGTTCGGCCTGGCCAACGACCGCTTCCTGTCCGCGCTGAACCTGGCGAATCTCATCACCCAGGCCGGGTCGATCTGCGTGTTGGCGATGGGGCTGGTGTTCGTGCTGCTGCTCGGCGACATCGACCTGTCGGCCGGAGTCGCCGGCGGGGTCGCCGCCTGCGCGATGGCGTTGGCCGTCGTCAACATGAGTTGGCCGTGGTGGGCGGCGCTGCTGGCCGGAATTGCCTGTGGCGCGGTCATCGGTCTCGCGATCGGGCTGTTGCGCGCCAAGCTCGGCATCCCGTCGTTCGTCGTCACACTGGCTTTCTTCCTCGGGTTGCAGGGGGTGACCCTCAAGCTCATCGGCGAAGGCGGCTCGGTACGGGTCGACGATCCGGTGATCCGGGGGCTCACCATCAGCAACCTGCCGGTCACGGTCGGCTGGACGATCGCCGCGGTGGTCGTGATCGGGTTCGCCGCTCTGGAGTTCGGGCAGCACCACCGCAAGAAGGCGCTGCAGCTGTCGCATTCGCCGCTGGGTGTCGTCGTCGCCCGGGTGTCGGCCGTGGCCGCAGTGGTACTCGGCGTCACGTACGTGCTGAGCGTGAACCGCAGCGTCAATGCCGCCGCCGAGATCCGCGGCATCCCCTACGTGCTGCCGTTGATCCTGGTGCTGCTGATCGTGATGACCGTGGTGCTCCGGCGCACCTCCTACGGCAGGCACATCTACGCCGTCGGCGGCAACCCCGAAGCCGCCCGCCGCGCGGGTATCTCGGTGGACCGCATCCGGATGTCGGTCTTCGTCGTGTGCTCGTCGCTGGCCGCGTTGAGCGGGATCATCGCCGCGTCCTATGCGGGCAAGGTGTCGGCATCGTCGGGTGCGGGCAACACGCTGCTGTACGCGGTGGGTGCCGCCGTCATCGGCGGCACCAGCCTGTTCGGCGGCAAGGGCCGGGCCATCGACGCGGTGATCGGCGGCGTGGTGGTCGCGACCATCGCCAACGGACTCGGCCTGCTCAACCAGTCGTCGTACATCAACTTCCTGGTCACCGGCGGTGTGCTGCTGCTCGCCGCGAGCGTCGACGCGATCTCGCGGCGCCGCCGCTCGTCGACCGGCCTGGGCTAGCCCCGTTCAGCGCGGTGCGCTGTCACCGCGAGCTGCCTTGACTCCCAGCGTGGCCACTCCCGACACGGCCACGATCGCCGCCAGTCCGACGAAACCCCACGGCACGCCGGCCGCGGCTGCGATGGACGCGACGAGCAACGGACCGGCCGCGTCGCCGCATTCCCGGCCGATCTCCGCCGCGCCCATGGTCTGTCCCAGCCGCTCCTGCGGTGTCGACCGTGCCAGCATCGTGAACGCCAGCGGTGTGATCAGGCCGCACCCGACGCCGATGACGACGGCGGCGCACAGCAATCCCGCCACACCGGGGATCAGCGCTGCGGCCAGACCTGCTGCGGTGACCGCGATCCCGGCGGTGATCCCCGCGGTGACGGTGATTCTGCCGGCGTCCAGCGCGCGGCCGGCGACGGGTTGCGCGACCGCGGTGGTCAGCGCGAGAACGGAGACGACGGCTCCGGTGACGACCGGGGACAGCCCGGCCCGGGTGCCCAGCACCGGCAGGAACCCGACACCGACCGACAGCGCGGCGGTGGAAGCTGCGAGCGCGAGTGTCGGTGTGACGAAGGAAGATTCGGAGAACCTGCGCATGGTGTCCAGCAGGGTCTGCCGGCGCCGCGGCAGGGGAGCCAGGTTCGGCACCGCGAACACGGCCCACGCGGCGACGACCACCGCGAGCACGGCCATCACCGCGAACAACGTGCGCATGCCGCCCACCGCGACGATCACGCCACCTAGCAGCGGTCCCAGCGTGTAGCCGATGGACTTGTAGGAGCCGTAGGTGCCGAACGCGCGACCGTGTCCGCCGGCCGGGGTCAGCCGGGCGACGAGCGCCGACGCGGCGGGGGAGAACGCCGCTGCGCCCACACCCCGGCCGAAAGCCCGCCGACCAGCGCGAAGTTGCGCTGATGCCCGTTGAGCCAGGCCAGGGACGCGGTGCCGGTCTTGTAGTAGTACGTCGGCGGGGCGAAGATGTGGCTGCCGGGCG
>NZ_LMVQ01000163.1 GCF_001545925.1 Mycobacterium sp. NAZ190054 | reverse complement strand
TGGCCGGCGCGAAGACCCTCTCCTACGCGGTGAACATGGCCGCGCTGCGGCACGCCGAACGGCGCGGCGCCGGCGACGTCATCTTCGTCAGCACGCCCTCGTTCCCTCCGCCGGCGAGCCAGCCGTCGACGGCAGCCGCTACCGCCGCCCGCCACTGCGCGGGGTCCGGCTCGGGCAGATCGACCAGCCGCGCGGAGTGCGCCAGCCGGTTCAGGTGCGCCTCGAGCAGACACGGACGGCCGTCACGCACCAGCAACGTCTCGAAGACGCCGTCTCCGCGGACCGCCGCCAGGTCGTCGGCGTGGAGCAGCGGAGACTGCGGATCGTGCAGCTGCCCGTCGAGGGTGACGACGACGCCCGGATGGTCAGCCATGGAGCATCAGCGTAGCCGCGCCGACTCGTAGAGTTGGGGCATGGCCGCCGTACCCACTCCCGAATCAGGACCCGACGCCGGCGCCGTCTGGCACTACGGCGACCCGCTCGGCGAACAACGCGCCGCCGCCGACGGCGCCATCGTGGTCGACCGGTCGCACCGGGCGGTGCTGACGATCACCGGATCCGAACGCAGGTCGTGGCTGCACACCATCTCCAGCCAGCACGTCAGTGAGCTCCCTGACGGCGCGGTGACCGAGAATCTGAGCCTCGACGGCCAGGGTCGTGTGGAAGATCACTGGCTGCAGACCCAGGTGGACGGGCGCACAGTGCTCGACACCGAGCCGTGGCGGGGCGAGCCGCTGCTCACCTTCCTGACCAGGATGGTGTTCTGGGCCGACGTGGTCGTCGAACCCGCCGATCTGGGGGTGTTGTCGCTGGTCGGCCCCGCCCTGGCGGGGGCCACGGCGCTGAACGCGCTCGGCCTGTCCGCGCTGCCGGCCGAAGGCACCGCCGTGGAACTCGCCGATGGCGGCTTCATCCGGCGTCTGCCGAGTACGACGGTCGAGATCGACGTGGTGGCGCCGCGCGACGAGCTGACCGCGTGGCGGGACAAACTCGTCGCCGCCGGTATCCGGCCCGCGGGAATGTGGGCCTACGAGGCGCATCGGGTCGCGGCTCGGCGCCCGCGTCTCGGGGTCGACACCGACGAGCGCACCATCCCGCACGAAGTGGGTTGGATCGGCGGTCCCGGTGTCGGCGCCGTGCACCTCGACAAGGGTTGTTACCGCGGCCAGGAGACCGTCGCCCGGGTCCACAACCTGGGCAAACCGCCGCGGATGCTGGTCCTTCTGCATCTCGACGGCACCTCCGACCGGCCGGCCACCGGCGACCCCCTGCTGACCGGCGGCCGCGCCGTGGGCCGGTTGGGCACGGTCGTCGACCACGTCGACGAAGGCGTGATCGCCCTCGCGCTGCTCAAGCGGGGCCTGCCCGCCGACACTGCGTTGACGACCGGCGGGGAGGTCCAGGTGGCCGCCAACATCGACCCGGACTCCGTGCCGGCCACCGACGCGATCGGTGCCGGACGGCTGGCGGTCGAGCGGCTGCGCGGCGGCGGGGTCTGAATGCGGGCCAAAGGCGGCGCTCCCACAGGGCCTGCCAGCGCCGCGCCGCGAAGCACGGTAAGCTGACCGCAGGACAATAGACACACTCAGATCGGAGCCGCCTAGTAATTGGGCCGCTCCGTTATTGCGCGAGGGGGTTCCCCCATGGGCCGCGGCCGGGCAAAGGCAAAGCAGACCAAGGTTGCACGTGAGCTGAAGTACAGCTCACCACAGACCGACTTCGAGCGGCTTCAGCGCGAGCTGTCGAACGCTCCCGACAACGACCGCCTCAACGGCAGCGATCCGCTGTCCGATGACGGCTGGGCCGACGAGGACGACTGGCGGCGCTGAGCCGCCGGTCCCCGTACGGGGAGCGGAGCGTCAGAACCTGGGGTGCTGGCCCACGAGCGTTGCCCGTGGCCCGTCCTTACCACCCTTGTTGATGGTTCCGAGGGTCCAGCAGTCCAGGTGACGGGCAGTCAGGACGGCCAGCGCGCGGTCGGTGTCCTCCGGCGCGACGACGGCCACCATCCCGACACCCATGTTGAAGGTCTTCTCCATCTCGGCGCGTTCGATACGGCCGCGCTGGGCGATCATCCCGAACACAGGTGCCGGCGTCCACGTGCCCCTGTCGAGTTCGGCGACCAACCCGTGCGGGATGACCCGCTCGAGGTTCCCGGCCAGTCCGCCGCCGGTGACGTGGCAGAACGTGCGCACCTGGGTTTCGGCGGCCAGCGCAAGGCAGTCCTTGGCGTAGATGCGTGTCGGCTCGAGCAATTCCTCGCCGAGCGTGCGGCCGAACTCCTCGACGTGACCGGCGAGGTTCATGTGGTCGATCTCCAGGAGCACGTGCCGCGCCAGCGAGTACCCGTTGGAGTGCAGACCCGTCGACGCCATCGCGATGACCACGTCACCCGGCCTGACCCGGTCGGGACCCAGCACGTCGTCCGCCTCGACCACGCCGATACCGGTCGCCGAGATGTCGTAGTGATCGGGGGCCATCAGCCCGGGGTGCTCGGCGGTCTCGCCGCCGAGCAGCGCGCAACCGGCCAGCACGCAGCCGTCGGCAATGCCGGATACCAGCTCGGCCACCCGCTCGGGCACGGTCCGCCCCACCGCGATGTAGTCCTGCAGGAACAGCGGTTCGGCTCCGCACACGACGAGGTCGTCGACCACCATCGCGACGAGGTCGATCCCCACCGTGTCGTGCTTGTCCATGGCTTGCGCCACGGCGAGCTTGGTGCCGACTCCGTCGGTGGACGACGCCAGCAGCGGCTCGCGGTAGTCGCCGCGCAGGGCGAACAGGCCGGCGAAGCCGCCGAGGCCGCCTCTCACCTCGGGCCGGGTAGCCTTCTTGGCAAGCGGCTTGAAGAGTTCGACGGCACGGTCACCGGCTTCGATGTCCACACCTGCCGACGCGTAGGAAATGCCGTGTTGTTCGGCGCGCTCGGTCATCGCAAGCAAGGCTACCCGCGTACACCGGGCAAATCGCCGCCAGTCTCGGTTGCACGCCGTTGACGTGACCGGAGACCGCGATCAGGGGTTTGCCCGATGCAGGATGCGGTCATCCCCGCGCCATGCCTGAGCATGTCCGCTGCCTCGTGACGGGCGCGACCGGTTACATCGGCGGCCGACTGGTGCCCGAGCTGCTCAACCGTGGCCACACGGTGCGGGCCATGGCGCGCACCCCTGCCAAGCTGGACGGGGCGGACTGGCGCGACCGCGCCGAGGTGGTGGGCGGCGACCTGACCGACCCGGACTCGCTGGTCGCGGCGTTTCACGACACCGACGTCGTCTACTACCTGGTGCACTCGATGGGGACGTCGAAGGACTTCGTCGCCGAGGAGGCGCAATCGGCCCGCAACGTCGTGGACGCCGCGAAGAAGGCCGGGGTCAGGCGCGTGGTCTATCTGAGTGGTCTCCACCCGGTGGGCGCCGAGCTGTCCCGGCATCTGGCGTCGCGCACCGAGGTCGGCGACATTCTCGTCGACTCCGGTGTCGAGACGGTGGTGCTGCAGGCCGGCATCGTGATCGGGTCGGGGTCGGCGTCCTTCGAGATGATCCGCCACCTGACCGACCGGCTGCCGGTGATGACGACGCCGAAGTGGGTGCGCAACAAGATCCAGCCGATCTCCATCGACGACGCGCTGTACTACCTCGCCGAGGCCGCGACTGCGAAGGTGCCGTCGTCGCGGACGTGGGACATCGGCGGTCCGGACGTGCTCGAGTACGGCGACGCGATGCAGGTCTACGCCGACGTCGCCGGGTTGATTCCCCGGCGGTTCGTGGTGTTGCCGTGGTTGACGCCGACGCTGGCGAGCCGCTGGGTCGGATTGGTGACGCCGATTCCGTCGGGGTTGGCACGCCCGCTGGTCGAGTCGTTGGAGTGCGATGCGGTGGTGAGCGAACACGACATCGACACGGTGATCCCGCGCCCGCCGGGCGGCCTGACGGGCTACCGGGACGCGGTCAGCCAGGCGGTGGCGCAGGACGGCACCGGCGCCAAAAGCGGCCGTCGGCACCTGGTGCGGTTCAGTCCCGCGGCGGGTTAAGGCCTGCGCAGCGCGGAGGCGTTGTCGTTGTCGGGCTGAAGCGGGATGCCGGTGCGGGCCGCCGTCGCGAGCATGTGTTCGATGACGTTCTTGCCCAACGCGGTCTCGCCCGGCAGTTCGATCGGATAGTTGCCGTCGAAGCACGCCGAGCACAACCGCGACGCGGGCTGCTCGGTGGCCGCGATCATGCCCTGCTGGGAGATGTAGCCCAGGGAATCGGCGCCGATCGCGTGACGCACCGCGTCGAGCATCTCGGCCTCGTCGGCCTCGGCGTTGGACGCGTTGGCGATCAGTTCCGCCGGGGTGGCGAAGTCGATGCCGTAGAAACACGGCCACTTCACCGGCGGCGACGCGATCCGGACGTGCACTTCGAGGGCACCCGCCTCGCGCAGCATCCTGATCAACGCGCGCTGGGTGTTGCCCCGCACGATGGAATCGTCGACGACGATCAGCCGTTTGCCGCGGATCACCTCTTTGAGCGGGTTGAGCTTGAGCCGGATGCCGAGCTGGCGGATGGTCTGCGACGGCTGGATGAAGGTGCGGCCCACGTAGGCGTTCTTCATCAGGCCCTGGCCGAACGGGATCCCGGATTCCTGCGCGTAGCCGACGGCGGCGGGGGTGCCCGATTCGGGGACGCCGATCACCAGGTCGGCATCGACGGGCTTCTCCCGGGCCAGGCGGCGACCGATGTCGACGCGGGTGGCATGCACCGAGCGGCCGACGATCGTGCTGTCCGGGCGCGCCAGGTAGACGTACTCGAACACACAGCCTTTGGGTGAGGGCGGGGCGAACCGGGTGGAGCGCACGCCGTCGGCATCGATCGCGAGAAGTTCACCGGGCTCGATGTCGCGGACGAACGACGCGCCGACGATGTCGAGGGCAGCGGTCTCGGAGGCCACCACCCAGCCACGGTCCAGCCGGCCGAGGGACAGCGGCCGCACGCCGTACGGGTCGCGGGCGGCGTAGAGCGTGTTCTCGTCCATGAAGGTGAGGCAGAACGCGCCGCGCACGGTGGGCAGCAGTTCCAGGGCGGCCTGTTCGAGCGAGGAGTCCGCCGCGCCGTGGGCGAGCAATGCGCCCAGGATGTCGGAGTCGGTGGTCGCCGTGGCGGCGCCACGGTTGCTCAGCAGTCCCTCGTCGCGAGCGCGGGCCGCCAGTTCGGCGGTGTTCACCAGGTTGCCGTTGTGTCCCAGCGCGACACCGGTACCGGCGGCGGTGTTACGGAAGACGGGCTGCGCGTTCTCCCACGTCGTCGAACCGGTGGTGGAATAGCGGCAGTGGCCGACGGCCACGTGACCGGGCATCGCCGCGAGCGTCTGCTCGTCGAAGACCTGGCTGACCAGTCCCAGGTCCTTGAACACCAGCACCTGCGAGCCGTCGGCGACCGCGATGCCCGCCGCCTCCTGACCCCTGTGCTGCAGCGCATAGAGACCGTAGTAGGTGAGCTTTGCCACTTCCTCGCCGGGCGCCCAGACCCCGAATACTCCGCACTCTTCCTTCGGCTCGTTCTCAAGCTGCTCGGCGGTCACGATCAGGCTGCTCCCTGGGGGCTGTGGGTGACGTCGGCCAGTCTACGGGGCGCGCAGGCAAAACGCGGAATCCGGCGACGGTGTGCGCACACTGGACAACCACGACGGACGGTCCGTGCATTCCGTCAGCCGGCGATGGTCACCAGGGGCAGCGCCACGGCGATCTCGGCGGCACGTGATCCCGACATCTGCAGCGCGCCGGACGCCGCCGCGTCGGGCACAGACAGCAGCCCGGTCGCCAACAGCAGCCAGGTCCGCGGGTCTGTTTCGACGACGTTGGGCGGGTTGCCGCGGGTGTGCGCCGGCCCGGCGATGCACTGCACGGCGACGAACGGCGGGACGCGCACTTCCACGGCCGAGCCCGGTGCCACCGCGGCCAGGGTCCGCGCCGTGGTGCGCACCGCTTCGGCCAGTTGGGCACGGTCAGGGGTCGGCGCGCTTTCGTCGCGCAGCCACGCGGACACCGCGGCGACGGCGGCGCGGGTCTTTTGCGGATCGACGGTACGGCGGGCGGCCATGATCTAGGTTCTCAAAGTGTCTGCAGACCGGGACGCACCGCCCTACCGGCGGCTGGGCGCAGTCTTCCTGGTGTTCATCGCTGCGGCGGGCACGCTGCTGTTTCTGCAGTTCCGCGGCGCATTCATCCCGTCGGTCGAGGTGACCGTGGTGTCCGGGCGTGCGGGTCTGGTGGTCGAGCGCGGCGCGAAGGTGACATTCAACGGTGTCGAGATCGGCCGGGTCACCGGGGTCGCCCGGGACCGGGTCGATTCCGCACCACAGGCGAGACTGACGCTCGCGGTCGACCCCCGCCACCTGCCGCTGATCCCGGCGAACGCGACGGCCGAGATCCGGGCCACCACGGTGTTCGGCAACAAGTACGTGGCGCTCACTTCGTCGAACAAACCTGTGCCAGAACGTCTCTCACAAGGATCCGAGGTTCGCGCCGTCGGCGTGACGACGGAGTTCAACACCGTGTTCGAAACCGTCACCGCGATCGCCGAGCAGGTCGATCCGGTCAAGCTGAACCAGACGCTGAGCGCGACGGCCCAGGCGCTCACCGGCCTCGGCGACCGGTTCGGTGAATCGCTGGTCGACGGCAACCGCATCCTCGATGGGCTGAACCCGACGATGCCGGTGCTGCAGCGGGACTTCGGAGCGCTCACCGCACTGACCGACGTGTACGCCGGTGCCGCACCGAACCTGTTCGACGGTCTCCACCACGCCGTGACGACGGCGCGCACCCTCACGACCCACCGCAGCCAGATCGACGCCGCGCTGATGGCCGCGATCGGCTTCGCGGAGCCGGCCACCGACGGAATCGAGAGCGGCGGACCGTATCTGGCCCGCGGTGCCGCAGACCTTCTGCCGACGACGAAGCTGCTCGACGACTACCGCGGCATGATCTTCTGCGCCATACGCAACTACGACGCGGTCCGCCCGGCGATCGATCGCGCCTTCGGTGGCAACGGATATTCTCTGACCGGGCGGGGCACGGTCGCCGGCGCAGGAAATCCCTTCGTCTACCCCGACAACCTGCCGCGGGTGAACGCCAGGGGCGGCCCCGGCGGAAGGCCGGGCTGTTGGCACAAGCCCACCCGCGAGCTCTACCCGCCGCCGTACCTGGTCATGGACACCGGGTTCAGTCTGGCGCCCTACAACCATGTCGAGCTTCCTTCGCCGATGTACGTCGACTATGTGTGGGGCCGCCAGGTCGGCGAACCGACCATCAACCCTTGACCTCAAGACTTGTTGAGGTTTTACGGTGGCCCGCATGACGTTCACAGGTTTCGAGATCGACTTCATGAAGCAGGCGGACCTCGGCAGGCTGGCCACCATCCAGCCCGACGGAACCCCGCAGAACAGCCCGGTCGGGTTCACCTACAACGAAGAGCTGGGCACCATCGACATCGCCGGCTACGAGATGTCGAAGAGCCGCAAATACCGCAACCTCAGTCACAACAACAGGGTGGCGTTCGTGGTCGACGACATCACCTCCCGAGATCCGTGGCGGGTGCGGTGCCTGGAGATCCGCGGCACCGCTGAACAGGTGCTGCTGGAAGACCCAGCGCGCGAGCCTGACGGGGAGCCGCTGGATGCCGCCATCATCCGCGTCACACCGCGCCGGGTGATCAGCTTCGGGATCGACGATCAGAAGACCGAGCCGCATCAGCTGGTCGCGCACGTGCGCAACGTCGGCGCTGAACGGCAAGCGCCGCAACCGCTCCCGCTTCGTTGACGGCGAGGTGCGCCAACATCGGCGCGGCCAGGCTGCCGGATCTCGCATAGAGCCACGAGAAGACCCACCCGGCGGCGCCGGTGGCCAACACCGTGCCGAGGACCGGTTCCCGCGCGGCGCGCGCATCAGGCACGTGCGACAGCCCGAACACTGTGGCGGTGAACAGCTTTCCTGCGCGGGCTCCGTAGGCCCGCTCGGCGGCGGTGCCCAGCGCGGCCCGGAACGCGACCTCCTCCGACCACACCGTGCCGACCGGGATGCGCAGCAACAGCCAGCGCCCGGCAGCGGCGGGCAGAGCGCGGGCGGCCATGCCGGTGCGCACCGGCGGGGACAGCGGCGACATAAAAGAGGGCGCGCACGCCGGGCTAGCGACCGGTGAACGTCTCGCGCAGCCGCGAGAACAGCCCACCCCCGTGTGTGGACGCGTTGCCGTTCTGGGCCGACCGCACCTCGGCGGTGTCCT
>NZ_LMVQ01000162.1 GCF_001545925.1 Mycobacterium sp. NAZ190054 | reverse complement strand
GCCGTGGCGCCGTCGGGCCGGAACGCAAAAGGGCGGCTGATCCGGGGTCGCGACCGAATATTCTGTCGGCAGTGGCGAGCGACGGACAGGAGTGGCGATGACCGGCCCCGGATCCCGGGACAAGAAGACCGTGATGCTCCTGGCCTTCGACGGCTCGCCGACCGCCCGCCGTGCCGTGCAGTACGCGGGCCGCTTCCTGACCGCCGACCGGGCGGTCGTGCTGACGGTGTGGCAGCCGCTGGACCGCGGCCCCGACCAGGCGGGCTACTCCTACGACCTCGACGGGCCTCCTGATCCCCGCGACGACGACGAGATCGACATCGCGCTCGCCGAGGCCCAGCGCATCAACGACGAGGGCCTGGAGCTCGCACTCGCCGCAGGGCTCCCGGCCGAGCCGCTGCGCCGGGCGGCCGGGTTCACCGTGTGGCAGACGATCATCGAGGCCGCCGACGAACTCGACGCCGACCTGATCGTCACCGGCACGCGGGCGACCACGGGGTTCCGGTCGCTGATCCAGTCCAGCGTGGCCGACCACGTGCTGCGCCGCGGGCACCGCCCGGTGCTCATCGTGCCGCCGGAGCCGTGACCGCGGCGCTCCGCGGTCGCCGGGGCGCTGACCTGGCCCGTGCTAGGTTGGCCGCATGGATCGGTTTCTCGTGCCCGCTGCAGCCAGCATCGTCGTCGGCCTGCTGCTCGGTGCGGCGGCCGTGTTCGGGGTGACGTTGATGGTGCAGCAGGACACCAAGCCTCCGCTGCAGGCGGGCGATCCGGCGTCATCGGTGCTCAACAGGGTCGAGTACGGCGACCGGACCTGACCTGATCCGGCCGCTGTCGCGGCGCTGGTTGTGGGTGGCCGCCGCGGCGGCGCTGGTCCTGACATTCGCCCAGTCGCCCGGCCAGATCTCACCCGACACCAAGCTCGACCTCACCGCGAACCCGCTGCGTTTCCTGACGCGCGCGTTCGACCTGTGGAACAGCGAGTTGCCGTTCGGTCAGGCGCAGAACCAGGCGTACGGCTACCTGTTCCCGCACGGCACGTTCTTCCTCGCCGGTGACCTGCTCGGCGTCCCGGACTGGGTGACGCAGCGGCTGTGGTGGACGCTGCTGCTGGTGGCCGGGTTCTGGGGGGTGCTGCGGGTCGCCGAGGCGCTCGGCATCGGCACCACCACGTCGCGGGTGCTCGGCGCGGTCGCGTTCGCGCTGTCGCCGCGGGTGCTGACCACGATCGGCGCCATCTCGTCGGAGACGTTGCCGATGATGCTCGCGCCGTGGGTGCTGCTGCCGGTGATCCTGGCCCTGCAGGGCGACCCTCGGGTGCGTCAACTCGCGGCGCGCTCGGCGGTGGCGATCGCGTTGATGGGCGCGGTCAACGCCGTCGCCACGCTGACCGCGTGCCTGTGCGCGGTGGTGTGGCTGCTGTGCCACCGGCCGAACCGGACATGGCGGCGGTTCGTGGCGTGGTGGCTGCCGTGTGCGGCGCTCGCGGTGACCTGGTGGGTGGTGGCGCTGCTGCACCTGGGCCGGATCAGCCCGCCGTTCCTGGACTTCATCGAATCCTCCGGGGTGACGACGCAGTGGATGTCGCTGACCGAGATGCTGCGCGGCACCGGAGCCTGGACGCCGTATGTCGCACCGTCGGCCACGGCGGGCACACCGCTGGTGACCGGTTCGGTGGCCGTGCTGGCGACCACGCTGGTGGCCGCCGGCGGTCTGGCCGGTCTGGCGTTGGCGACCATGCCGGCCCGCGGCCGGCTGGTCACCATGCTGCTCGTCGGCGTCGCGCTGCTGGCCGCCGGCTACTCGGGCGGTCTCGGCTCGCCCGTCGCGCAGTACGTGCAGGCCTTCCTCGACGCCGAGGGCACCCCGCTGCGCAACCTGCACAAGCTCGAGCCGCTGCTGCGATTGCCGCTCACGCTCGGCCTGGCGCACCTGCTCGGCCGTATCCCGCTGCCCGGCAGCGCACCGCGGCCGGTGTGGCGCAACGCCTTCGCCCATCCCGAGGACGACAGACGTGTCGCGGTCGGCATCGTGCTGCTGTCGGCGTTGACCGCGGCCACCTCGCTGGCCTGGACCGGGCGGCTGACCCCGCCCGGCGCGTTCGACGCGATCCCGCAGTACTGGCACGAGACGGCCGCATGGCTGGACGACAACAACTCCGGGGGCCGGGTGCTCGTCGCCCCCGGCGCGCCGTTCGCCACGCAGATCTGGGGCAACAGCCATGACGAACCGTTGCAGGTGCTCGGGGACAGCGCGTGGGGGGTCCGCGACTCGATCCCGCTGACCCCGCCGGAGACGATCCGCGCGCTGGACTCGGTGCAGCGGCTGTTCGCCGCCGGGCGGCCGTCGGCCGGGCTCGCCGACACCCTTGCCCGGCAGGGCATCTCGTATGTGGTGGTGCGCAACGACCTGGACCCGGACACGTCCCGATCGGCGCGCCCGATCCTGGTGCACCGCGCGGTCGACGCGTCCCCGGGCCTGACCAAGGTCGCCGAGTTCGGCGACCCCGTCGGGCCGGGCACCCTGGAGGGTTTCGTCTCCGACAGCGGGTTGCGGCCGCGCTACCCGGCCGTCGAGATCTACCGCGTCGACCGGCCGGGGTCACTGGAACCGTATGTGGCCGAACTCGAGTCGATGCCCCGGGTGGACGGCGGACCCGAGGTGCTGCGGCGACTCGACGAGCGCCGCAGGCTCGCCGGACAGGAGCCGCTGGGTCCCGTGCTGCTGACCCAGGACGCCGCGCGCGCCGGGCTGCCCGCACCGCTCGTGACGGTCACCGACACACCCACCGCGCGGGAGACCGACTACGGGCGCGTCGACGACCACTCGTCGGCGATCCGCGGACCCGACGACGCCCGCAACACGTTCAACCGGGTGCCCGACTATCCGGCCACCGGCGCCGAACTCGTGTACGGACGGTGGGGCGGCGGCCGGGTCACGGTGTCCAGTGCGGCATCTGACTCCACGGCCCTGCCGAACGTGTCACCGTCGTCGGGGCCGGCGTCGGCGGTCGACGGGGACGCGTCGACGAGCTGGGTGTCCAATTCCCTGCAGACCGCGCTGGGGCAGTGGCTGCAGGTCGATTTCGACCGTCCCGTCACCAATGCCACGCTGACGATCACCCCGAGCGCGACCGCGGTCGGCGCGCAGGTGCGACGGCTGGAGGTGTCGACGGTCAACGGCTCCAGCACCGTCCGCTTCGAGCAGGCCGGCAAGCCGCTGACCGTGGCGCTGCCCTACGGTGAGTCACCGTGGGTGCGGATCACCGCGACCGGCACCGACGACGGCTCCCCCGGGGTGCAGTTCGGTATCACCGACATCAGCGCCACCCAGTACGACGCCAACGGCTTCGCCCATCCGGTGCCGCTCCGGCACACCGTGGACGTGCCCGGCCCGCCGGCGGATTCTGTTGTCGCGCAATGGGACCTGGGTTCCGAGCTGCTGGGCCGCGCCGGTTGTGCGCAGAGTCCCACCGGTACCAGGTGCGCGGCGGCGATGGCGCTGGCCGCCGAGGAGCAGGTGAACCTGAGCCGCACGCTGACGGTGCCGGAGCCGACGCAGGTGACGCCGACGGTGTGGGTCCGCGGCCGCCAGGGACCCAATCTGGCCGATCTGGTGTGGCAGCCGGACACCACCAGGGCGTTCGGTGACTCGGACCCGATCGACGTGCTCGGCTCGGCGTACGCGGCCACCGACGGGGACACCGGCACGTCGTGGACGGCGCCGCAACGCACCATGCAGCCGCGCACGCCGCCGTCGCTGGAGCTGAGACTGCCTGCCCCGACCGAGGTCTCGTCGATACGGGTGACCCCGAGCTCGTCGCCGCTGCCGGCGCACCCGACGCTGATCGCCGTCGACCTCGGCGACGGACCACAGGTGCGCCGCATGACCGCAGGCACCGAGACCTTCCGGCTGCACCCGAGGGTCACCGACTCGGTCACGGTCTGGCTGATGGACTGGGACGACGTGATCGACCGCACCTCACTGGGTTTCGATCAACTCAAACCGCCGGGCCTGGCCGAGGTGGTCGCCCTCGACCGGCGCGGCGCACCGATCGGGGCGGCCGACGCGGCGGCCAACCGGGCCCGCACCGTCGAGGTGCCCTGTGGAAGCGGTCCGGTCATCGGCCTCTCGGGTGAGTTCGTCCAGACCTCGGTCACCACCACCGTCGGCGCGCTGCTCGACGGCGATCCGATCCCGGCCCGCCCGTGCCGCACCGAGCCGATCCCGCTGCCGGCCGGGCAGCAGGAGCTGGTGATCAGCCCGGGGCCGGGCCTGATCGTGGACGGCGTCCAGTTGAACGGGCCCCGCGCCGATGAGATCGGCTCGGCGGCAACGTCCTCCGTCACCGTCGACCGGTGGACCAGCGTCGACCGGGAGATCACGGTGGATGCGTCGGCGGCGCCACGCGTCCTCGTCGTCCCCGAAAGCGCCAACCCCGGTTGGACCGCGCGCACCGCCGACGGTGCGGCACTGACGTCGGTCACCGTCAACGGCTGGCAGCAGGGCTGGGTGCTGCCCGCGGGGACCGCCGGTGCCGTCACGTTGGACTTCGCGTCGAACGACACCTACCGCGCCGGGTTGATCGGCGGTCTGGCGCTGCTGCCGCTGTTGTTCGCGCTGGCGTTCGCACCGGTGCGGGGCGCCGGTGTCCCGGGTCCGGCCGGCCTGCCGTGGCGGCCTTCCCCGCTCGCGATCGGTGCCGCCACCGCGGTGGTGGCCGGGGTGGTCTCCGGGCTCGGCGGGGTGCTGGTCGCCGGGGCCGCGGTCGGTCTCCGGTACCTGCTGCGCCGGCGGCACCGGTTGCGTGACGGATTGACGGTGGGCACCGCGGCGTTCGGGCTGATCCTCGCTGGCGCGGTGCTCAGCCAGAACCCGTGGCGCTCGGTGGACGGTTATGTGGGCCATTCGGCCGGCGTGCAGTTCCTGGCGCTGCTGTCGGTGGTGGCCGTCGCGGTGTCGCTGGTGTCGTTCCCCGACTCCGGGCGCGGCCGCCCCTGACCCCCAGTCGCCGAAATGGCATTCCAGCAGCGAAAGTTCGAGTACAGGCCTGCTGGAATGCAAGTTCGGCGCAGGGGGTCAGCGGGCCTTGGCGGGTTCGACCTCGTCACTGACCGACGAGTCCAGCGGCGTCGGGTGGTGGCGTCTCTCCCAGCGGCGCAGCGCATTGCGGCACGGTGACTCCACCAGCCCGTAGCTGACCGCGGCGATCGCGAAGCCGAACAGCAGCGTCAGCACCAGCACCACGGTGAAGTGCCCGTTGAACGGGAACGCACCGATCACCGGGAACACCATCGCCAGCGCGGCCAGGTGCCACACGAACAGGCCGTACGACCAGCGGCCCAGCGTCACCATGACCGGGCTGCCCAGGATGCGGTGCGCGGTGTCGACGCGGTCGAGCACCAGCGGGGCCAGCAGTGCGGCGGCGACGACCGCGCCCATCGCCGTCTTCAACGTCACCTGGCCGACCGACCCCGGGTGCAGTCCCTCCCGGCCGGCCAACGGCGACGCCGCGATCAGAAACGCCGTCACCGCCACGACCCCCATCAGCACGCGGCGCCGGGCGAGCCGGTGCGCCCAGCCGACCGGGCTGACGGTCAGTTCCGCCAGGACCATGCCGGCGGCGAACCAGGAGAAGAAGGCCGGCGGCCAGTTCCACAGGTTGTGCCCGGAGTCGGGGTCGAACGGGATGCGCACCCAGAACAGGCTCGCCACGGCCACCGTGATGAGCACCGGGATCCGCGCCCGCACCGGCAGCCGCCGCGCCAGCAGCGCCAGCAACGGCAGCACCAGGTAGAAGCTCATCTCCACCGACAGGCTCCACATCTGCGTCAGGCCCGCGGTCAGGGTCAGCGGCACGTAGATCTGGGTCAGCGTGAGATTCGCCAGCCACACCGTGAAGTCGGCGGTGACCTCCGGCAGCAGCGTCATGATCACCACCACCGCGACCAGGTAGCCGGGCATGATGCGGACGATCCGCGACCGCAGGTAGTGCGACGTCGACGGACGCTCCCGGAGCCCGCGCGCCGCCGCGGCGTGGCCCCGCCACAGCAGGAAACCCGACAGCGCGAAGAACACGGCGACGGCCAGATCGAAGCGGCCGAGCACCCGTCCCACCACGCCGCCGCTCTGCCCGGTCTGGAATGCGACGTGCGTCACCACGACGCCGATCGCCGCGCACGCGCGCAGCCCCTCGACGGCGGGCAGGAAGCCGCGCGTCCCGCCGGCGGCGCCCGGTTCGCCCGCGGCATTCGCGTCGTTCACGCCGAACAGTGTGCCCGCTGCGCCACGCCACGGTGAATCCCGCGGGTAAACGGGTAGTCAGGCGCTGCCGGTGAACACCTCGTAGTAAGCGACGACCTTGAACGGTGCTGTTAGGGTCGAACGGGTTTTGCCGCCCCGCCACACCCCGTGGCGGCGCGCGAAGGGAGACACGGTATTGAACCGCGCAGTTGCGTTGAGGATCGCCGCGTGCGGAATCATGGGCCTCGGAGCCGCCCTGCTCATCGCGGCGCTGCTCCTGTCCACCTACACCCAGGGCAAGATCGCCAAGATTCCGCTCGACATCGACACCACCCTCGTCAGCGACGGCACCGGCACCGCCTTCGACCCCGCGTCGCTCAACGGTGAGCGGTTCGTCATCAACGAGGACATCCCGGTGGTGCTGCAGCAGCAGATCACCGTCGAATCGCCGGCGAACGCAGACGTGGTGACGCTGCAGGTCGGCTCGTCGCTGCGACGCTCCGATCAGCAGCAGGACAACGGGTTGCTGCTGGCGATGGTCGACACGGTGACCGTGAACCGCTCCACCGCGATGGCGGTGTCGAGCGAGACCAACCCCGGTGGCTCGGTGCAGAAGCCGCGCGCCATCGAGGAGGAGAACCCGCCGACGAACATCGCGCTGCCGCACGAGGGGCTGGCGTACCGCTTCCCGTTCGACACCGAGAAGAAGACCTACCCGTTCTTCGACCCGATCGCGCAGAGGGCGTTCGACGCCAACTACGCCGGCGAGGAGGACGTCAACGGCCTGACCGCGTACAAGTTCACCCAGAACGTCGGGTTCGACGCCGACGGCAAGCTGGTCGAGCCGGTCAAGTACGCGTCGCTGTACGACGACGACGCCGACGCGCAGGTGACCGCGCGCGCCGCGCTGTGGGGCCTGGAGGGTGATCCCGAAGAGCCGATCACGATGACGCGCTACTACGCCGCGCAGCGCACGTTCTGGGTCGACCCGGTCTCGGGCACGATCGTCAAGCAGTCCGACCGCGGCTACCACTACTACGCCCGCGAGGCACTCAGGCCCGAGGTGACGTTCGTCGACTACACGGTGACCTCCAACGAGGAAACGGTGGAAGCCCAGGTCGCCTCCGCGCAGGACGAGCGTGACCGGGTGTCGCTGTGGGGACGCATCCTGCCGATCACGTTCACCGCGCTGGGGCTGGTCGCGCTGGTGGGCGGGGCGCTGCTCGGGTCGTTCAGCCTCCGTTCGGAGTCGCTGCTGATCGATCCCGGCCTCGACGACACCGGCAACCGGTTCTTCGGCAAGCGCGGCGACGACGGTGAACCCGTGCCCGGCGCCGAGGCCAAGACCGAGAAACTGCCCGCCCAGCGGCCCACCGATCTGCCGCCGGACCGACCGGTCTGATCGCCCCGATCTGCGCGCCGTCGTGGCGCTCGCTCGTCGCGCCGGGCTATGCGCTGGCGTTGACGCTGGCGGTGACCGCGCCGCTGCTGCGGCCCGGATATCTGCTTCTGCGTGACGCGGTGTCCACGCCGCGGTCCTATCTGACCGACGCGGCGCTGGGCCTCACGCAGGCCGCACCGAGGGCGCTGCCGCAGGACTTCGCGGTGGCGCTGGCGTCGACCGTGGTCGACGGCGGGGTCGTGGTCAAGGCGCTGTTGATCCTCGGGCTCTGGCTGGCCGGCTGGGGCGCCGCCCGGCTGGCCGCCACGGTGCTGCCCGACGCGGGACTGCCGGGGCAGTGCGTGGCGATCACGGTCGCGATCTGGAATCCGTATGTCGCCGAGCGGCTGCTGCAGGGGCATTGGAGCCTGCTGGTGGGCTACGGATGTCTGCCGTGGATCGCGGTGACGGTCCTGTCCCTCCGGGGCGCGCCGAAATTGCATTCCGGCCGCGAAAATGCGAGTGCTGACCGGCCGGAATGCAATTTCGGCGGGGTCTGGGCGCTGCTGTTCTGGGTGGCGCTGGCCGGGCTGACGCCCACCGGGCTGATGCTGGCCGCGACGGTCGCACTGGCGTGCGCGACGGCCCCCGGCGCCGGCAGGCCCCGGTGGTGGTGCGCGGGTGTGAGC
>NZ_LMVQ01000161.1 GCF_001545925.1 Mycobacterium sp. NAZ190054 | reverse complement strand
CGATGCCCTACGACCGGGCCACCCAGGAGCGGCGCGCCAAGCGGGCGGAGAAGGAGCTGCGGGAGCTGGGCCGGGTGAATCCGCTGGCGCTGGAGGAGTTCGCCTCGCTGCCGCCGCCCTGGGGGTGGCCGGTGTCGCGCCAGCACAGCAGCAACACGGAGCGGACCCCCGCGCGCGCGGAGCGCATGGGATCAGGCAGGTCAGACATCCCCGCCAGCGTAACGGCCGACGCGCATAGGGTGACCGGGTGGCAGTTTCCGACCGCGTCGCCGAACGGGCGACGCTGGCGCGGTCGCTGCGGTTGCTCGCGGCGTTCCGCTACGAGCAGAGCGACCCGGACCGCTTCTACGGCGCGCTGGCCGGTGACACCGTCGCGATGGTCGGCGACCTGTGGAGGTCGGCCACCGGCACCCCGGCCGACGGTCTGACGCTTCTCGACGTCGGGGGCGGGCCCGGCTACTTCGCGTCGGCGTTCACCGCCGCCGGCCTGACCTACATCGGCGTCGAACCCGATCCCCGCGAGATGCACGCCGCGGCGCCGCGCACACACCGCCGGGCCGGCGCGTTCGTCCGCGCCTCGGGCACCGCGCTGCCGTTCGCCGACGGCAGCGTGGACGTGTGCCTGTCGTCGAACGTCGCCGAACACGTCCCCGACCCGTGGCGGCTCGGCGACGAGATGTTGCGCGTGACGCGGCCCGGTGGGCTGGCGGTGCTGTCGTACACGGTCTGGCTGGGGCCGTTCGGCGGCCACGAGATGGGGCTGACGCACTACCTCGGCGGGCGCCGCGCCGCGCGGATGTACACCCGCAGGCACGGCCATCGACCCAAGAACGACTACGGCTCGTCGTTGTTCGCGGTGTCAGCGGCGGCCGGGCTGCGCTGGGCGCGCGGCACCGGCGCCCTGGTCACCGCATTTCCCCGCTACCACCCGCGATGGGCCTGGGGACTGACGAACGTCCCGGGCCTGCGGGAGTTCGTGGTGAGCAACCTGGTGCTGGTGTTGCGGCCGTCTTGACGGCTGTACTGCAACAGGTTCTCGTTTTGTCGTTCCGTCGGTAGTGTGACGGGTATGACACAGAGCACTGCCTTCAAGACCGACTGGGACAAGCTGTTCATCGGCGGCAAGTGGGTCGAGCCGGCCACCTCGGAGGTGATCGAGGTGCGTTCCCCCGCCACCGGCGAACTCGTCGGCAGGGTGCCGCTGGCCTCGGCGGCCGACGTCGACGCCGCCTGCGCCGCGGCCCGCGAGGCGTTCGACAACGGTCCGTGGCCCCAGATGACGCCGCAGCAGCGCGCCGAGGTGCTCGGCCGTGCCGTCAAGATCATGGAGGAGCGCGCCGACGAGCTGAAGTTCCTGCTGGCCGCCGAGACGGGTCAGCCGCCGACGATCGTCGACATGATGCAGTACGGCGCGGCGATGTCGTCGTTCCAGTTCTATGCCGGGGCCGCGGACAAGTTCACCTGGCAGGACATCCGCGACGGCGTCTACGGGCAGACGCTCGTGGTGCGCGAGCCGATCGGTGTGGTCGGCGCGGTCACCGCATGGAACGTGCCGTTCTTCCTGGCGGCCAACAAGCTCGGCCCCGCGCTGCTGGCCGGCTGCACCGTCGTGCTCAAGCCCGCCGCCGAGACGCCGTTGTCGGTGTTCGCGATGGCGGAGATGTTCGTCGAGGCGGGCCTACCCGAGGGCGTGCTGTCGATCGTGCCGGGCGGCCCGGAGACCGGTCAGGCGCTGACCGCGAACCCGAACCTGGACAAGTACACCTTCACCGGGTCGTCGGCGGTGGGCAAGGAGATCGCCAAGATCGCGGCCGACCGGCTCAAGGGCTGCACGCTGGAGCTCGGTGGGAAATCAGCGGCGATCATCCTCGAGGACGCCGACCTGGACTCCACGCTGCCGATGCTGGTCTTCTCCGGTCTGATGAACTCGGGGCAGGCTTGTGTGGGCCAGACCCGGATCCTGGCGCCCCGGTCGCGGTACGACGAGGTCGTCGAGAAGGTCGCGGCGGCGGTCGCCGGGATGGCGCCCGGCCTGCCCGACGATCCGGCCGCGATGATCGGACCGCTGATCAGCGAGAAGCAGCGTGACCGGGTGGAGGGCTACATCAAGAAGGGCGTCGAGGAAGGCGCCCGGGTGGTCACCGGCGGTGGCCGGCCCGAGGGCCTGGACAGCGGATGGTTCGTGCAGCCGACGGTCTTCGCCGACGTGGACAACTCGATGACCATCGCGCAGGAGGAGATCTTCGGCCCCGTCCTGGCGGTGATCCCCTACGAGGACGAGGACGACGCGGTGCGCATCGCCAACGACTCGGATTACGGCCTGGCCGGCTCGGTGTACACCACCGACAACGACCGCGCGCTGAAGATCGCGCGGAAGATCCGCACCGGAACCTATGCGGTGAACATGTACGCGTTCGATCCGTGCGCGCCGTTCGGCGGCTTCAAGAACTCCGGCATCGGCCGCGAGAACGGGTGGGAGGGCATCGAGGCGTACTGCGAGCCCAAGAGCATCCTGCTGCCGTTCGGGTACACGCCGGCCTAGCGCGACAAGACGTGGCGTGGCGAACGTACGGAATGTGACGGGAAATCGCCGAAACCCGTCCAGAACCGTACGCTCGCGAGCGACCGGGGTCGCGACGGCCGAGCCGGGTGCACCTCACGCGCGGCGCCAGTGGGCGCACACGAAATCCGCGTTGACCGCCGAGGAGACCAACTCCCATTCCGAGCGCAGCGGCAACACCGGCGAGCCGGCGCCCAGCGTGCACGGCGCGTAGGACACGATCATCTCGTCGATCAGACCGGCGGCGACGAACTGGGCGGCGACGTCACCACCGCCGACCACCCACACGTTCTTGCCGGCGGCCGCCGAGACCAGCGTCGGGTGCAGGTCGGTGACGTCCCCGGCGAAGGTCGCCACGTCGTGGCCGTCTTCGACGATGTCGGGCCTGTGCGTCAGTACCCAGGACGGTCGTGGGTACATCCATTCGCCCGGCTCGTTCTTGCGGATCCACTCGTAGGTGTCGGCACCCATCACCAGCGAGCCGACCGATTCCATGAACGGGTCGGTGCCGAACGGCCCGTCGGCGTCGATGTCGCGGGAGATCAGCCAGTCCAGGCTCTTGTTCTCGTCGACGATGTAGCCGTCCAGGCTCGACGCGGTGTAGTAAACGGTGCTCATCTAGTTTCCTCTCATCCAGTCCAGCGGGTCTCCGCACCGGCTCGTCACACCGTGGCGCGCCAACATGGCGCGGACGAGTTCGCGGCGGTGCGCCGAGTAGGTCAGTACGTGCGCGACGATGCCGTAGAGCTGGAAGGACTCCGGCGGGTCGCAGAGCGCGTCGATCACGGTGTCGCCGAGACGGCCCGCCGCGGTGTATTCGGAAACCATTGCCCGCCAACGTTTGCCGATGTCGTCGTGGTGCGCGGCCAGCGCGTCGGCGTCGACGAACTCGGGTTGGGTCGAGGTCCGCGACGGAAAGTCGTCACCGGCGATCGTCGCCAGCCAGACCTGTTTGGTCCACACGATCGCGCCGAGCACCGCCCCGACACTGGGTTCGGGCCCGTCCCATTCCAGCACCGTCTGGCCCGGCGCGATCTCGGCCACCCACTGCGCCGCGGTCAGCTGCGCGGCCTGCCCGATCAGATGCGCGGTGTCGGCGATGTCGTGGTCGACCATCAGTGCCGCGATGTCCGGGACGTGCGGATCGCCGCGCTCGCCGGGATCGCTGTCCAGCCACAGCGACTCCGGGGGATGGAAGTGCAGTCCGTTGGGCGCGGGCAGCCGGAAGTGCACCTCGGCCGCCTGCGACGGCGGCAGCCCGTAGCTGCGCCGGAACGCCCGGGAGAACACCTCGGCCGAGGACCAGCCCTCGTCGGCGGCCACCGCCGACACCGCCTCGCCGCGGCGCAGCCGCCACGCGGCGCGCTCCAGCATCACCCGCCGCCGCAACGCCGCGGGCGACTCCCCGGTCAGCCGGCGGACCTCGCGGGAGAAGTGGAACTCCGAGGCGAAGCTGCTGCGCGCCATCTCCCCGACGTCGCTGTTCTCGGCGTCGGTGACCGCGTCGAGCAGCTCACGGAGCCGGTCGCGGCGACGGGGCGAAGGGTGCTCTGGCGAGAGATCGGTCACGGTCTGGAGAGTATGTCGCCGCCCGCGATCAGCGACATGACTTTTCCTGCTGCGCTTCAGCTGTCGAGGACCCGGCTGATGTGCGCCTCGGTCTCGGCGCGGTCAGGTCAATGCCCGGCTCCGACTGCGGTATCGGAAAGCACTATGGCGGAATCCCCCGACCGGGTTCCGCCACAGTGATTCGAACCTACAACGGGCGGTCCCGATCCGTCGGGCGTTTCGGGCGACCGCCATCAAGATCAAGGTTGCGATCGGGCCACCGAGCTTGACGGCGACACCGCCGGTGCTGAATTCTTCGGTCACGTGATGCTGCTCATAGCCGTTTTGCCGCCCGTGAGCAGCGGGTAAACTGGCAAAACTAGAACACGTTCCAGTATCAAGGGGGCCGCCGTGGGTGCGACCGACATCGAGACGTCCGAGATCACCAAGTGGGATCCGGTTCTCACCGAGCGGGTGATGGGCCTCCTCAAGCCGTTCCTCAGGGGCTGGCACCGTGCCGAGCTGCGCGGTCTGGAGAACTTCCCCAACGGCGGCGCGCTGGTGGTGTCCAACCACTCCGGCGGCCTGTTCCCGATGGACGTCCCGGTGTTCGCCAGTGGCTTCTACGACACATTCGGTTTCGACCGGCCCGTCTACACGCTCAGCCACGACATGCTGATGGTCGGGCCCACCGGAAGCTTCTTCAAGAAGACCGGCTTCATCCCGGCCAATCACCGCAACGCCGAGGAGGCACTGCGCTCCGGTGGCGTCGTGGTGGTGTTCCCCGGTGGTGACTACGACGTCTACCGACCGACGCTGGCAGCGAACAAGATCGACTTCGGCGGGCGCACCGGTTACGTCAGGGCGGCCCTGAACTCCGGCGTCCCGATCGTGCCGACGGTGGGTATCGGGGGTCAGGAGAGCCAGCTGTTCCTGTCCCGCGGCACCGAGATCGCCAAGGCGCTGGGTCCGGTGGCGCGGATGTTCCGCACCGAGATCCTGCCGGTGTCGTTCGGCTTCCCGTTCGGCCTGTCGGTCGTGCTGCCGGTGAACGTGCCGCTGCCGGCCAAGATCACGATGAAGGCACTGCCGCCGATCGACATCGTCGCCGAGTTCGGCGAGAACCCCGACATCGACGAGGTCGATGCCCACGTGCGGCGGGTGATGCAGCGTGCGCTCGATGAACTGGCCGAGGAGCGCCGACTCCCCGTCCTGGGCTGACCGATGGGCCTCACCGACCCCGTCAGCAGCGTCCTGGGCCTGCTCTCGACCATGGTTCGCGCCGGCGTCATCGCACCGATGCGGCCCGACAAGTACCTGCGCATCGCCGGGGCGATGCGTCGCGAGAACATGGCGATCACCTCCGGTTTCGCCGCCGCCGCCCAGCGCTGTCCGGACCGGGCCGGCCTGGTCGACGAACGCGGGATCCTGACCTGGCGCCAGATCGACCGGCGCGCCGACGCTTTCGCCGCGGCGCTGCAGGCGCTGCCCGACGGTCAGCCCGAGGTGATCGCGCTGATGGCGCGCAACCACCGCGGGTTCGTCGACGCGCTGATCGCCGCCAACCGGATCGGCGCCGACGTGCTGCTGCTCAACACCTCGTTCGCCGGGCCGGCGCTGGCCGAGGTGATGGAGCGCGAGGGCGAGGGCCGCTCCGTCGCGGTGGTCTACGACGAGGAGTTCACCGACACCGTCGACCGTGCGCTGGCCCGGCGACCCGACACCACCCGCATCGTCGCCTGGGCCGACAATCCGACCGACCGGCACACGGTCGAGGGCATGATCGCCGCGCACACCGGACACGAGCCGGTACGCGCCCTGGCGAAGAGCCGGGTCATCCTGCTGACCTCCGGCACCACCGGAACCCCCAAGGGGGCCAGGCACTCCGGCGGAGACCCGCGCGTGCTCAAGGCCATCCTCGACCGCACCCCGTGGCGCGCCGAGCAACCCGTCGTCATCGTCGCACCGATGTTCCACGCCTGGGGCTTCTCCCAGTTGGCCTTCGCCGCGTCGATGTCGTGCACGATCATCACCCGCCGTAAGTTCGATCCCGAGGCGACCCTCGAGCTCGTCGACAAGCACCGGGCCACCGGGTTGTGTGTGGTCCCGGTGATGTTCGACCGGATCATGGACCTGCCCGAGGAGGTGCTCGACAGATACAGCTGCCGGTCGCTGCGCTTCGCCGCGGCGTCGGGGTCGCGGATGCGCCCCGATGTGGTGATCAAGTTCATGGACCGCTTCGGCGACGTCATCTACAACAACTACAACGCGACCGAGGCCGGCATGATCGCCACCGCGACGCCGCGCGATCTGCGGGCCGCGCCCGACACCGCGGGCCGGCCGGCCGAGGGCACCGAGATCCGGATCCTGGACTCCGAGTTCAACGAGGTGCCCACCGGTGAGACCGGCGGGATCTACGTGCGCAACCAGACGCAGTTCGACGGCTACACCACCGGCGCGACGAAGGATTTCCACGAGGGTTTCATGGCCTCCGGCGACGTCGGCTATCTCGACGGGGAGGGTCGCCTTTTCGTGGTGGGACGCGACGACGAGATGATCGTCTCGGGCGGCGAGAACGTCTACCCGATCGAGGTGGAGAAGACCCTGGCCGACCACCCGGACGTGGCCGAGGCGACGGTGATCGGCGTCGACGACGAGAAGTTCGGCCAGCGGCTTGAGGCGTTCGTGGTTTTGAACCCCGGCGCCACGGCTACTCCCGACACACTCAAGCATCATGTCCGCGACCACCTCGCCGGTTACAAGGTGCCCAGGGAGATCACGGTTCTCGACGAGTTGCCACGAAGCGTCACCGGCAAGATCTCCCGCAAGGACCTGAAGGAACGCATCGAGAATGCCTGACCATGCCTAAGCGCCGGCCTCTGCTGCGCGCCGTCGCCGAGCTGCTCAACGCCGCCAACGGTGTCCGTCCCCTCGCGCGTGAGGGATACCCCACCATCCCGGTCTTCGCGTTCGGCTGGCCGACCTCGGAGATGTCGCCGCTGTACATGGCGGGATCGATGCTCGATGCGGTGCGGCGCGGCGTCCGGGGCGACTTCCGCGGCCCGCGCGGCCGGATCGCCGTCGTGCTCACCGCGATCTCGTGGGCCCTGCTGTATCTGATCCACCGCCGCAATGTGAATTCGCAGCCCTACTTCGAGGATCCGCTGCGTGAGGCGCTCGGCGAGAACTACCAGCAGATCGCTGAGAAGGCGAAGTCGTCGCGGCGCCGCTACATCGGCGTCTTCCCCAATGATCTGATCCGCCGCCGCTACGTGGAGAAGGCCAACACCGTGCAGTACGGTCCGCTGCGCGTGAACAGGGCCGACATCTGGCGCCGCGCCGACCTGCCCCGTGACGGGAAGGCCCCTGTGCTGCTGCAGGTTCCGGGTGGGGCGTGGGCGATCGGGATGCGTCGCCCGCAGGCCTACCCGCTGCTGAGCCACCTCGCCGAGCACGGCTGGGTCTGTGTGTCGATCGACTACCGGGTGAGCCCGCGCAACACCTGGCCGGACCACATCGTCGACGTGAAACGGGCGTTGGCGTGGATCAAGGAGCACATCGCCGAGTACGGCGGCGATCCCGATTTCGTCGCGATCAGCGGTGGTTCGGCCGGTGGCCACCTGTCCTCGCTGGCCGCGCTGACCGCCGACGACCCGCAGTTCCAGCCGGGTTTCGAGGACGCCGACACCTCGGTGGTGGCCGCGGTCCCGATTTACGGTCGCTACGACTGGGTGTCCGCGCGTGGCAGCGGGCGCAAGGAGTTCATCGCGTTCCTGCAGAAGTTCGTCGTGAAGAAGCCGATCCTGCAGAACCGGCAGGTCTACGTCGACGCGTCACCCTGCTACCGGTTGCGCCCCGACGCGCCACCGTTCTTCATCCTGCACGGCCAGGACGATTCGATCATTCCCGTACCGGAGGGCAGGGAGTTCGCCGAGGCGCTGCGCGAGGTGTCGACCGCTCCGGTGGTCTACGCGGAGATCCCGCACGCCCAGCACGCTTTCGACTTCTACTACGGCTCACCGCGGGCGCACTACACCGCGCAGGCGGTCGAGGCATTCCTGTCCTGGGTGATGGCCACGCGTCAGCGGGTCACCGAGCCGAGCTAGTGTCCTGAGTCATTAATTGCGGCCTAGTTGTTAGACTAGGTCGTGCCGACTCCTCATGCCGCTGAGATTGTGTTGTCCGCTGATGAGCGGGCCGAGTTGGAGGGCTGGGCGCGGCGACGTAC
>NZ_LMVQ01000160.1 GCF_001545925.1 Mycobacterium sp. NAZ190054 | reverse complement strand
ACCGCGCTGCGGGCGCGTTTCAGGAAATCCGCGAGTTCACGATTGGCGTCGGCCACGTTGCCATCATCGCAGAACCGTACGCCGACAACGTAGGACGGCGAGTCCTAGTTCGCGCCGTCCCCGGTCGGGCAGGGCCTGTTGTGCGCCCCCGTCACACGCCCCGCGCGCCCACACTGGAGGAACCAAAGCAGCTCGGCGACAAACGATTCGAGGAGAAATCATGCCCTACCCCACCGACACCCCCGCCACCTGGCTGGTGACCGGCACCTCCCGCGGCCTCGGCGCCGAACTCGTCCGGCAACTGCTGCGGCGCGGCGACAACGTCGCGGCGACCACCCGCTCGGCCGAGCGGCTGGGTGCGGCGCTGGCCGGCGTCGACACCGACCGCCTGTTGCCGCTGGAGGTCGATCTGACCGACGCCGCCGCTGTCGACGACGCGGTCGCGGCGACGTTGGACAGATTCGGGCGTCTCGACGTGGTGGTCAACAACGCCGGGTACGGATTCCTCGGCGCGGTCGAGGAGACGACCGAGGCCGACATCCGGCAGATGCTGGGCGTGCAGGTGTTCGGGGTCTGGAACGTACTGCGCTCGGCCATCCCGCATCTGCGTTCGGCCCGCAAGGGGCACATCATCAACGTGTCCTCGATCCTCGGCCTGACCGCGGTGCCCGGGTGGGCTCTGTACTGCGCCGGCAAGTTCGCGCTGAACGGCATGACCGAGGCGCTTGCGGCGGAGCTGGCCGAGTTCGGGATCCGGGTCACGATCGTCGAGCCGGGCTACTTCCGGACCGACTTCCTGACCACCGACTCGCTGGCGCTACCCGCCGCGGCCGGCGACGCCTACCCGGCGATCAGGGAGATGACCGAGCAGCATCTGCAGCTGCAGGGCAGCCAGCTCGGCGACCCGGTCAAGGGCGCGGCGGCCATCATCGACGTCGCCGTGACCGGTCAGGGGCCGCTGCACCAGCTGCTCGGCTCCGACGCGATCTCCTTCGCGCAGGCCAAGATCGACGCGTTGTCCGCGGATGTGGAGGCCGGCCGCGCGCTGGCGCTGAGCACCGACCACCGGTAGCGGTTCAGTCGACGTCGACCCAGTCCAGGGTGCGCTGGACGGCTTTGCGCCAACCCGCATAGCCGTCCGCGCGCTGCTCTTCGGACCAGTCCGGCGACCAGCGCTTGTCCTCCTGCCAGTTGGCGCGCAGATCCTCCGGGCCGTCCCAGAACCCGACGGCCAGCCCGGCGGCGTACGCGGCGCCCAGTGCCGTCGTCTCGGCGACGACGGGTTTGACCACGTCGACGCCGAGCACGTCGGCCTGGATCTGCATGCACAGGTCGTTGGCGGTGATGCCACCGTCGACCTTCAGAACCTCAAGGTGCACACCGGAATCGGCGGCCATCGCGTCGACGACGTCACGGCTCTGGTAGCAGATCGCCTCCAGCGTCGCGCGGGCCACGTGCGCGTTGGTGTTGAACCGGGACAGCCCGACGATCGCGCCGCGGGCGTCCGAGCGCCAGTACGGCGCGAACAGCCCGGAGAACGCCGGCACGAAATAGACCCCGCCGTTGTCCTCGACCTGGCGGGCCAGCGCTTCGCTCTGCGACGCACCGCTGATGATGCCCAGCTGATCGCGCAGCCACTGCACCGCGGACCCGGTCACCGCGATCGAACCCTCAAGGGCGTACACCGGTTTGGCGTCCCCGAACTGGTAGCAGACCGTGGTCAGCAGTCCGTTCTTCGAGCGCACGATCTCCTCGCCGGTGTTGAGCAGCAGGAAATTGCCTGTGCCGTAGGTGTTCTTCGCCTCCCCGGCCGACAGGCACACCTGCCCCACCATGGCGGCCTGCTGGTCGCCGAGTATTCCGGTGATCGGCAGCTCGCCGTCGGCGGGTCCGGTCTCGACGGTCAGACCGTACGGTTGCGGCGACGACGACGGCCGGATCTCGGGCAGCATCTGGCGCGGGATGCCGAAGAATCCCAGCAGTTCGTCATCCCAGTCCAGCGTTTCGAGGTTCATCAGCATGGTGCGGCTGGCGTTGGTGACGTCCGTGACGTGCACACCGCCGCGATGCCCGCCGGTCAGGTTCCACAGCACCCAGGTGTCGGTGGTGCCGAAGATCGCGTCGCCCTTCTCCGCGTCGGCACGCAGACCGTCGACGTTCTCCAGCAGCCACTGCAACTTGCCGCCGGCGAAGTAGGTGGCCGGCGGCAACCCGGCCTTCTGCCGGATCACATCGCCGCGTCCGTCACGGTCCAGCGCCGACGCGATCCGGTCGGTGCGGGTGTCCTGCCAGACGATCGCGTTGTAGTACGGCCGCCCGGTGCGCCGGTTCCACACCAGCGACGTCTCGCGCTGGTTGGTGATGCCCAGCGCCGCGAGATCGCCGGTCGACAGCTTGGTCCGGTTCAGCGCCGAGGCCAGCACCGAGCCGGTGCGCTCCCAGATCTCGACGGGGTTGTGCTCCACCCAGCCGGCCTTCGGCAGGATCTGTTCGTGTTCGAGCTGGTGGCGGCCGACCTCGGCGCCGTCGTGGTCGAAGATCATGCATCGGGTGCTGGTGGTGCCCTGGTCGATTGCTGCGACGAAGTCGGCCATTCGTCCATGATGGACTACATGCCGCGACAGCCGAGAGACCTCACCGCGATGCCGCGTGGCGGACCGGACGCGTCGTGCCTGGACCGGCTGCTGTGGACGGGCAGGCAGGAGTACCTGGACCGCGACGACGTGGACGAGTCGGTGAAACGCAGCGTGATTCGCGCGCTGGACTGGACCGGCGAGGTGTTCGGCAACCACGACAAGTTCACCAAGACCGCCCTCGACGAGGTCGCCGACGTCCCCGATCCCCGGATCCTCGAACTGGGCGCGGGACACGGCGGGTTGTCCCGCAGGTTGTTGGAATGGCATCCGACCGCGCGGTTGACCGTCACCGACGTCGATCCGGCGTCCGTCGCCGCGATCGCGGCCGGGGATCTGGGGACCCATCCGCGGGCGACGGTACGGCAGATGGATGCGACGGCACTCGACGCCGCCGACGGCGAGTTCGACCTGGCGGTGTTCGCGCTGTCGTTTCACCATCTGCCGCCGGAGGCGGCGGCGCGGGTGATCGCCGAGGGCACCCGCGCGGCCGGCAAGCTGCTCATCATCGACCTGCCCCGCCCGCCGGCGCTGCTGCACGTGCTGCGGTTGGCCACGATGTTGCCGTGGGCGCCGGTGGTGCCGTTCGTGCACGACGGGGTCATCAGCTCGCTGCGCGCCTACAGCCCGTCGGCGCTGCGCGCGCTGGCCGCGTGCGCCGACCCGCCCGTCGACCTCGAGTTGCGCGGCGGGTTGTTCAGTCCCCAGGTCGCGGTGGCCTGGCGCCGATAGTCTGGGGCCCGTGGGCGAGGAACTGAAGCAGACAGAGTTCAGCCGCGCGCACCGCCGCGAGTACCGCCGCAAGGTGCAGTTGTGCCTCGATGTGTTCGAGACGATGCTGGCCCAGTCCAGTTTCGACTTCGAGAGGCCGCTGACCGGCATGGAGATCGAATGCAACCTGGTCGACTCCGACTATCAACCGGCGATGAACAACTCCGAGGTGTTGGAGGCGATCGCCGATCCGGCGTATCAGACCGAGTTGGGGGCCTACAACATCGAGTTCAACGTGCCGCCCCGCCGGTTGCCCGGCCGCGCGGCGCTCGAGCTCGAAGACGACGTTCGCGCGAGCCTGAACGCCGCGGAGTCCAAGGCCAACGCCGACGGCTCACACATCGTGATGATCGGGATCCTGCCCACCCTGATGCCCGAGCACCTGTCGGGCCGCTGGATGAGCGAGTCCACCCGCTATCAGGCCCTCAACGACTCGATCTTCACCGCGCGCGGTGAGGACATCATGATCGACATCGCCGGCCCCGAGCGGTTGAGCCTGCAGACCGCCACGATCGCCCCCGAATCCGCCTGTACCAGCATGCAACTGCATCTCCAGGTATCCCCGGCCGACTTCGCCAACAACTGGAACGCCGCCCAGGTGCTGGCCGGTCCGCAGCTGGCGCTGGGCGCCAACTCGCCGTACTTCTTCGGCCACCAGCTGTGGGCCGAGACCCGTATCGAGCTGTTCACCCAGGCCACCGACACCCGTCCCGACGAGCTCAAGACCCAGGGGGTGCGGCCCCGGGTGTGGTTCGGGGAACGCTGGATCACCTCGATCTTCGATCTGTTCGAGGAGAACGTGCGCTACTTCCCGTCGCTGCTGCCCGAGCTCTCCGACGAGGACCCGCTGGCCGAACTCGCCGCGGGCCGCACCCCGCAGCTGTCGGAACTGCGGCTTCACAACGGCACCATCTACCGGTGGAACCGCCCGGTGTACGACATCGTCAACGGCCGACCGCACCTGAGGGTGGAGAACCGGGTACTGCCCGCCGGACCCACCGTGCTGGACATGCTGGCCAACGCGGCCTTCTACTACGGGGCGCTGCGGACCCTGTCCGAGGAAGACCGGCCGCTGTGGACGAAGATGAGTTTCGCTGCCGCCGAGGCGAATTCCTCGCCGCCGCGCATCACGGGATGGACGCGCGGCTGTACTGGCCGGGGGTCGGCGAGGTCACTCCCGACGAGCTGATCCTGCGGCAGCTGCTGCCGATGGCCGACGAAGGGTTGCGCCGCTGGGAGGTCGCCACCGAGGTGCGGGACCGCTACCTCGGGGTGATCGAGGGCCGCGCCAAAACCGGCCGCAACGGCGCGGTCTGGCAGGCCGGCGCGGTGACCGCGCTGCAGGACCGCGGGATGAGCCGGCCAGACGCACTGGCCGAGATGCTGCGGCTGTACTGCGAGCGCATGCACTCCAACGAGCCGGTGCACACCTGGGACCTGCCGGCCTGACGCCACCTCCGGCACCGCGCGCGGGCGGGGTACCTTGGCGCACATGACCGAAGTCATGGACTGGGACGGCGTGTACCGGGGTGAGGGCGGGTTCGAGGGTGAGCCGCCGTGGAACATCGGTGAACCGCAGCCGGAGTTGGCGGCGTTGTGGCGCGACGGGAAGTTCCGCAGCGAGGTGCTCGACGCGGGGTGCGGTCACGCCGAGCTCTCGCTGGCGCTGGCCGCCGACGGCTACACGGTGACCGGCGTCGACATCAGCGCGACGGCGGTCGGCGCGGCGACGGAGGCGGCCGCGAAGCGCGGGCTCTCGGAGCGGGCGTCGTTCGTCACCGCCGACATCACCGCGCTGACCGGTTTCGACGGCAGATTCTCCACCGTCGTGGACAGCACGCTGTTCCACGCGATGCCGGTCGAGTCGCGCGACGCCTACCTGCGGTCCGTGCACCGGGCCGCGGCGCCCGGCGCGGGCTACTTCGTTCTCGTCTTCGCCAAGGGCGCGTTCCCGGCCGAGATGGAGGACGGCCCCAACGAGGTCACCGAACTCGAACTGCGCGAGGCTGTTTCGCGGTACTGGGTGGTCGACGACATCCGTCCCGCGCTGATCCACTCGAACGTGCCGAAAGGGATCCCCGGCGCGCCTCCGCCACCGTTGGATCTGCTCGACGAGCAGGGCCGGTTGCGGATGCAGGCGTTCCTGCTGTCCGCGCACAAAGAGGCGTGACGCCGGCTACCCCGACGGGGAGGTAGCCGTCCCGGCCGGCTCCCGGCCCGGCTCGGGGCGCTCGTCGTCGTCGTCGAGCATCGTGGCCTCGTCGAACGGGCGGTCGCCGTCGAGTGCCTGGTTGAGCCGGTCGCTGTCCACCGTGCCGGTCCAGGACCCGACGAGCACCGTGGCCACCGCGTTGCCGGAGAAGTTGGTCAGCGCCCGCGCCTCGGACATGAACCGGTCGATACCGACGATGATGCCGACCCCGTCGAGCAGTTCGGGCCGGTGGCTCTGCAATCCGGCGGCGAGGGTGGCCAGCCCGGCGCCGCTGACGCCCGCGGCACCCTTGGACGCGATGATCATGAACGCCAGCAGGCCGAGTTGTTCGGGGATGGACAGCGGGTCGCCCAGCGCGTCGGCGATGAACAGCGAGGCCATCGTCAGGTAGATCGCGGTGCCGTCGAGGTTGAACGAGTATCCGGTCGGGACCACGATGCCGACGGTGGCGGGCTTGACGCCGGCGTGCTCCATCTTCGCGATCAGCCGCGGCAGCGCCGACTCCGACGACGACGTCGCGACGATCAGCAGGTACCCCCGGGCCAGGTAGCGGACGAGCTTGAAGATCGACACCCGCGCCACCGTCCACAGCAGCGCCCCGAGCACCCCGAAGATGAAGATCAGGCAGGTGATGTAGAACGCCGCCATCAGCACGCCGAGCTGGATGACGGCGTCGAAACCGGTGTCGCCCACCACCTCGGCGATCGCGCCGAACGCGCCGATCGGCGCCAGCCACAGCACACCGATCAGGATCCGGAACACCAGCTTCTGCAGCGCCTCGATCCCGCGCAGCAGCCCCTCCCCGGACTGGCCCATGCCCTGGATCCCGAACCCGACGAGCAGCGCGACGAACAGGGCCTGCAGCACGTTGGCTTCGGTGACGGCGGAGAACAACGTCGACGGGATGATGTCGGAGATGAACTCCATTGTGCCGCCGGAAGACTCGGCTTCACCGGCCAGTTCGGCCCCCTTGCTGGGGTCGTGGGGCACGTTCAGCCCGGTGCCGGGGCTGATCAGGTTGCCGACGACCAGGCCGATCGCCAGCGCGATGGTCGACATGATCAGGAAGTAGCCGACGGCCAGGCCGCCGACCTTGCCGACCGAGGCGGCGGCCCGCACCTTGCCGATACCGATCACGACCGTGCAGAAGATGACCGGGATGATCATCATCTTGATGAGTTTGACGAACAACTCACCCAGCACGCCCAGCGATGCGGCCGTCTCCGGCGCGAGCAGCCCGACCACGATCCCGGCGACGACGGCGACGATCACCAGGAGATAGAGCCAGTGCGTGCGGTCGCGTTTGACCTTCTTCGGCGCCTTGTCAGGACCCGCCCCGTCGGCCTTGGTGGCAGTCATCGTCTCGCCTCTCCACGCGTGGTGAAGCGGGAGTAACCACAAGTGGCCCAATCCACACGCGGGCCTTGACCCGGGCCGGTCGCGATGTTTAGATCCGAACAACGTTCGAAATCGAACAGCGTTCAGAAGGGCGTGCATGGCCAGGACCCGCAGAGCAAGCGCCGCGCTGCCCTATGGCGCGCTCGACCGCGACCACCTGGTCAAGCACCTGCTCGAGTTGGCACGCCGGGTGGGGGTCGAGAACGTGACGATGCGTGCGCTGGCCACCGAGGCCGGCACCTCCGCATCGTCGGTCTACTACCACGTCAAAGACAAGGCGGCGCTTCTGGATCTGCTGGCCGAATCGGTGATCGAGAGCATCGACGTCCCCACCGACGGTGACTGGGAGCAACGCACCAGGACGCTCTACACCAACGCGTGGAAGGTCATGATCGACATCCCCGGCGTGGCCGCGATGCTTCAGCAGCGTCCGCTCACCGGCGCCGCCCACTCGATCGACCGGACGGTCAAACGCATCATGGCCGAATCCGGTTGGTCCGCAGAAGAAGTCGCGTCCGCACACGCCGTGCTCTACATCCATCTACTGGGCTCGGTGCAGTTGGAGCACCACCTGAGACGCAGCGGTATCGGGGGCATGTCCGGCGACGCCGCGCAGTCGGTCTTCCAGCACGGGCTGCAGGTGATCCTCGCCGGACTGCGCAGCTGCCACGGCTGGTGAGAGGAGATCGCCATGGCCCACCCCCTGCACTCGCCGGCGTTCTACGCCGGTGATCCGTTTCCGGCCTACCGGCAGCTGCGCGCCACCGACCCGGTGTGCTGGAACGACGAACATAAGTTCTGGGCGTTGCTCAAATACGAGGACATCCGTTACGTCTCGACGAATCCCGCCTGGTTCTCGTCGGCCAAGGGCATCACCGTCCCCGACCCGGCGATCGAGAACCCGGTGTTGGACGGCAGCCTGATCTTCAGCGACCCACCGCGGCACCGGCAGTTGCGCAAGCTGATCAACTCCGGGTTCACCCGGCGCCAGGTGGCCGTCCTGGAACCGAAGCTGCGTGCGTTCGCCCGGGCAGCGCTCGACGCGATCGACCCGTCGGGCACCGAGTTCGCCGAACAGGTCGCCGCGCCGTTGCCCACCCGGATGATCGCCGAGTTGCTCGGCGCCCCCGACGAGGACTGGGAGCAGTTCCGAACCTGGTCGGACGCCACCGTCGGCATGGACGACCCGGACGTCGAGCTGGACACCTTCGCCGCGCTGGGCGAGCTGTACCAGTACTTCCAGGCCCAGATCGCCCGTCGCCGCACCGGCACGCTCCGCGACTCCGACGACCTGCTGTCCGTCCTGGTGGCCGCCGAGGTCGACGGCGTC
>NZ_LMVQ01000159.1 GCF_001545925.1 Mycobacterium sp. NAZ190054 | reverse complement strand
GCGAAGGCCGCTCGCAGCAGGCGTCGGGTGGGAGCATGCGAGAGTTGGAGTTGCCGTCCGCCGTCGGCGGTCGCGAACCAGCCGTCGCCGCAGTCCTGTAAGCCGAAATCGCGGTAGAAACCGGCGGGCGGCGTCGGCAACCGAGGTGCGGTTGCGCCGGTACCAGTACGCGCTGCTGCCCGCCACGGCCAGCACCTGGACCCAGAGAATGCCGTGCGGATCCCACCGATAGGACCACATCGCCGCGATCGCCGTCAGCGTGACGATCGCCATGCCCAGCACCGGAACCGTCGACAACAGTGCGCGCCGCGGTACCCGCACCCAGGTCAGCACCGCCGCGCCCGGCCCGACCGCGATGAACACGACGAGCGCGACCGCGCGCAGCGCACTCGGCAGCCCGGTCAGCGCGACCACGCCGGCCAGCGCACCGAGGACGGCGAGGTCCGCCATCCGCACCGGCATGACGGGGACTCGCTGCAGCACAACGGGTCTGGCATCCGCGTCGGACGCCGGCGCGGTGACGGGATCCAGGGTGACGGTCATCGGCGGCCCGCCGTGGCGGTGTTGCGCACCTGCTGCCGCCTGCCCTGCCAGAGCGCCCGCGGCCCGCCCAGCACGGCCAGCACCTCGGTGCGCCCCACCGAGGCGGGCACCTCGTCGCCGACGCCGCCGGACATCCGGGCCGGCGAGGACATGATGGCGCCGTAGTCGGCGCCCGCACGCAGCGACGACCTGAACCGCCGGCGGAGCACCTGCACCGCCAGCCGGCGGTGCGAGGAATCCAGCCCGACCTTGGTCAGCCAGGCGCCCAGCCCGAGCCCGTAACCGCGCGCCTGCCGCAACAGGGCGTCGTTGTCACTGCGGTGCCGGTGCCACACGATCGCAGCCGGTTCTGTGGCGAGCGCATCGCCGGCGGTCAGGACCCGGAAGAACAGGTCGAGGTCCTCACCGCCCTGCGACGCGGTGCCCGCGCCGAGTGCCTCGTCGAAACCGCCGAGTTCCAGCACCCGGTCGCGGTTCACGGCGAAGTTCGCCCCCGTGCCGAAACGACCGACCTGGAACGGGAACAGCGGCTGGTCCGCCGGCGGATCGGCCATGCTGAACAGTCGGGGCTGCAGCGACCCGGCCCACGAGACCCGCTGATCGAAATAGGCCTGCGCCGCGGTGCGCAACTCGCCGCTGGGCACCAGCCCGGACACGCACGAGACCCCCGGCGCCCGGGCGAAACCGACGACGAGGCCGCGCAGCCAGTACCGGTCGACGACGACGTCGTCGTCGGTGTAGGCGACGATCCGGTGGCGGGACTGCCGTAACCCGGTGTTTCTGGCCGCCGACAGCCCCGGGACGGGTTCCTCGACGTACCGCACCCGCGGATCGCCGACCCGTTCGACCACGCGCGCCGTGGCGTCGGTGCTCGGGGCGTTGTCGACCACCACGACTTCGAAATCCGGATAGTCCAGAGCCAGAACGGAACTCAGCGCGTCGGCGAGCTGATCGGGGCGCTCCCTGGTGCACAACACCACCGAGACGGCGGGACTCGCAACGGTCGCGGCCGCGGGCCCGCGGTCCGGGCACGGCGGGACGGGAAGGCGCACCACGTCACCGTCGACGGGCGCCTCGACGAAGGCGAGCGGCTGATCGCGGAGCCGCACCAGCACCCGCGCCATCCGGTAGCCGTCGGCGTGGCGGGCGATGAACGCGACCGTGCCGTCGCTGTCGGGAGTCAGCCCGTCGAGATCGAGCATGCCCACCCAGCGGGCCTGCGGCCAGGCGGGTGGACCCTGCGACGGCATCGCGGGTTCGACAGTGAGCGACGGCGTCACGGCGCGGTCACCCTCACCCAGTCGACGAGCATGGTCGACGGATTCGGGGTGGACTGGTCCGGCGGTCCGGGCCAGTCGCCGCCGACGGCGAGGTTGAGCAACAGGAAGAACGGCGCGTCGAAGACCCACCGGCTGCCTTCGGCCAGGTCGGCCGGCGTCACGGTGAACAGGGTGATGTCGTCGACTCCGGTGACGATGCGCCCGGGACTGCGCTCCACCCAGTAGGTGTGGAACTGGCCGGCCAGCGGGAACGGTGGCCGGCCGGAAGCCGAGATCTGTTGGCCGCGTTGGTGTCCGGCCCGCGGCAGGTGCACGCCGGTGTGGAATTCGTCGGCCTGGTTCAGGGTCTCGATCACGTCGATCTCCCCGGCGGCCGGCCAGCCCACGCGGTCGATGTCGCTGCCGAGGAGCCAGAACGCCGGATGCAGTCCGGCACCGGCGGGTAGCTTGATCCGCGCCTCCGCGCGCCCGGTGGTGAACTCGACGCTGCCCTGGGTGGTGATCCGCGCCGACGTGATCCGGTTCAGCGCGTCCCCGCGGGCGGTGATCGCCAGATGTCCCGCCCCGTCCAGACCGACATTGGCGGCGGTGTCGGTGTAGGTCTGCATCTCGTTGTTGCCCCAGCCGCCACCACCGGTCTGGTAGCGCCACTGCGATGCGGGTCGCGCGCCGGCAGGCCCGTCGAAGTCGTCGGCGAAGATGATCCGCGGCCCGCTCGGCTCGGCATGGCCGACGGGTGCGGCGGCCGAACACCCGGCGAGCGCCACCACACACGCCAGTACGGCGACATGCCTGCACATCCGAACGCCCATGCCTCTCATGCGGTTTCCTCGACCAGATCGTCTTCTCGCGGTTGCCCCCCGGCGGTCCGCACGAATCCCGCGCCGCCGACGGCGATGACCCCGACCAGGATGCCGTAGATCGCCATGCGCTGTGCGCCGCCCGAACCGAAGAACGCGTGCCCGCCCATGTAGGTGACGTAGCCGACGAGGCTGACCACACCCGAGGTGACGGCGACGGCCCGACGTTCCAGCGACATTCTCGACGCCGACCCGAGCGCGGTGAACAGCACGCTCACCGACCCCAGCGTCATGAACACGACGATGAGGGTGAGGTTCCAGGCGTAGTCGACGCCGTACGTCACCACGCCGGAGGCCGCCAGGCCCCCGCCCGCGACCGCCAGCAGAAGCGCCGGGCCGCGGTCGGTCACCCGTTGCACCAGCAGGCTCACCGCGACGAAGGCGATCGCCAGCCCCGTCACGACCAGCCCGACGTTCATCGCCCGGTAGAGCTCGCTGCACGACCAGTCACCCGCGGGCCCGCAGAATGCGATCCCCAGCGGCCCCAGTTGCTCGTCGCGATAACCGTAGTGGCCCCGCCACGTCGCGGACACCACCCACTCGGCGGCGAAGTAGACCAACGGCGCCAACGACATCCACGCCGTGATCCGCGAATCCGCCAGCCATCCCCGAATTCTGGTCATGGTGTCCTCTTCCGCGGCCGCACCGCCGGGACCGCGCCCACCAGGTATCCCACGGTGGTGATCAGCAGGCCGGCGACCAACGCAGGCACCCGGGCGGGACGCCGCCGGGCGTGCCACAGCCCGGACGGAAGCGTCCTGGTCGTGTACGCCCGTTCGCTCCGCAGCGCCGCGCCCCGGCCACAGAGCCGGCTCAAGGTCGCCTTGCTGCGGCCTTCGTGGAAGCACCGACGCGCGAAGTACCGCAACGTCGCCCGGTCCGCGGGCACCGCGTGCGACACCGCGAAACCGGTACGGCGGATGATCCGGGCCTGCGGATCGCGCCGGGCCAGCTCGATGCCCATCATCGTCTCCTCGCAGCCGGCCGGCAGGGAGCCGACGCGCCCGAGCCCGTCGCAGAATCCGCCGATGCCGGCGAGCTCGGTCCTGCGGACCGCCATCGCCGCGCCGATCGGGTTGCGGATCGGCGCACCGTCGGGCGGCAGTCCCCGATAGTCACATCCGACGACCCAACCGAACTCCGGTGGGAACCATGCGGGTTGGCGGCCGGACTGCCACGACGGATGCACCGCGCCGCCCAGCGCGGTCACGGTGGAATCGGCGAAGGCCGCACGCGCGTCCTCGAGCGCGTCGGGGTGCAGCACGGCGTCGTCGTCGAGGAACACCACGACGTCGCCGGAGGCGGCGTGCAGCCCGGTGTTCCTGGCGCCCGAGAGTCCGCGGCGAAACCGGTTGGCCGGCAACAGCAGCTGCTCACCGTAGGTGTCCCGCAGGTCGCGGTGCAGTACGTCGTTGTGGTCGACCACGACGATCAGCTCGTCCCCGGCCCGCAGCTGCCCCAGCGCGGCGGTGACCGCGCGATCCAGCAGCGTCCTGCGGGCACTGGTGTAACAGCAGATCACCACACTCACCGAGACGGTCGCCGGCCGGGTGTCCTCCAGAGGCAGCGGCTGCGCGGTCACCGCGACCAACCGGCGCCCGCCGCGGCACGCACCGCGCGGTGGTCGCGGCGCTCACGGTTGATGGTGCGTAGGACCCGGAGCCCGTCGGTCACCGCATTGAGGTTGCTGCGCCCGTAGATTCGCCTGCCCTCGAAACTGCCGACCTCGTGGATGACCCAGCCGCTGCGGGCGGCGCGGACGTTGATCACGGTCTCGATCTCGAAGCCGTCGCCCCACTGCGGCTCCGGCGCATCGGTCGCGGGCAGGTCGAGGCAGTTCAGATTGCGCCGCCAGAATGCGTTGTAGCCGTAGCACAGATCGCTGAACTCCGTGTGGAACAGCCGATTCACCAGCCAATTGAGGCCTTTGTTGCCCAGCCGCCGGAACCGGGTGATGTCCTCGCTTCCGCCGCCGCGGGAGAACCGGCTGCCCTTGGCGAGGTCCGCTCCGCCGACGAGTGCGTCGACGAACAGCGGGATCTCGGCCGGGTCGGTCGACCCGTCCCCGTCGATCATCACGATGATGTCCCCGGTGGCGGCCAGGAAGCCGCACGCCAACGCGTTTCCCTTGCCGGTGCGGGTCTGCTCGATCACCGTGGCGTCGGGCCACAACTTACGCGCGACGTCGGCGGTGCCGTCGGCGGATCCACCGTCGATCACCACGATCTCGTCGACCGGCGGCATGCGCCGCGCGACATACGCCAGGTTGCGCGCCTCGTTGCGCACGGGGAGCACGACGCTGACGGTCGGGCGACCGGGCGCCGGCTCCCGCACATCCGGGATCTTTGCCAAAAAGTTGCCCACACGCGTAGAGACGCGCATGTCGGACTCTGGAACGATCTCCGTCACTTCGTCGAAACTCCTTGTCCTACCCAGTTTCAGCGCAAACAGCAACGGAGCGCACCCAGGGTCCCCGGAATCGGCGGCGGCACAGCCGTACCTTAACTGTGAAGTACCTTAGCGAAGTCGGGTGCGATTGTGGCCGCTCCCCCCGCCGGCTATGATCAGCATCACAACTTTGGGTAGCCTAAGCAAAGTTACGCGACTTTAGTATCGTCAATCGGCAGTCAGTCGACGAACCTCCGTCCTCACCGATCTCCCTACCTAGGACCCACCGATGCCGATGACAGGCCGTACCCCCACCCCCGGTCTCGGCATCGACATCGCCGCGGTGATGACGTCGAGCGCGGCCACCGGCGCGCTCGGGTTCGTGTTCTGGACGGTGGCCGCCCGCGGCTACGACGCCGCCGAGGTCGGACGTGCCTCGGCGATCATCTCGTCGGCGACGCTGATCGCGATTCTCGCCAACTTCAGCCTCGGCAGCCTCTACGAACGCTTCCTGCCACTGGCCGGTGCGCACACCCAGCAGGTGGTGCGCAGGGGTATCGCGTTCGTGTCGTGCACCGCGCTGCTGTTCGGAGCCGTGTTCGTCCTGGTCGGCCCCCGGGCCGAGCTGTTTCCGAATTGGCCTGAGGCCGTGCTCTTTCCGGCCTTCGTCGTGGTCCTGGCGGTCTATGCGCTGCAGGACCAGATCCTCATCGGGCTGAGCCGCGCCCGGATGATCGCGACCAAGAACATCGGGCAGTCGACCGCGAAACTCGTCGTGGTGGCCGCGCTCATCCCGCTGGCGACCGGCGCGGCGATCGTGTGGTCGTGGGTGTTACCGGCCGCGGTGATCACGGCGGCCATCGCGTTGGTGGTGATCCGGCGGGAGACCGCGCAGCGCCGCGGAGCGGCCAACCTGCCACCGCGCCGTGAACTGGTCCAGTTCTTCGCGAGCTCGTACGCGATCAACGCGGTCGGAGTGACGGTTCCACTGCTGGTCCCGTTGATCGTCGTCGCGCAACTCGGCACCGAGATGAACGCCTACTTCTCGATGTGCTGGCTGGTGGTCAACACGCTCGGCGTGCTCGTCGGCGCGACCGCCGCGCCGTTCATCGCCACCGCATCCACCCCGGGTGCCGATCTGCGTTCCTGCACAGTGCGTTTCGTGCTGCTGTGCGGCGGGGCGGCGCTGGCCGGGTGTGTGGCGCTGTTGATCACCGCCCCGCTGATCCTCGGCATCCTGGGACCCCGGTACGCCGAGCACGGAACCACGCTGATCCGGATCATGGCGCTCACCCTGCCGTCGGTGGCCCTGATGACGGTGTACACCGCACTGGCCCGTCTGCAGCGCCGGCTGCGCCTGGCCGTGGCCGCCCAGCTCCTGCTCGGGATCGTCGTGGTCAGCGGCGTCACGCTGACCACCAGACGCTTCGGCATCGACGCGGTCGGCTACACCTACCTGGCCGCCGAGTTGCTCAACACCCTGCTCCTGCTCGTGCCCACCGTCCTGCTGCTGCGCAAGGTGGCCGCCACCCCGCGCGGCCGGGCGCTGGATTCCGTCGGCCCGACCGTCCCACCACGACCGGACCTGTCCCGGTACGGGGCCGTCGAGCATGACTCGGTCGCCGCCCGGTTCGCCGAAGTCGCCGCCGAGAGGCCTGACCACATCGCGCTGCGCACCGCCCGCGGCTCGATCAGCTACGGCGAGTTGTCCGCGGCGGCCGCCGGCTGGACGGCGATGCTGCACGGACGCTCCGACCCACAGGCCGCGATCGCCCTCGTCGGTGACCTGACCCCGCACACCGCCGCCGTCATCATGGGCGGCTTCGCGTCGGGGGCCCCGCTGGTCCCGCTGGACACCGGCCTGCCGGTGGACCGGATGACGCACATCTTCGGTGCGCTGGAACAGCAGGGGCGTCACCTCGACACCGTCGTCGTCGGGGACGGGCATCGGCTCTCCGGGCAGTTCGCCGGTCGATACGCGGTGTGGACGGCCGACCGGGCGACCGCTCTGCGCGCAGCGCCCGTGACGGCACCGCAGCCCGGTGTGCAGACGGTGACCAGCATCCAGTTCACCTCGGGCTCCTCCGGTGAGCCGAAGGCGGTGCTGCACGTCAACGGCACCTGGTTGAGCGACTGGATTCTGCACCGGGACAGGTTCGGCATCGTGGCCGGCGCGCGCGTCGCGCTGTGCATGCCGGTCAGTTTCGCCGCCGGACTCAACGTGCTCATCGGATCCCTGCTCTCGGGTGCTGAGGTGATCGCGATCGACCCGCGCGGCTGCACCCCCGGGGCCGCCGCCGACCGCCTCGCCGACGCCGACATCGTGATGTGCACACCGTCGTTCCTGCAGTCGGTGACCGACGCCGCGACCGGTCGCACCCTGCGCCGCGTCCAGCGCATCGTCACCACCGGTGAACCGGTGTACGGCAACGTCATCCGGCGGGCCCGAGAGCTCGCGCCGAACGCGGTGCTGACCAACTGGGCCGGCTCTTCGGAGACCCTCGGCATCGCCCACTTCGACATCTGGCCCGACGAGCCGATTCCGGCGGGGGTCATCCCGGCCGGGGTGGCGGTCCCGCACAAGACGCTGGCCGTCGACGAACAGGGCCGCCTGACCGTGACCTCGCCCTACCTGGCCGCCGGCTACCTCGCACCCGAGAGCGCGTCGACGACTTTCATCGAGAACCCGGACGGCAGCCGGACGTTCGTCACCAACGACCGGGCCCGTATCGACGAGTCGGGAGTCCTGATGGTGCTCGGGCGCATGGACGCGGCGCTCAAGATCCGCGGCTACCTCGTCGAACCCGCCGAGGTCGAGGCCGCGCTGCTGGACTGCCCCGGTATCCGCGAGGCGCTCGTCGTGGCCGACCCGGCGTCCGAATCGCCGTCCCTGACGGCCTATGTCGCGCCCGCGCCGGGCACACGCACCCCCGCGGTCGCCGATGTTCGCGCACAGCTGCACGAGCGGCTGCCGGCCTGGATGGTGCCCAACCACGTGGTGATGCTGGAAACCCTGCCCCGGAACGAGCGCGGCAAGGTCGATCGACGGGCGCTGCCGGCACCCACCCGCGGACCCATCCGGCCTCCGGCTCCCGGCCTGGAGACCGACATCGCGGCCGCGTGGGCGGCTGCGCTGCGCCTCGACGAAGTGGGCCGCAACGAGAATTTCCATGCGCTGGGCGGACGTCAACTGTGGGAACAGAGCGGCCTGTCACCCGACGACATCCAGACGGCGGTGCTCTACGACCACTTCACGCCGTACACCCTGATCCAGCTCGAAGAGTTGGGCTTCTGCGGTAAGGGCGAG
>NZ_LMVQ01000158.1 GCF_001545925.1 Mycobacterium sp. NAZ190054 | reverse complement strand
CCCGTGCCGTTCCGCACGGTGTTCCGCCACCGCGCCTACCGCGCGGCGCTGTTCTCCAATTTCGCGACCGGGTGGGCGTCGTTCGGGCTGCGCATCGCGCTGGTGCCGCTGTTCGTCGTCGAGGTGCTGGGCCGCAGCCCGGGGGCGGCCGGTCTGGCGCTGACGGCGTTCGCGGTGGGCAACATCTCCGTGGTGATCCCGAGCGGCTACCTGTCCGACCGCCTCGGGCGGCGCAAGCTGATGATCGCCGGACTGACTCTGGCGGCGGTGTCGACCGCCCTGGTCGGGTTCACCGCGTCGTTTCCGGTGTTCCTGGTGGCGGCCTACGTCGCCGGCGCGGCCACCGGGATCTTCGTCTCCCCGCAGCAGGCCGCCGTCGCCGACGTGGTGGGCAACAAGTCACGCGGCGGGACGGCGGTCGCGACGTTCCAGATGATGGCCGACTTCGGCTCGATCGGCGGCTCGCTGCTGGTGGGTCTGATCGCCCAGTACACGTCGTTCGGCTGGTCGTTCCTGATCAGCGGCGTCATTCTGGGCATCGCGGCGGTGGGCTGGATCTTCGCCCCCGAGACGCGGCCCAGGCGGTCCAGCGAGCACACCGAAGCGCGCCCGCTCGGCCCGGAGGCCGGCGGGGAAGTCCCGTGACCAGCGATTTTGAGGGCCAACCCCTCGTGGTGTAACTTCGATGAGCACGACAAGGGGCTATGGCGCAGTTGGTAGCGCACCACACTGGCAGTGTGGGGGTCAGGGGTTCGAATCCCCTTAGCTCCACCACGGAACGAGCAGTTCAGCCGAATCGGTCGCACCGGTCGGCAGCATCTACCGAAAGCGATCATGTCCGAGGACCAGATCACCGACGTTCCACCGAACCACCTCTCCATCGATCCGAACAGCCCCTTCTACAACGAAGAGGCGCTGCTGCGCGATGTCGGCATCCGCTTCAACGGCGCCGAGAAGACCAATGTCGTCGAGTACGACGTGGCCGAGGGCTGGGTGCGGGTCGAGGTGCCCACCGCCAAGGATCGTCGCGGCAATCCCATGGTGATGAAGCTCAGCGGCACGGTGGAACCATATTTCCGCCGGGCGAAGTAACGCCGACGCGCGCTGAGCGAATGCTCAGCAATCCGCGGACGTAGCCGTCATCCTGGGGTAGCTTCCGCTGCATGTCCTTGGAGCTGGCCTCGTTCTTCCGGACGACTCTGCCGCTCAACCTCGGCGGGTTGGACGCGCTGGATGACGGCCGCTACCACTCCATCTGGATGCCCGATCACCTGGTGAGCTTCTGGCCGGACTCGATCTGGACGCCGGAATTCACCGATCTCGCGCAGGCCTCGCCGTCACCGCACCGTTACCTCGACACCGTCGCCCTCGCCGGTGCCGTCGCGGCTCGCACAACACGCGCTCGGCTCGCCACCAGCGTCCTCGACACCGTCCGCCGCCACCCGGTGATGCTGGCCCAGTCGGCACTGTCGGTGAGCCATCTCTCCGACGGCCGGTTCATCCTCGGACTCGGTGCCGGCGAGCGCGAGAACCTGGCTCCATACGGCTTCGATCACCGCGGCACGGTGAGCCGGTTCGCCGAGGCGCTCCGGTTGATCCGGTTGCTCTGGGACACCGACGGACCGATCGACTTCGCCGGAGAGTTCTTCACGCTGGAGCACGCGCGGCTGGACACCGACCTGCACCCCACCGGCCCGCCGCCGATCTGGATCGGCGCCAACGGTCCTCGGATGCTGCGGCTGGTGGGCGAATTCGGCGACGGCTGGTGGCCGACGGGCAGCGCCGGGCCGGAAACCTATTCCCGTCAGCTGGCGTGCATCCGCGAGGCGGCCGAACGCGCCGGACGTGACCCGGCGGCGATCACGCCGGCGAAGATGGTGGTCTGCCTCATCGGTGAGCCCGACGAGCTGAGCGAGATCATGCAACGTCCGCTGGTGAAGTCGCTGGTGCTGCAACTGACGGCCGACGCGCTGGCCGCCGCCGGTCACCGACACCCGATGGGGGAGCACTGGCGCGGCATCCAGGACATCGACCCGCGCGTGCTGACCCGCGACCGGCTGCTCCAACTCTTCGAGCAGGTCGACCCGGCCGCGATCCTGTCCGTCGTCCCGCACGGCACACCGAAGCAGGTCGCCGTGCAGATCGCCGCCTTCGGTGAGGCGGGTGCCCGGGTCGTGTCGGTGCTGGACTACAGCGGAATGGCCGGGCAGGCCTACGCCGCCGCGTCGGCACGCAAAGTCCGCGACGTCGAGGACGCACTGATGCAGCTCACGGGAGGCAGCCCATGACGTTCTTGGACACCGACGTCCTCATCGCCGACGCGCGCGAGTCGACGGGCCTCACCGATTTCGGTGACGACACCCTGCCCGCGCGTGTGGGACTGGTGGTCGACAGGCTGAACAGCGCCCACCTCGACGACGCAGGTTCGGCGGCCGCCGTTCGCACCATCGACGGATTGCTGACGAGCCGCCTGCACTTCATCGCCGACCGCGCACGCCTGCCGCTCGCGGCCGAACGGATCACGGCCCCGCTCTTCGCCACCGGGGAGCCGCGGTCCGGGACGACGCTGCTGCACGCTCTGCTCGCCGAGGACGAGGACTCACGCGCGCTGCGCTTCTGGGAGGTGATGTATCCCTCCCCGCCACCGGGCCCGGCCGCCGCCGACGATCCGCGCCGCGCGCAGGCCGACGCCGACTGGCGGGAGATCCTCGACCGCATCCCGCCGTGGATCGTCAGCCACCCCTACAACGATCTGCTCGGCGCCGGGCTGCCCGAGTGTGAACGTACGTGGGCGTTCGACTTCCGCGCGATGAACCCGAGCGCCTGGTGGCGGGTTCCGCTCACGATCCAGAACTTCCCGCAGGACCACCACGCGCAGTACGCGCTGCATCAAATGATGCTGCAACACATCCAGTACACCCGCGCACCGAAGCGTTGGGTGCTCAAGGGATTTCACGGTAGACGCCTGCAGGCGCTGTTCGGCACCTATCCCGATGCCCGCATCGTGTGGGTGCACCGCGACCCCGTACAGGTACTCGCCTCGCAGATCGTGGCCTTCGGGCAGATCAACGAGAGCCTCGCCGGGACGCTGGACTGGACCCAGTACGCCAAAGACACGATCGAGGGTTCGCGCGCCAACTTCCACGCCTACCTGACCGACCCGTTCGTGGACGACCCGCGTATCCACCACGTCCGCTACCGCGACTTCGTCGCCGACCCGGTCGCCACGATCGGCGCCTTCTACGACTTCGCCGGCGTGCCGTTCACCGCCGCAGCCGAGAAGTCGATGCGCGACTACCTCGTCACCAACCGCAGCGACCGGTACGGCAAGTTCACCTACTCCACCGACGTCCTTCCGGTTCCCGTACGGCAGCTGCACGACGAATTCTCCTCCTACCGGGAACGATTCGGCATCGACGTCGAGACGAGGCGCTGATGGCGTTCGGTGACGGCGAGGACGACGAGGCGCTGCGCGCGGCGTGGCACGAGTTCTGCGACCGGCTCAGGGCGGCCGGTGATCTGGCCTTCAAGGACACCTCGCCGGCGAATGCCCTGCAGCGTGCCGACGCCTTCCGCTACCTGACCCAGAACCTCGGGCAGGCCTACGATCTCGCGCTGGAGACCAAGGACACCCGCTACCCGGTGATCCATCCGTTCTGCGGGCCGGCCCGCAAGCTCGGCGGCGACAACGCCGATTTCGTCTATCTGCAGGCGTGGATCGACGGCGCCTCGACCTACCGGATCGCCGGTGACCGCGGCACGGCGCGTTTCATCAACTTCACCGTGCAGGGCCCGCGCCCCGCGAAGGACGTGTACTACGGCGCCGATCACCCCAACCTGCATGAGCCCTTCGGTGACACCCCCGAGGCGAACCTCACCGGTGACGACCTGGTCACGGAGCCCGATGGTGGCTTCGTCCTCTACGTCGGCGGTGAGCGCCGAGAACCGAACTGGCTTCCCACCACCCCCGGTTCCCGAAAGCTGTTCATGCGGCAGGGTTTCGACTCGTGGGAGGAGCGCTCGGCGCAGTTCAGCATCGAGCGCATCGACATGGATGAGCCGCGCCCCGTGCCGACACCGCAGGATCTGATCGCGTCGATGCAGTGGGCCGGTGACTTCCTCACCGGGGCGATGACGGACTGGCCGGACCGGGAACTGGAGATCGGTTCGTTGTTCGGTGAGCCGGAGCCCAACGTGTTTCCGGGTGCGCGCTTCACCGGCACGGCGGAGCAACGCGATGCCCGCCGCGGCCGCCTCATCGTCACCATGCCGTGGCGACTCGGGCCGGACGAAGCGTTGATCTTCGAGTTCCCCGACGGCGGGGAGTTCTGGATGCTGACCAACATGGGCGCGTTCTGGAACAGCATGGACTACCTGTACCGGCCGGTGAGCCACACGCCGAGCAGAGCGGCGGTCGACTCCGACGGCCGCGTACGAATGGTGATGGCGCACAACGACCCTGGTGTGCACAACTGGATCGACACTCAACGCTTCAGCGAGGGCTACCTCACGATGCGTGTCATCGGGAGCCGGCAGTTGCCCGAGGTCAGCACCACGGTCGTCACCGCAGCCGAGCTGGACACCGTCCTGCCTGCCGACACCCGGCGCGTCACGCCCGACGAGCGGGCCGCGCAATTGCACGCACGCTTCGACGCCATCCGGCGCAGATACAGGATGTGACATGGACCCACGACTCGAGACGCTCGCCGCGGCGGCCTTCGACAACGCCTACCACGTCGGCCAAGTCGTTCCTGATCTGATGTCGGCCATGGAGTCGCTCGCCGGCGCCATGCAGATCACATGGGCGCCGCCGTTCGAGATGCGCAGCGGCTTCACCCGTCCAGACGGCTCCGCTGACGACCAGGCCGTACGCCTCGCCTTCTCCACTTCCGGGCCGCCGTATCTGGAGCTGATCGAGGTCGTCACCGCCGCTGACTCGATCTTCGCCGAACCGAAGCTCGGCGGCCTGCACCACGTCGGCTACTACGCAGAGCGCTGGCGTGACGACGTCGCGCGGCTACAGGACGACGGTTGGGAGTTGGAGCGCACGGGCGCCGGCGTCGCATTCCTGCGCGACCCGCGTAGCGGCCTCCGTGTGGAGGTGGTGAGTTTCAAGGGCCGTGACTTTCTGACCCGGGTGCTCAGCGGCGAGATGGCCCAGACCTACCCGTTGTCGGAGCGTCCGTGACCGCAGTCGCGCACACCTCGTACGGAGCACTGCGCGGCGACTCGACTGGAGACGTCGTAGTCTTCCGCGGAGTGCCGTACGCCGCACCGCCGACGGGCGAGCGCCGTTGGCGCCCACCACAGCCCGCCGTCAACTGGCCCGGCGTACGCGATGCGACCGCGTTCGGGGCGATCGCGCCACAAGACATCTCGCCGGAACGACTGGCCAAGCGCGGCCTCACCATGAGCGAGGACTGTCTCACGCTCAACGTCTGGACACCCGCGGTCGACGACAACCGCCGACCTGTTCTGGTCTTCCTGCACGGCGGCGGGCAGACGCAGGGTCACGGCTCGGCACCGCTGCTCGATGGTGCGCGGCTGGCCCGGCGCGGTGACATCGTGGTGGTGACGATGAACTTCCGGCTCGGCGTGCTGGGTTCGCTCTACGCTCCCGGCTGGCACGGGGCCGAGTCCACCAACCTGACATTGCGCGACCAGAGGCGTGCGCTGCAGTGGGTGCGCGAGGAGATCGGCGCCTTCGGCGGTGACTCCGGTGCCATCACGGTGGCCGGGCAATCATCCGGCGCCATCGCGGTCGCCGCGCTGCTCGCCGGAGGCTGCGCACTGTTCGACCGCGCGATCCTGCAGAGCGGAGGGCTGGAGCGCGTCCGTTCGACGGAGGCCGCCTCGGCCGTCGCCGCACAACTGGGTGCCCTCACATGCGGCGACGAACCATCTGAGGAAATCCTTGCCGCACAACGCGGTATCGACAGCGGATTCGTGCCGCCGCAGGGCCCGTTTCATCCCTGTATCGATGGGGACGTCATCGCCGAGCATCCATTGGTGGTCGCGCGCACGCGCGACATGCGTCCGGTCCCCATCCTGGCCGGGACGACGCGTGACGAGTGGCGGATCTTTGACGCGCCGCTGGAGGAGGGCGTCTTCACCGAGCGGTACGTGCGGGACAGGGCGCAGGCTCTCGCGGGCGACAGCCACGACGCCGACACGGTGGTGGCGACCTACCGCGCCGGCCGACGCACGCTTCGCGATATCGCGAGCGCATTGGTCACCGATTACCACTTCACGGCGCCGACAGAGCAGTTCGTCCGGGCCCACGCCGAGCGCGGCAACACGGTCTTTCGGTACGAATTGCAGTGGCCCTCTCCGCGTGCCGGACTGGGCGCCTGTCACGATTCCTGCCTGCCGCTGCTCTTCGGCAACCTGGACGCTGCCCCCGTGCTGGCGGGTGACGACGAGGCCGCGCTCCGCATGTCGGATGTCGTTCAGGGGCTGTGGCTGGAGTTCGTTCGTGGGCGAGAGCCGTGGGAACGCTACGACGGTGCCGGACGGCCCACGATGCTGCTGGGCCCCGAGACGCGGATCGTCCGAGGCCACCGCGCAGAGCAACTCGTCATCTGGGAAAACCGCTATCCCGCCTACGGATAGGCGAATTGGCGAAGCGAGCGCCGACGGACGCGAACAGCGCTGACCGAGCCGGAGGCTACGATGCGCGCCTGTCGGCGAGATGAGTCGTCTGTCGGCCTGACCTGGAAGCGCATCCTCGTCCACAGGTTGGAGAATCCGCGGCGGTCAGGCCGCTTCGTCTTCTGGGGGTGCCGGTCCGCCGGGTTCGCTGGGGTCGTCGGCCGGTCGCGGGGTACCCGACTGCGCGTCGCCGACCTTCTCAACTTCGGCGGGTTCGGTGGGCGCTTCAGTGTTGTTGTCGCTGAGAGGTTCCGGGTCCTGGGGTGGGCGGAGGAGTCGTTCGGGGCGGTGGTAGTTGTTGAGGCGGGCTTGGCCGGTGTCGAGGTCTGGTGGGGGGATCCATTCGACCTCGCAGCGGTTGTTCATTCGGGTGGTCCAGCCGCGGTCTGTGTCGACGCTGCGGTTGTGGGGTCCGCAGGCCAGGCCGAGTTCGTCGATGTTGGTGTTGCCGCCGTCGGCCCAGTCGGTGACCACGTGGTGGACCTGGGAGCCGTAGGCGCCGACGGTGCAGCAGGGTTTGGTGCATCCGCCGTCGCGGGCGATCAGCATGATCCGCTGTGCCGGGGTGGCGATGCGTTTGGCGCGGAACAGATCCAGCGCCGATCCGGTCGCGGCGTCGAACACGGCCAGGTAGTGGTTGGCGTGGCCGGCCAGCCGGATCACGTCCTTGATCGGCAGCACGGTGCCGCCGCCGGTGGTGCCCACCCCGGCCCGGGATTGCAGGTCTTGCAGGGTGGTGCGGATGATGATCGAGACCGGCAGCCCGTTGAGTGTCCCGAGTTCGCCGCTCATCAGGGCGATGCGTCCGACGGCGACCAGCGCGTCGTGTTGACGCTGGGCCAGGCTGCGGTGGTCGTTGTCGATCTGGGCCTGGGTCGGTGTGCCCGAGGTACACGGTTCGGGGTCGTCGGGGTTGCACATCCCGGGTGCGGCGTACTTGGCGAGGATCGCTTCGAGCACCGCGCGTGCTTCCGGGGTCAGCTGGGCGGTCATCGCGCTCATCCCGTCGGGGCCTTGTTTGCTGATCGAGACCCCGCGTGTGCGGGCGCGTTCGGTGTCGTCGGGTTCGGGGCCGTCCTGATCGAGCAGGAACAGCGTCAATTCCGCGGAGTCTTTGAGTTCTTTGGGGCCGTTGCCGAGCGCGGTGCGGACCAGGTCGAGTTCGAACTGTTCCCGGGTGGTGGTGTCGACCCAGCCGGGCAGCTTGGTGACCGCTTTGCGGATCACCTCGACGTGTTCGGCGGTGATCAGCCCGCGGGCTTGGGCGACCGCGGTGGCGGGCAGCAGTGGCGGCAGCGAGGGCCCGGTCAACCCCGGACGCGGCGCCAACAGGTCAGCTTCGGTCAACCTGCGGTGGGCCTCGCTGGTCGAGATCCGCCAGCGCACCGTGAGCACCTCTTTCCAGGATTTGGCGCCCATCTGCTGGGGGGTGGCCTCGACCTGTAGGCGGGCCAGCAGGCGGTGGCTCATCGCAGGCAGCCGGCACCACAGGGTTTCGAGCTCATCGAGGGCCGCTACCAGCTCGGGTCGGGTCAGCAGGTCGACCTCACAGGCGGCCACCTCATCAAAGGCGGCACACAACCCGCTGACCGCGTCCTGCAACTCGCTCCCCGACATACTTTCGAACAAACTTACTGCTTATCTGCTTAAGTGGACCTATGCTGTTCAGCGTGGGTGTCGAGGGCGCTCCCGTGGGCGGTGTGGACTACCCGCGGACCTATCAAGAATTCCGGGCGTGGTTTCCCGATGACGCCTCGTG
>NZ_LMVQ01000157.1 GCF_001545925.1 Mycobacterium sp. NAZ190054 | reverse complement strand
GACCTATCAGAACGCGATGCGCTGGTATCACTGGGACCCGTTCACCCACATCCCCAAAGACCAGGCCACCGTCGGCGCCCTGCGCAAAGCCGCCGAAGGACACGACGTCTCCATCCAAGCCCTCTCGAACAGGGAGAAGACCGGAGCCACGTTCGCCGACTTCGCCGCCAATGCCAAGCAGTTGAGCGGGAACAAGGACTGAGAGCACACCCCCTTCGCCGAAATGGCATTCCAGCAGGGGCCCACTCGAACTTTCTCTGCTGGAATGCCATTTCGGCGGGGACCGAAGCAAGGAGTCACGGCTATGCCGGGCGGCATGAGTTTCGAACTGACCGAGGATCAGGAACTGATCCGCAAGTCTGTCGCCGAGTTGTGCGGCAGGTTCGACGACCACTACTGGATGGAGAAGGACCAGGCTCACGAATTCCCCCAGGAGTTCTACGACGCCATCGCCGCGGGCGGGTGGCTGGGCATGACGATCCCGGAGGAATACGGCGGCCACGGCCTCGGCATCACCGAGGCGACGCTGCTCCTCGAGGAGGTCTCGCGCTCCGGCGCGGCGATGAACGGTGCCAGCGCGATCCACCTGTCGATCTTCGGCATGCAGCCGGTGGTCAAGCACGGCTCCGACGAACTCAAGGCCGCGACGCTGCCCCGCATCGTCAACGGTGACCTGCACGTGTGCTTCGGCGTCACCGAACCCGGTGCAGGGCTGGACACCTCGCGGATCACCACCTTCGCCAAGCGCGAGGGCGACCACTACCGGGTCAACGGCCGCAAGGTCTGGATCTCCAAGGCGCTGGAGTCGGAGAAGATCCTGCTGCTGACCCGCACCACGCCCTATGACGAGGTCGCCAAGAAGACCGACGGCATGACGCTCTTCCTCACCGATCTCGACCGCGACCACGTCGACATCCGGCCGATCAAGAAGATGGGCCGCAACGCGGTGAGCTCCAACGAAGTGTTCATCGACGACCTGATGGTCCCTGTCGAGCACCGGGTGGGCGAGGAGGGCAAGGGCTTCAAGTACATCCTCGACGGGCTCAACCCCGAGCGGATGCTCATCGCCGCCGAGGCGCTGGGCATCGGCCGGGTCGCGTTGGAGAAGGCCGTCAAGTACGGCACCGAACGCGTCGTGTTCAACCGTCCGATCGGCATGAACCAGGGGCTGCAGTTCCCGCTGGCCGACTCGCTGGCCCGGCTGGACGCCGCCGAACTGGTGCTGCGCAAGGCCACCTGGCTCTACGACAACGGCAAACCCTGTGGGCGCGAGGCCAATACGGCGAAGTATCTCTGCGCGGACGCGGGCTTCGGGGCCGCCGACCGGGCCCTGCAGCTGCACGGGGGCATGGGCTACTCCGAGGAGTATCACGTATCCCGCTATTTCCGTGAGTCGCGCCTGATGAAGATCGCGCCGGTGAGCCAGGAGATGATCCTGAACTTCCTCGGCGAGCATGTGCTCGGACTGCCCAGGAGCTATTGAGTGGGATATTTCGATCTGTCCGGACGTTCGGCGCTGGTGACGGGCGCGGCCGGGGGAATCGGGTCGGCCGTGGCGTCCGCGCTAGCCGAGGCCGGCGCGGCGGTGCTGGTGACCGACCTCGACAAGGACGCCGCCGCAGTCGTGGCCGAACGCATCGCGGCGAGCGGCGGCAGGGCCGAGTCGGCCGGTCTGGACGTGTCCGACCGCGAGTCCGCCGACGCCGCCGCCGGGCAGGCCGCGGCGCTGGCCGACGGGAGGCTGCACATCGTCGTGAACAACGCCGGTGTCACCAAACCGGCGATGTTCGACAGGACCACGCAGGAGTCTTTCCGGCTGCTGTTCGACATCCACGTGATGGGGGCGTTCAACGTCACGCAGGCGGCGCTGCCCCACATCCCGACCGACGGCACCGGCCGCATCGTGAACGTGACCTCGGCTGCCGGGCTGACGGGCACCCTCGGCCAGGTCAACTACTCGGCCGCCAAGGCGGGCATCATCGGGTTCACCAAGTCGCTGGCCCGGGAGCTGGCCACGAAGAGCATCTGCGTGAACGCGCTGGCGCCGCTGGCGGCCACACCGATGACCGAGACCATCCGCACCAACGAGAAATTCGCGGCGAACATGATGAACCGCATCCCGATGAAGCGCTGGGCGCAGCCTGCCGAGGTCGCAGGCGCCTTCGTGTTCATGGCGTCGGACGCCGCCTCCTACATCACGGGGCAGGTGCTGCCGGTCGACGGCGGCATGGTTATGTGAACCCGTGACGAGACCTGAGCCGAGCAACGCGCCCCTGGCCGGTGTCACCGTCGTCGCGATGGAGCAGGCCGTGGCGGCTCCGATGTGCACCCGGGTGCTCGCCGACTTCGGTGCCCGGATCATCAAGGTGGAGAACCCCAACGGGGGTGACTTCGCCCGCGACTACGACGACGTCGTCAACGGCCCCGGCGGTCTGGCGGCCCATTTCGTGTGGTGCAACCGCGGCAAGGAATCGGTGACGCTCAACACCAAAAGTCCGGCGGGTCTGGACATCCTGCACCGGCTGCTCGACCGTGCCGACGCGTTCGTGTCCAACCTCGCGCCGGGCGCGACGGCGCGCCTCGGCATCGCGCCGGCAGACCTCGCCGTGCGGCACCCCGGAGTCATCCCCGTCGAGATCGACGGGTACGGGCCCGGCGGTCCGATCTCGCACAAGCGGGCCTATGACCTACTGGTGCAAGCGGAATCGGGATCGTGTGCGGTCACCGGGTACCCCGGAATGCCCGCGAAACCCGGACCCGCCATGGCCGACTTCACCACCGGTCTGTACGCGGCGATCTCGATCGTCGCGCTGCTGTACGGGCGCGCCGGGCAGCCCGGCAGTGCTGCCGCGCCGTCGGTCGAGCTGAGTTTGTTCGACGTGATGACCGACGTGATGGGATACGCGCTCACCTACACCCAGCACACCGGCATCGACCAGGAACCGCTCGGCGTCGGCTCACCCGCGGTGGCGCCGTACGGGGCGTTCCCGACCCGTGACGGCCAGACCGTCGTGCTCGGCACCACCAACGACCGCGAATGGCAACGCGTCGCCCGCGAGATCATCGACCGGCCCGACCTTGCCGACGATCCGCGCTTCGCCACCAACCCCGGTCGGTGCGCGCACCGTGAGATCCTCGACGAGGCCATCGGAAGCTGGTGTGCCCGACATGATCTCGCCGATATTCAGAAGCGGGCCGACGCTGCAGGGATCGGCAACTCCCGCTACAACCGGCCCAGCGAGGTGGTCGCGCACCCACAGCTCAGCGCCCGCGACCGGTGGCGCACCGTCGCGACGCCGCGGGGCGACATCCGCGCGTTGCGGCCGCCGCCGGTGATCGGCGGCTTCGAGCAGCCCATGGGCGCGATTCCCGGTCTGGGCCAGCACACCGACGCGGTGCTCACCGAATTAGGTTTCACACCAGAGCAATTGGATCAGTTACGGGCCGAGGGTGCGATCGGGCCGGCATACTCATGACCGAGGTATTGCTGTCGGCCGACCGCGGCGGCGTGCGCACGTTGACCCTGAACCGGCCCGAGCGCCGCAACGCACTGGACGCGCGACTGTGGGTCGAACTCGCCGATGCGCTGCGCAACGTCAAACGGGACCCGGACGTGCGTGCACTGGTGCTGACCGGAGCCGGCGGGGCGTTCTGCTCGGGCGCCGACATCGGCACCGGCGAACAGATCCACCCGCGCTACAAACTGGACTGGCTCACCGATGTGGCGCTGGCGCTGCACGAGCTGCCGGTGCCGACCGTCGCCAAGGTCACCGGCATCGCCGTCGGCGCCGGCTGGAACCTGGCGCTCGGGTGCGATCTGGTGGTCGCGACGCCGGAATCGCGCTTCTGCCAGATCTTCTCCAAGCGCGGGTTGTCGGTCGACCTCGGCGGCTCCTGGCTGCTGCCCAAGATCGTCGGACTGCAACAGGCCAAGCGCCTGGTGCTGCTGGCCGACATGATCGACGCCGCAGAAGCGCACGCACTGGGGCTCGTCACCTGGGTGAAGCCCGGCGCGGAGATCGATGGATTCGTCGACGAACTGACCGATCGGCTGGCGGGCGGACCGCCGTTCGCGCTGGCACAGAGCAAGGCGCTGCTCAACGACGGTGCGAGCGCCACGCTGCGCGAGGCACTGGCCAACGAGGCGCGCGCGCAACCGGGTAACTTCGCGACCGCGGACTCGACCGAGGCCTACGCCGCGTTCGCCGCCAAGCGCGATCCGGAATTCACCGGGGCATGGGCCCTGTACGACAGAGTTGAGGAGCAGAGCTAATGCGGGAAACCGTCATCGTCGGCGCGGTACGCACACCCGTCGGCAAGCGCAACGGCGGCCTGTCCGACCAGCACGCAGCCGATCTGTCGGCGCTGGTGCTCAACGAGCTCGTCGAACGCACCGGCGTGGACCCCGACGTGATCGACGACGTCGTATGGGGCTGCGTCTCCCAGGTCGGCGACCAGTCCAGCAACATCGGGCGCTATGCGGTGCTGGCCGCCGGCTGGCCGGAACACATTCCCGGCACCACGGTCAACCGGGCGTGCGGATCCAGTCAGCAGGCACTCGACTTCGCCGTGCAGGCGGTGATGTCCGGTCAACAGGACGTGGTGGTGGCCGGGGGAGTGGAGGTGATGAGTCGCGTCCCGCTGGGCGCCGCGCGTGCGACCGGGATGCCGTACGGTCCCAAAGTCCTGGCCCGCTATGACGATTTCTCGTTCAATCAGGGCATCTCCGCGGAGATGATCTCGCAGCAGTGGGGCTTCTCCCGCACCCGGCTCGACGAGTACGCGGCGCAGTCCCACGAGCGGGCCGCCGCGGCCCAGGACGCCGGGGCGTTCAAGGACCAGATCGTGCCCGTCTTCACCGCGCACGCAAGCAGCGAACCAGGCACCGACGGCGGCGTGGTCACCGAGGACGAGGGGATCCGGCGGGGCACCACCGCGGAGAAGTTGGCGGGCCTCAAGCCGGCCTTCACCGAGGACGGCGTGATCCATGCCGGCAACTCGTCACAGATCTCCGACGGCGCCGCGGCGCTTCTCGTCACCACCGCCGAGAACGCCGTGAACCTCGGGCTGACCCCGCTGGTGCGCTACCGCGCAGGCGCGGTCACCGGCGCCGATCCGAAACTGATGCTGACCGGCCCCATTCCGGCCACCGAGAAGGTGCTGCACAAGGCGGGCGTGACGCTCGACGAGATCGGCGTGTACGAGGTCAACGAGGCGTTCGCACCTGTGCCGCTGGCGTGGCTCGCCGACACCGGCGCCGACGAGGCCAGGCTCAACCCGCTCGGCGGGGCGATCGCGCTGGGGCACCCGCTGGGCGCTTCGGGCGCGGTGCTGATGACGCGGATGATCCATCACATGCGCGACAACGGGATTCGCTACGGCCTGCAGACCATGTGCGAGGGCGGAGGCACCGCCAACGCCACCGTGGTCGAGCTCATCGGCTGACCCGCAAGGAGACTGAGATGCGCCGTGACCTGTTCACCGAAGACCATGAGGCGTTCCGGGAGCTGGCCCGCGACTTCGTCGAGAAGGAGGTCGTCCCCCACTACCCGGAGTGGGAGAAGGGCGGCCGGATGCCGCGCGAGGTCTTCGAGCAGATGGGTGCGCTCGGGATGCTGGGCATGGCCATCCCCGAGGAATACGGCGGCGGCGGCACGCCCGACTACCGCTACAACGTGGTGTTGCAGGAGGAGGCCGCCCGCGCGCTGGTGACGTTGTCGACGGTGCGCACGCAGCTCGAGGTGATCCTGCCGTACTTCCTGCACTACGCCGACGCCGAGCAGCGCAGCCGCTGGTTCCCCGGGCTGGCGGCGGGCACGCTGCTGACCGCGGTCGCGATGACCGAGCCGGGCACCGGCTCGGACCTGGCCGGGGTGCGCACCACCGCCGTGCGTGACGGTGACGACTACATCGTCAACGGCGCGAAGACGTTCATCACCGGCGGCATGCAGGCCGACCTGGTCATCGTCGTCGCCCGTACCTCCACCGACCCGGACAACCGGCGCAAGGGGCTTACCCTGCTGGTCGTCGAGGACGGCATGGAGGGCTTCACCCGGGGCCGCGAACTCGAGAAGATGGGGTGCAAGGTCCAGGACACCGCCGAGCTGTCCTTCGTCGACGTCCGAGTTCCCGCGGCCAACGTGCTCGGTGAGGTCGACGAGGCATTCGGCTATCTCGGCCACAACCTGCCGCAGGAGCGGCTGACGGTGGCGGTGGGCTCGGTGGCGCAGGCGCGCTCGGCCATCGCGGCGGCGATCGACTACACCCGCGACCGCAAGGCCTTCGGCACCCCGGTGGCGTCGTTCCAGAACACCAAGTTCGAACTCGCCGCCTGCTCGACGGAAGTGGAAGCGGCCCAGGCGATGCTGGACCGGGCGGTCACGTTGCACGTGGCGGGCGAACTCACCGGCGCCGACGCGGCGCGGGTGAAACTGTTCTGCACCGAGATGCAGCAGCGCGTCGTCGACCGGTGTCTCCAGCTCTTCGGCGGCTACGGCTACATGATGGAGTACCCCATCGCCCGGCTGTACACCGACGCCCGGGTGGCGCGCATCTACGCGGGCACCAGCGAGGTGATGAAGGTGATCATCGCCAAATCGCTGGGCCTGTAGCGGTTCTCCGAGCTGCCGGTCAGGCGCGGGCGATGTTCTCCACGATGATCTCGCCGGCCGCCTCGTAGAAGGCGCTGATCAGCGTCGAGAAGGACAGCTCGAACGGGTAGATCATGTGTACGTCCAGCGGTTCGAGTCTCCATTCGGGCAGGACGGGCACGATCGTCCCTTCCCGCAGTTCGGCGGTGCAGATGATCTGCGTGGGCATGGCGCCGATGCCCAGGCCCTGCAGGATGTACTGCTTGCACACCTGGAAGTTGTTGGCCCGCGCTCGCACTCGGGGTTCCAGCTCGAGGTGCTGCGTGTTCCGCACGACCGTGAGCTTGCGCCGACCGGAGAAACCGAAGTCGATGAACGGCAGGTCGTTCAGCCGGGTGGGATCGGTGAGTTCTCCGTCGAGGTGAGCGACGAACTCCGGTGAAGCGCAGAGGAACAGCTCAAGGCTGAACACCTTGCGGGCGATCAGTGTCGAATCCTGCAGCGGACCGGTGCCGAAGACCACGTCGAACCCGTCCTTGACCGGGTCGACCATCCTGTCCACCAACCGGATGTCCAGGCGGGAGTGCGGATGGCGCCGGAGGAACGTCGCACCGACACGGGATGCGTAGTCGACGCCGACGAACACCGGTATCGCGACCCGCAACTCGCCCTGAGGCTCCTGTCTGCTGGACTCGACCAGCGCGCGCACACCGTTGGCCTCGGAGAGGATGTTGACCGCGTGCGCGTAGACCTGCTCACCGAGATCGGTCACGGTGAGCTGATGAGTGTTCTTGCGCAACAGCTTGATACCGAGATCAGCTTCCAGCCTGGTCAGTTTGCGACTGACTGTCGACTTCGGCATGCCGAGCAGCGCCGCGGCTTTCGACAGGCTGCGCGACTCCACCACCTTGCCGAACACCAGCAGCGCGTCGACGTCGAAGGGCAGATTCTGCTCCACCGCTCACCTCGCCTCGGGTACCGGAACGCTGTTCCAAATATGCAACAGCGTGTTGCTCTTCTGAGTCTGTTTCGCGGAATTCGCCGGCGTTAGCGTCGACGGTGAGGAGGGCCTCATGAGTCACGACAGCCTGGTGACCAAACCCGCGAGCGGATACTGGACCGACGCGTATCCCGAACTCGGACGCGGACCGGTCTCCCTCGAGGACTGTGTGTCACCGCAGTTCTACGACAAGGAACTCGAACACGTCTTCAAGAAGACCTGGCTCTACATGGGCCGCGTCGAGAAGGTTCCGAGGCCGGGCAGCTACTTCACCCGCGAGCTGAGGTTCCTCAACACCTCGGTCATCATCGTGCGCGGCAAGGACGGCGTGATCCGCGCGTTCCACAACATCTGCCCGCACCGCGGCAACAAGATGCTCTGGGAGGACGACCCTTTCCAGGAGGTGCAGGGCCGCGCAGCGCTGCTGTACTGCCGCTTCCACGGCTGGCGCTACCACCTCGACGGCTCGCTGCACTCGACCACGCGCAGGGATCTGCTGCTCGATTTCGACGCCGGCAGCTGCCGCGTTCCCGCCATTCAGTGCGAGGTGTGGGAAGGCTTCATCTTCGTCAACCTCAACCCGCACAACACCGAGCCGCTGCGTGAGTTCCTGGGTGAACTCGCCCACGGTATCGAGGGTTACCCGTTCGACGGTCCGCATCAGGTCTACCGGTTCAAGGCCGAGCTGCAGTGCAACTGGAAGATCTTCGTCGACAGCTTCGCCGAGAGCTACCACGGTCCGTATCTGCACGCCTCCTCGTTCGGTGCGGTGACCGCCGAGGCGCGGGAGGCGTTCGATCAACCGAACCCGTTCACCGATGCGTTGGCCTACCGACTCAAGGGCCCGCACCGGATGTTCTCCTTCGCAGGAGAGCCGTCGCGAAAGACGCCGTACTCCAAGCCCATCGAATGCGTGATGGAAGCCGGTGCGGCCGGACCGTGGCACAAGCGCACCGACCGCGGCCCGATGCCGCCCGGGATCAACCCCATGCGCGCGGAGAAGTACGGCTTCGACTCGTTCCAGTTCTTCCCCAACTTCGTGTTGATCTTCGGCGCCTCCGGCTTCACGGTCCACACCCACTGGCCGACCGGTCCGCACTCGCACATCTTCGAGACCGAGGCGTATTACCAGCCGCCGAGGACCCACAAGGAACGGCTCGGTCAGGAGCTCACGGTGACGTTCCTCAACGACATCATCCTGGAGGACGCCAGCCCGTGTGAGGGCGTGCAGGCGATGCTGAACAGCGGTGTCCTCACGCATTTCACGATGAACGACGAGGAGATCCTGCTGCGTCATCTGCACAAGGTGGTGGGCGACTACGTGGAACGCGGCGAGCAGGCGAAGGCGGCCCGGTCGTGAGTGGCACACTGCCGGCGGGATTCTCGCATCTGGAGCATCTGGTCGACGAGTGGGCGATCGAGGACGGACACCAGCGGTACGTCAAGCGGGTGAACAGTTCCATGGAGCAGATCCGGGCCTTCTACGACGCGATCTTCCCGTCGGCGGAGGAGGCGGTCGCCTATGTCGACAAGTTCGAGTACGGCGAACCGCTGCCCGAGGACGTCGCGAATCTGCGCAACCTGCTGTACTCGCTGATCACGGTGTCGCTGGCCGTCGAGCTGTGGAAGCAACCGCGGGTGAAGCATTCGGCGGACACGATCCTGACGAGAGTGAGCTGACGGTCATGGGTACCGCTTCCACGCAGTTCGACGTCGTCGACATGACCCCCCGCATCGGCAGCGAGATCCGAATCGACCTCGACACCCTGCTCAGTGGCCGGGAGGCCGAGAACATCCGTGCCACGCTGGAGCAGCGCGGCGTGGTCTTCATCCGCGGCCTGGACCTCAGCGACGAACAGCAGGTCGCCGTCGCCAGGACGCTCGGCGACATCGTGGCCGGCGAGGGCCAGGACGGGATCTACAAGATCTCGTTCGACAAGAACGTCAACCAGAAGGCCGACTACCTCAAGGGTTCGATGTTCTGGCACTTCGACGGCTCGCTGCAGCCGTATCCGAATCTCGCGACACTGCTCCGCGCGATCACACTCTCCGAGGTCGGGGGAGAGACCGAATTCTGCAACACCTACGCCGCATACGAGGACCTGCCGGAGTCCGACAAGGACGCCATCGCCGAACTCCGCGTGGTGCACAGTGCCGAGCGCTCGCAGTACTACGTGCGTCCGGAGATGAGCTACGACGAGCTCGTCCTCTGGCAGAAGTCGCCGACCAAGGCGTGTCCGGTCGTGTGGACCCACCGGTCGGGCCGCGAGTCGCTGCTGCTGGGCGCCACGGCCGATTACGTGATCGGTCTGCCGGTGGAGGAGAGCCGGGCGCTGCTGACCCGGCTGCGCGACTGGGCGACGCAGCCGCAGTACGTCTACCGCCACGAGTGGCAACCGGGTGACCTGTTGATCTGGGACAACACCGGGACCATGCACCGCGTGCTGCCGTACGCCGACGACAGCGGCCGGCTGATGCACCGCACCGTCCTCGCGGGTGAAGAGCCACTGAATTGAAGCTCGGCATCGCGACGCCTGCGGTCACCAATGTCGCGGGCGCGGCACTGAGGTGGGACCAGGACGCCGGGGCCGGCACGCTCAAGGAGGAGTTCGACCCGATCGCCGCTCCTGAGGCGAACCGGCGGACACTGGGGGCGACGGCAGCGGCGGGCACCACGACGGTGTCCGCTCGAGCGCCATCCGAACAGATCCATGCCCCCGCCGAACTGTACGACCCCGAAGGACAACGATGACCGAGACCGCCCGACCCCTGCTGGAGCCGCTGGCCACCGACGAGTGGGGACCCGACGAATATGCCGCCGTCGGTGCGTTGTTCGGGACGCGCGGCGAGGACGTCCCGCGGGCCGGATCCGGCGAACCGGGGGACCCGGCGAAGTTCGACATCCTCGGCGTACTCGCACGGCACCCGGCGATGGCAAGGGACTTCTTGCGCTACAACGGTTTCCTGTTGCGCCGCGGTGAGCTCCCGGTGCGCCTGCGGGAACTGGCGGTCCTGCGGTTGGCCCACACCAGGCGGTCGGCGTTCTTCTGGGGTGAACACGTGCGGGTGGCCACGGCGGGTGGCGTGCCGGAGGCCGACATCGACCGGCTGGCGCGGGGCAACGCCGGGTTCGACGGCGCCGACCGGTTGGTGCTCGAGGCGACCGACGAGCTCCTGGCCGACGGCCGCGCAAGCGCCGCGACGTGGAAGCGCCTTGTCGCAGAACTGGGTACCCATCAGGCGATGGAGGTCATCTTCGTCGTCGGCACCTACGCGATGCTCGCCTCCGCCTGCGACACCTGGGAACTGGCATCCCCGCCGGGCGGTGCGACGCTGGTCTGACATTCCGGCGGCCGATGGCCGCGGTGAGACGGCCGTCGAAAAATAACCTCACTGAGACCCTTGTCACAGCCGGGGGAACCTACCTACTGTGTGTTCACTAGGTTGGTTCAACGAAGGAGCCCCGTGGTCGCCCCCGAGTCGTCGGCCTCCCGGCCTTACGCGTCTCTCCTGGCCAAAGGCGAGGATCGCAGACAGCGGATCCTCGCTGTGGCCGAGCGGCTGCTCGCCCGCAACGGCTGGCGTAACACCTCGCTGGCGCAGATCGCCAAGGAAGCCGGGGTGACCCCGGCCGGCCTGCTGCACCACTTCGAGTCCAAGGAGCATCTTCTCAACGCCGTCCTCGACGCCCGCGACACCGACGACGAGATCCACGCGGACTACCGGTCCGGTGACCTCGTCGCCGAGCTCAGCAAGGTGCCCGAGCGGTTCGACCGGGCACCCGAACTGGTGGGCACGTTCACCGTGCTGCTGGTGGAGAACATCGCACCCGACGCGCCCCTGCACGACCGCCTGCTCGACCGCTACCGCGCCGCTGTCGACATCATCAGCTCGATCATCGAACGCGGTCAGGACAGCGGCCAGTACCGCCGAGACCTCGACCCTGCCGGCAAGGCCGTGGAAATCCTCGCCTTTATCTATGGAATGGAGACCCTATGGTTGCTCGATCGTTCAATCCAGTTGGCCGAGGTGTTCAAGGGGTACGCCGAGTCACTGGGGCGGGAGTTGGCGCCACGGAACTCGACATGAGATACCGGCTGGACGTCGTCGCGCCGAGTGCGCGCGACGCGGTCCGTTACGCCGGTGGCTGGATCTACGACCGGGTGATGGCCGGTTGGGACGTCACCGTGCTTCTGGGCCGGGACGACGATCTGCGGGCGCTGCACATCCTCGGCGCCGACACGCTCGACCTGGAGGCGGTGCTCGTGGCGTGGGACCGGCGGCCCCATCCCCAGTCCGTCGCCGTGGCCGCCGAGATGTTCGACCGGGATCCGCGGGTGCTGGCGCACGTCCGCAACGCGCTCGATCACGGCGGCACAGAGGTGACGCTGTGGGGCGAACACGTCCCCGCCGAACTCGATCAGACCGTGTCTTGCGTGCGGCACCATCTGAGCGCGGCCGCCAAGGCGTTCAAGGCTCGCGCACTCTCGGCCATCGACGACCCCGGCGCCCGATCCGTCGGCAACACCGAGGTTTTCCGCTGCGGGATGCTGGTCTCGGTCGCGGCGGACTTGGTCCCGGCGAGCTGACCGCGCTCAGGAGAAGTCGATCAGCACCTTGCCGACGGCCCGACCTTCGGCGACATGCCTGAGCGCCCGGGCCGCTTCGGTGAGCGGGTAAACCGCGCCGATGTGCGGGCGTACCCGCCCGCCGGCCAACAGCTCGCGTAACTCGCGTTCATTGCGGTCGAATTCGTCGGGCGGGACGTCCTGGAACTGAAACCCCAGCACGTGCACGCCCTTGACCAGCACCAGATTCAGCGGGATTCTCGGGATCACACCCGACGCGTACCCGATGGTGACGAACCGACCACCGCGTCGCAGGGAGCGCAACGCGGGTTCGGCCAGTGCACCGCCGACGGGGTCCACGACCGCGTGCGCACCGTCGGGCAGTGCGCTCCTCAGCGCGCCGCGCAAGTCACCCTCCCGATGGTTGACGAGCTGGGTTGCGCCGTACCCGGCTGCGGTTTTGAGTTTTTCGTCCGACGACGCGACAGCGGTCACCGCGGCGCCGAGTTGGACGCCGAGTTGCACCGCGGCCAATCCGACGCCGCCGCCCGCGCCGAGCACCACCACGTCGTCGCCACGTCGGATGCGGGCCACCGAGCGCAGCGTGTGGTACGCCGTGCGGTAGGCCACGCCGAACGCCGCCGCGGTGCGGTCGTCGATGCCGTCGGGAATCCCGGCCAGGCCGGTGACCGGTGCGACGACTTCCTCGGCGAACGCGCCGTGCAGACTCGCCCCGGTGACCCGGTCGCCGACGACGAAACCGGGCACGCCGGCCCCGATCTCGGTGATCTCGCCGGCGAACTCGCTGCCCGGTACGAATGGCGGCGGCACGCTGATCTGGTACTGGTTCGCGACGAGCAGCACATCGGGGAAGTTCACCGCGGCGGCGCCGACCCGCACCCGTACCTCACCCGGGCCGACGGTTGGTGTCGGCCGGTCCTCGATGCGCACGACGTCGGGCGGCCCGTAGCCGTGGCAGACCGCGGCTTTCACGTGTAGTCGCTGGACTCGGCGAGGTCAGCGGCCGAGCGCATCAACGTGGTGATCACCGGGCCGTAGGCGAGCAGCTTCTCGTTGTCACCGGCGCGCTGGAAACCCTGTTCGAGCACGATGGCCAGTTTCCACTTGGCCAGCACCAGGTAGTAGTCGAGGTCGTCGACCTGTCGCCCGGACACCTTCGCGTAGTGCTCGACCACCTCTGCGCGCGACGGCATTCCGCGCATGTCGACGTAGCTCATCTCCGATTCGCCCGGGTGATCTGTGTCCTCCGGCCAGCTCTGCACCATCCAACCGAGATCCAACTTGGGGTCGCCGACGGTACCCATCTCCCAGTCGACGATCGCCGCCAGTCGCGCCGGCGCACCGTGCCGGTACATCACATTGGCGAACTGATAGTCGCCGTGCATGAGTCCGGGGACGAAGTCGAGCGGACGGTGATCGCGCAACCATCCCGTCGCGACGTCGAGGCCGTCGATCTCGCGGCCCTTGATGCGTTCGAAGAACGCGATCCACCGGTCGACCTGGCGTTCGTGGAAGCCTTCGGGGCGGCCGAGATCGTGCAGGCCCCTGGCTTTCCAGTCCACCGTGGACAGCAGCGCGATACCCTCGGCCAGTTGGTAGGACAACTCCCGGCGCGCCTCGAGGTCACTGTCGAACGGTTGCGGCCAGCGCCGGTCCTCGAGATCCATCGGTGACCAGCCCTCGACGAAACCCATCAGGTAGAACGGCCGGCCGAGCACGTCCGGGTCCGGGCACACGGCGATCGCCTCGGTGTGCGGCACGTCGGTGCCGTCGAGCGCCTCGATGATGCGCCACTCGCGAAGGATGCCTTTGTCGCGGTCCGGGGGAGCGTCCGGCGGCGGCATCCGCAGCACGCAGCTGTGCTCTCCGCGCCGCAGTTCGTAGATCACGTTCTGGGTGCCGCCGGACAGGATCCGGGTCTGCAGCGATTCGCCTTCACCGGGCAGGTCCGCCACCCGGTCCATCCAGTCGGCCAGCCGGGTGACGTCGATCTCGCTCACAGGTTTCCCACCTCGTTCTCCAGGAAGTCGGCGAACTTCGCGCGGGCCTTCTCACGCTTGGCGGGTAACCATTCGGTCGGCCAGACATCCGGGCTGGGCTGGTAGTCGCGCAGCACCTGTTTGGCCACGGTCGTCTTGTGCACCTCGGTCGGCCCGTCGGCCAGGCCCATCACCGCGGCGCCGGTGACCATCCCGAGGAACGGCATCTCGTTGGTGACGCCCAGCGCGCCGTGGACCTGCATCGACCGCCAGGCGATGTCGTGCAGGACGGTCGGCATCACGACCTTGACCGCGGCGATGTCCTTGCGGACCTTCTTGTAGTCGTTGTACTTGTCGATCTCCCATGCGGTGTAGAGCACCATCAGCCGGAACTGCAGCAGTTGGGCGTAGGAGTCGGCGATGTAGCCCTGGACGAACTGCTTGTCCGACAGCCGGCTGCCCTGGGTCTCGCGGCTCAGGGCGCGTTCGCACATCATGTCGAGTGCCTTGCGGGACAGGCCGATCGTGCGCATCGCGTGGTGGATCCGCCCGCCCCCGAGGCGGGTCTGGGCGATGACGAACGCCTGGCCCTCCCCGCCGAGCAACGCGTCGGCGGGCACCCGCACGTTGTCATAGTGGATCAGCGCGTGTGACCCCTCACCGTCGGGCTCGCCGTGCAGGCCGACGTTGCGCACGATGTCGACCCCGGGTGTGTCGGTCGGCACCAGGAACATCGACATGCCCTGATAGGCACTGACGTCGGGGTTGGTCACCACCATCACGATGAGAAACGCGGCGGTCCTGGCGTTGGAGGAGAAGAACTTCCAGCCGTTGATCACCCAGTCGTCACCGTCGCGGACGGCGGTGGTCTTGAACAGTGTCGGGTCGGCGCCGGCATGCGGTTCGGTCATCGAGTAGCAGGAGAACAGCTCGCCGTCGAGAAGCGGCCGCAGGTAGCGCTCTTTCTGCGCCTCGGTGCCGTAGTGGGCGATGATCTCGGCGTTGCCGGTGTCGGGTGCCTGGCAGCCGAACACGATCGGCGCCCACTGGGAGCGGCCGAGGATCTCGTTGAGCAGCGCGAGCTTGAGCTGTCCGTAGCCCTGCCCGCCGAGCTCCGGCCCGAGGTGGGTGGCCCACAGCCCGCGGCGGCGCACCTCCTCCTTGAGCGGGTCGATGACGCTGCGGCGGTTGGCGTCCAGCGGCATGAACTGCTGATGCGGGAACGCCAGATCCAGCGGTTCCACCTCTTCCCGGACGAACTCGTCGGCCCAGTCGAGCACCTTCTGGTACTCGGGATCGGTCTCGAAATCCCACGCCATGTCGGTAGTCCTCTCAGTTGCGCTCTCTGATGTTGAAGCCGGCGACGAGGGCGGCGATGTCGTCGGTGACGACGTCGGCGAACGACCGGTCGCCGAAACCACCGGCCGCCCAATGGCGTACACCCTCACTGACGTGCATTCCGGCCAGGCGCGAAAGGTGGGGCACATCGACGTGCGCGGCGAGCTTGCCGTCTTCCTGCGCCCTGGCGAACAACTCGCCGAACATGTCGGCGTCGACGTCGTTGCGCTGATCGCCGGCGAGGATGCGGTGTTCGTGCCGGTAACCCTCGAGGATGGTCTGGACGATCAAGTCGCGCGGATTGCGCGCCATCGACCGTTCGAGGCTGCGCAACGCCTCGGCGATGACGGCCTCGATCTCATAGTCCTTGGTCAGCAGCGAGCGGACCTTCTGCTGCGCCGCACGCGTGGACAGCAGGCCGACCTCGAAGAGGATGTCCTCCTTGGCCGGGAAATAGAAGTAGAACAGCGCCCGGGACACGCCGGCCGCCCGGCAGATCTCGGCGACCGTCGTCTTGGCGTAGCCGTTGGTACGCCACAGCGCCATGGCCGCCTGAACCAGGCTCCGCTTGGTCTCATGCGAACGCGCCCGCTGAAACGAGGCACGGCGTTGACTACCGTCAGCAAGGTTTCCCCGCACGATCGCACTGTAACAGCGGGATTACGCCTTGCATATAGTTGACGACTGTCTAACTACGCCCGCGGGTCCGGACCCGCGGGAGGGCGCCTGCGGTCACTCATATCGGGCCGGTGTTGCGCCGCCTCTGCCGCGTCGCGGTCGCGGCATGTAGGACTCCCTCTCGTGTCAGGAACGAATGGCGCGGATTCCGCCGCCCGCCTCAAAAGGGCTGACGGACTGCACATACGAACGTGTCATGGCCGCGGGAAACGTGACCTATCAATACGTGAATGTCATAACAGCTCTGGCGGCGATGAACTCCCGCCCGGCGGACTTCGGTGAGGCGACGCCTTCCCGCTACGCGGCGAGTCCGTTCTTCCTGTGGAGATCTGATGAGTAAATACATGATCAACAAGTTCATGAGATCCGTCGAGATGAGCAACGATGCCGTCGCCGACTACGTGGCAGATTCGGCCGCGTTCGTGGACCGGTGGCTCTCGCAGTCGGCCGGCCCGGACCGGGTGTCCGATGATCACGTGCTCACCGACGACGAGCGGGCGGCGTTCGAGCGCATGGACTACGAGGCGTTGTACGCACTGGGGGCTCACCCCTACCTACTCTGGCATTGGGTGGAGGCGATCTTCGTCCCTCGCGTCCCCTGGCCGGAGATGAATCGTCAATACAAGGAGAAAGTGGCCCGCCACGGTTATCCCTCCTACATCAGTTGACTTCCCGGCCGAGCCCACCGAGTTCATGGTGGCCCAGCGCCCGAAGCGAATTCGGCGGCCAGTGATGCGATGAACTCCTGGGTGCGCCTGCGCGACGCGCAACGCTGCTCGGCGGTGTCTCCGAGCGGGACGACACGCGCGGCGAGGTCGGTCACCCCGGCGTCGCGATAGCGGCGCAGCCGGGCCAGTACGGTCGCCTCGTTGCCGGCCGCCATGGTGTCGCCGACGTCTTCGGCGTCGCCGTGCTCGAGCAGGCGCACATAGTTGGGGGAGAAGTCCGCGTGGCCGAGCACGTCGCCGGCGTAGGCGCGGGCGCTGTCGACGTCGGCTTGCGGGCAGAGCGCCACGGGAACGCCGGCGACGACGCGCGTTCCGCTGCGCCCGGCTGTCTCCGCGGCCCTGGTGATTCGCGGTACGACGTACTCGCCGATCGCTCGCTCGTCGGCCATCCACAGGATCGTGCCCCCGGCCCGCTCACCGGCGATCCGCAGCATCGTGGGTCCGAGGGCGGCCACCAGCACCGGTACCGTGAACGCGTCGGTGACCTCCACCGGGCTGTTCACGCGGTAGGTGTCGTTGTGCACCGCGACCGTGCCGGGACCGGTGAACCCCGCGTTCAGCACGTCGAGGTAGTCGCGCACCAGCTGAGCGGGTTTGTCATACGGCAGCCCGAGTTGATCGGTGACGATCCAGTGGTGTGACGGGCCGACGCCGAGCGTGAACCGGCCCGCACAGGCGACCTGGGTGGTCAGTGCCTGCTGGGCCATGACCATCGGATGACGGGTCTGGATGGGCACCACCGCCGTCCCGATCTCGATCCGCTCGGTGACGTGCCCGAGCAGCGCGACGGCGGTCAACGCGTCGAGATAGCCGGGCACCTGTGGCATCCAGAACGACGCGAACCCCTGGCTCTCGGCGGTCTTTCCGTCGTCCAGCAGGCCCGCCAGCCGGTCGGCGCGGGGACGTTCCTTGTCCGAGCCGACCATCACACCGATTCTCATCCGCGCTCCCTACGGCACATGGCGGTCCCATTCGTGCGGGACGACAGGGTGGAACGGGGCGGCGAACAGCGGCTCGATCGCGTTGGCGCTCCAGCGTTTCTCCAACGCCGGCCGCAACCGGTGTGCGGTCGCGACCGGGTCGTCGTCGAGAAAGCAGTATGAAACCGTCTGCCCGGCAGGCGCACTGGCCAGTCGGGCATCGACCCGCAGTGACGTCGCCGACCACACGCCGGCGACGCCGTCGATGTCGGTCAGCTCTGACGGTGCCGGGCCGCCCGATTCCAGCAGCAGGTAGATGCCGCGGGCCGGCCACCATGGCAGCACGTCGGCACCCACCTTGACCCGCGGCGCCGCCACCTTCGTTCCGACGTCGTACACGCCGCGTTCGACCGGCGGCAGCAGCGGCAGCTTGCGGCCCGCGTCGCCGAGCGCCTCGGACAGCGACAGGAACGGTCCCATCCCATCGGGGTCGGTGAAGAAGTACGTCATCACGTGGTCGATGGCGTCGTAGCGATCCTGGCTCGCTGCCCGTGCCGAACGGCACTCGGGCGTCGAGACCAGTCGCAGCGACGCGCGGACGGCATGCAGTCGATGCTGCTCGGGCCGGTGGTCGAGGGTGTGCCAGCGCAGGTAGTCGGCGTCCGCGCCGTCGGGATGTCTGGTCGCCATCGACACGAACAGCGTGGTGATGTCGCCGCGCCCCTCGGCGAGCACCTCGGCCACCTCATCGGACGGCGATCCGGGTAGTCGCATCTTCTGCCCCCTTCAGTCCGTCGCCGCGACCGTGAATTCGGGATGCCGCGCCGCGATCATCCGCCGGAAGCCCTCCCGCCACGGCACTTTCGTCCGTCCAAGCACCTGGTGCATGTAGGTGACGTCGGGCCACAGCGGGGTGTGCGCATCCGGGGTGTAGGTGAAGATCGGCTCGACGCCGACGAGTTCACCCATGAAGGCGCAGTACTCCTCGGCGCTGACCGTCTCGCTGCCTGCCCAGTTCACCACGACCGGCGGTGTGCCGGCGATCTCCATGGCCCGGATCCCGAGCTCGACGTAGTCGTCCTCGTAGATCGGGTTGTAGTTGTTCGGCTTGTCGGGATGGAGCCGGATCGGCTTGTGCGCCAACATCATCTCGAGTCTGTCCGCGGGGGCCCCGCCTTCCGGGCCGTAGGTGGAGCAGATCCGGATGATCGTCAGCGGTATGCCGTGTTGTCCGGCGATCCAGGTGCACACCGCCTCGGCGGCGATCTTGGAGAAGCTGTAGTTCGCGCGCAACGGCACGCCGGGTGGGTCGGACTCCCGCAGCGGGTGTTGTCCCCGGTAGCCGTAGACCGAGCCGGTCGAGCAGAAGACGAAGCCCTTCGCCGCGCGACAGTGGTACAGCAGGTCGCCGGACTTCTGCGCGTTGGTGTCGACGCAGCGGGTCCAGTCGCCCTGGCCGGTGTCGACCGCGGCGTGGAAGACGTAGCCGAAATCGTCGGGCAGTGCCGAGAGGTCGCCGGTGCTCACGTCGAGCGCGACCGGGGTGATTCCGGCGCCCGCCAGTCGGTCCCGGTCGGCGGGGTTCCGCAGCCGGGCGACGCCCCAGACCTCGTTGCGCCCGGCAAGCGCGCGTGCGATGGGGAACGCGATCTTGCCCGTCGCGCCGGTGATCAGGATCTTCTCGCCAGTGAGCATCCCACTAGTCATAGCGCACTCTGACGCAGATGTTAAGTACTTGATATTCTCGGCGGCGTGCAGCTCACCTTCGATCCCGAGGTGGAGGCGTTTCGCGCCGAGTTCGTCAGATTCCTCGACGAGCATCTGCCCCAGGAGGCCGAGGCGGCGGGTGAGCGGTCACGCTCCACCGCGCACGTCCCCCAGTGGGCGCGGCGATGGCAGCGGCTGCAGTTCGACCACGGCTGGCTGTTGCCGGGAAACGCACCGGAGTTCGGTGGCCGAAACGCCGGCATCCTGCAGCAGTTCGTCCATCGTGAGGAGCTGTCCCGGCGGCGCATCTACCATGCGTTCAACCCGCAGGGCGTCGGCATCATCGCCGCGTCGCTGCTGTCGTTCGGCACCGACGAGCAGAAGCGGCGCTGGGCGGTCCCGATCCTGCGCGCGGACATGACAGCGGCGCTGGGGATGAGCGAGCCCGGCGCCGGATCCGATCTGGCCGGGCTGGCCACCCGCGCGGTGCGCACCGCCGATTCGGCCGGCGACTGTTTCGTGGTGAACGGGCAGAAGGTGTGGACCTCGGGGGCGCACGATGCCGACGTGCTGCTCACCTTCGTGCGCACCGATCCGGGAGCGCCCAAGCACAAGGGAATCAGCGCGTTGCTCATCCCCACCGACACCCCCGGTGTCGAGCGGCGGCCGTTCGCGTCGGTGTTCGACCGTGACGCGGTGGATTTCAACGAGGTGTTCTTCACCGACGTGCGGGTGCCCGCCGAGAACCTCGTCGGCCCGCTGCACGAAGGCTGGCGGGTGGCGAATGGCTCGCTGGGCCACGAACGCACGATGATGTGGATGGCGTTCGCCAACCGGCTCGAGCAGTTGCTCGCGGATTTCCACCCGGTGGGGGAGATCGATCGGGACCGTTACGCGACGATCGCGATGGATCATCAGGCGTTGCGGCTGCTGGGCTCGGTCGCGCTCGGTCAGGCGGCCCGCGGTGAGCGAGACATACCGGGTGTCTCGGTGCTGAAACTGTTCGGCTCGGAAGCCGAACAGAACGCCTTCCGTCACGCCTTGGACGCCGCGGGTGTCGACGGTCTGCGCGGCGCCGCGCTCACCGCCGCCTACAACCCCTACAGCCCGGACCTTTTCACCGGTAGTTGGTTCACCCGTTACGTCAGCAGCTATGCGGGCACCATCTCCGGTGGCACCTCGGAGATCCAGCGCAACATCATCGCCCAGCGAGTGCTGGGCCTTCCGGCTCGCTGACTTTCGCGCCGATGTGGCTGGGCATCGATCTCGTGAGAGGATCTCGACCGTGACTGTGGTTCTCGTGCACGGCAATCCAGAGACCGACGCGGTCTGGGGCCCGCTCGTCGACGCGCTCGGGCGCAGCGATGTGGTGCGGTTGTCGCCGCCGGGATTCGGCGCCCCGTTACCCGCCGGTTTCTCGGCGACGTTCCTCGCCTACCGGGATTGGCTCATCGACGAGCTGGAGCGCATCGACCAACCCGTCGACCTCGTCGGACACGACTGGGGCGGCGGGCACGTGATCAACGCCGTCATGCATCGACCCGAACTGGTGCGCAGCTGGGCCAGCGACGTCGTCGGCTTGTTCGACTCGGACTACGTGTGGCACGACATGGCCCAGATGTTCCAGACTCCGGAGGTCGGCGAGCAGGTGATCGAGGGGATGGTCGCCGGTTCGGTGGGGGAGCGGGCAGAACAACTGGCCGCCTTCGGCATTCCCGCCGAGGTCGCGGCGTCGTTCGCCGCAGCCCAGGGGCCGGAGATGGGTCGGGCGATCCTGGCGCTGTACCGCTCGGCACGTCAACCGGCTCTCGCCGATGCCGGGCGGGCGCTCGGGAACGCCGCCGCCCGCCCGGGACTGTCGCTGTCGGCCACCGAGGACACCTTCGTCGGCACCGGTGAGATGCGGCGCAGGGCCGCCGACCGGGCGGGCGCCCGGACCGAGGTGCTCGACGGACTCGGTCATTGGTGGATGGTGGAGGACCCGGCTCGCGGGGCCGCCGCCCTCACGCGGTTCTGGGAATCGCTTGACCGGTAACGGCTCGGCGTCCGGGCCGACACCCGCCCGGCGGAACGTTGCCGGAAAGCTCGACGCCCTCGGGGAGGACAAGCTCACCGTCACCTGCCGATCTTCGAGATGTACGTGTCGGCGGTCAAAATGCCCTGAGCCTCACTCCCCGTGTTGAATGGGCACGGGCGCGGGCATCTCGGCGCCTTCCGGCATGACGAATTCGCCCTCGTGGTTGATGTAGCCCGAGTGCTTGGTCGGATACGGCAGCAGATCGGGATTCGGGCACGGTCGGTCGGTGCCCTCACCGCAGATGCCGGGATTGAAGTACGAGCGCTTCTGCACGTCCTCCGGCCACGGGTCGCCGTGCATGCCGAGCCAGGTCGCGGGCACGTTGTAGAAGAGGAAGAAGCATGCGCTGACACCGCCGAAGATCGCCAGGAAGCGGATGAACTGTTGTTTGATGAACCCGCCGCGGATGCTGTCCAGTCCGCGTTCGACAAGGGTGCGTCCCCGGTCATCGGTGAAGAAGCGCAGGCAGCACAGCGCCGTCTGGACGCCACCCCACATCAGGCCCTCGTAGATGGGCCACTGATAGTAGGTGCCGGCGTTGATCGACAACGACTGGATGGCGCCGGGGTAGGAGTAGAACCCGATCGGAAGGAGGATGAGGCCCTCCATGACGAAGTCGAAGACGATGGCGATCGCATAGGTGACCAACACCAGCCTCAGATTGCTGATCCCGGGCCACCGGTTCTTGATCTTGCGCATGATCATGCAGCCGACGATGGTGAGCAGCAGCACGCCGTACATGTAGCCGGGGATATTGGTCAGCAGCGGTTCGGGCACCGTGTGGCCCGGTTCCTCGTGTGCCACCCAGCCCGGGAAGTGCGGTGCCCATGATCCCCGGTTCGGGAGCCACGCGTTGTACGTGCACCAGGTGCTGTAGTAGTTCAGCATCGGATCCTGGAACATCATCAGGCCCATCGACACCAGCAGCATGCCGTCGAGCGTGATGCGCCGGTCCCGCACCCAGGGCCGGATGATGAAGTACCACAGCGCGAATGGCAGGCCGACCCAGAGGATGACGGCGTTGGCGATCAGCGGGATCTTCATATACAGCGGTGGCTCGGTCGGGCCCCCCGCCACCGGCTCGAAGTACGGTCCGGTTATCCACCGGATGATCACATAGATCGTCAGCGCCAGGAACACGGCGCCGACGGTCGCCCAGATCTTGATGGCATTCGACGATCGCGGGGGCGCCGCGCCGAGGTCGGTGATGTGCTTTGCCGACTCGGTGACCGGGGACTTCCGCTTGTTCGACAACTCGCTCACGACGCCTCCTGCATCCATTGCGCACACGCGCGCTCACCGAGAAGATACCAGAGGGTATCTGAATGTCCAGAGGGATTCTCAGAATCTGTGGCAGACTTTCGTCATGGTCGAGCGCTGGACACGGGAACGACGCCTCGAGCACACGCGCTCCCTGCTGCTCGACGCCGCCGAGGACGTGTTCGCCGAAAAGGGCTTTGCACCGGCGACTCTCGACGACATCGCGCACGCGGCCGGCTACACCAAGGGCGCCATCTACAAACACTTCGCCACCAAAGAGGATCTTTTCCTGGCGGTCAGCGACCGCTACTGGCGGCGCTATTTCGACAACTTCGCCGACGTGATGGAATCGGCCGAGCGCATCGGCTCCCGCGAACTCGACGAGATCGCCGAGCGGTGGCGACAACTCAGTCGCGACCGCGGCGCCGAGCACGCCGCACTCGGCCACGAGTTCACGCTCTACCTGTTGCGCAATCCCGACGCCCGTGAGCGGGTGGCCGAGAAGCGGTCAGAGGTCGTCGAGGCGCTGGCGAAGTTCATCATCGAGGGCGTCGACCGCCTCGGCGGAACGCTGTTGATCCCGGCCTTGACATTCGCCCAGGTCCTCGTCGCCACCAGCGACTCGGTGGTGCTCGGCAGCGAACTCGACGATGTCGATCTCTATCGCCCGATCGTGGAGATGTACGTCTCGGCGATCAAACTGGCTTGACCGCGGCGGCTTCGCCGACCGACGCCGCCCCGGCGCGCCGCGTCAAGTAGTCGATCTGCAGATGGATCGCGTACAGAACCAGCGGTGGCAGGACGATGAACGGGACGTTCTCGGCGATGAACTTGAAGCCCAGGCCGTACGCGCCCTGGCCGATGTTCTCGAATCCGGCGCCCACCTCGGCCAGGAAGTACACCGCGGTACTGCTCATCAGCACCGCGCATCCGGCGAATGCCCCCCACAGGCAACGGATTCGCGCTTCGGTGGAGAGGTCTACCTTGATCAGCTTCGTCCACATCAGGAACACGATCACACCGGTGACCACGCCGACCACTTCCAGCGCGAAGATCCACGGGTTGCCGCTGACATACCGGGTGTCGGCCAGCGCATATTGCCACCACAGCCACTTCCAGCCGGGATCCGTCGTCGGTGTCCACCAGCCGAGCGGGTGGCCGATGAGGAACATCAACTCGTAACCGATCTGGCTGCACGCCGTGTAGGGCAGGTAGAACAGGGTCAGCTCGGCTGCCTTGTCGAGCCGAGTTCGGTTCTCGCCCGGGGCATCCCACAGGATGACCAGCGGAACCAGCAGCACCGGTACGCCGAAGAGCAGATTGGCGATGACGTCTGCGGCGAACGTCGGTGCGATCAGCCCGAACTGAACGCCGACCGTCATCCCCAGGAACACCACACCGGTCAGCACTCCGACGCCGAGATAGATGCGGCCGCGGTGCGGCGCCACGGGCCGGGCGAAGTTCGGCTCGCGGATCTGCGGTGTGGTCATCTCACGCACCTTTCCCGGCTGTCGTCGCAGCCGAATTCTGGTTGGCGGCTATGGAAATGGATTTGGTGTCGGTGTAGCCGTCGATGCCCTCCCGGCCCAGTTCGCGCCCGTGGCCGCTGCCCTTGACCCCGCCGAACGGCGCGAACGGGTCCATCGTGTAGCCCTGGTTGACACCGAACGTGCCGGTGCGGATGCGCGCGGCGATGCGTAGCCCGCGGTCGGTGTCCTCGGTGAACACCGACCCGGCCAACCCGTAGTCGGAGTCGTTGGACATCGTCACCGCCTCGTCCTCGTCGGAGTAGGGGATCACCGTCAGTACCGGCCCGAAGATCTCCTCACGGGCGATCCGCATCGAGTTCGTCGCGTCGGCGAACAGCGTGGGGCGCACGAACCACCCCCTGTCGAGGCCGTCGGGCATCGCGGTACCGCCGACGACGAGTCGGGCCCCCTCCCGTCGACCGGTCTCGATGTAGCCGCGCACCCGCTCCTGTTGGCGCTGTGCGACAAGCGGGCCGACCTGGGTGGCGCTGTCGGTGGGGTCGGCGACGACCAACGAGGTCATCTCGGCGGCCAGCGCGTCGGTGAACTCGTCGGCCCGGTCGGTGGGCACCAGGATGCGGGTCAGCGCGTTGCAGATCTGCCCGCTGTTGCTCAGGCTGGCCGACCGCACGCCCGCCGCGACGGCCGCGGGGTCGGCATCGGCGAGGACGATCGCCGCGGATTTGCCACCGAGTTCCAGGCTGACCCGTTTCAGGTCGGCTGCGCACGCCGCCGCGACGGCTCTGCCGGCGGCGGTCGAGCCGGTGAACGACACCTTGTCCACCCCGGGGTGCCGCACCAGGTGTTCACCGACCGGGCCGTCGCCCGGCAGCACGCTCACCACGCCGGGCGGCAGTTCGCACTCGGCGAGCATCTCCGCCAGCAGCAACGCATCGAGCGGCGACTCCGGCGCCGGTTTGAGGACCACGGTGCAGCCGGCGAGCAGCGCCGGGATCAGCTTGGTGACGATCAGGAACTGCGGCATGTTCCACGGCACGATGGCGGCGACGACCCCGACCGGCTCCCGGCGGATATGGACGTCCGCCCCGTACATTCCGGGCCGCGCCTCGGTCCACGGATAGGTCTGCGCCAGCTCGCAGAACGCCGTCATCATCATCGCGGGCAACCCGACCTGGGCACGTTGAGCGAAGCTTATCGGCGCACCCATCTCCGCGGTGATGAGCTCGGCCATGTCCTGGCGCCGCTCGCCGTACAGCTTGGCCAGCCGCCGGACGGCGGCGGTCCGCTCCGCGGGGTCCAGCCGCGGCCACGGCCCGTCGTCGAACGCCGCGCGCGCGGATCCGACCGCCGTGTCCACATCCGCGGGACCGGCCGCCGCGACCCGCGCCACCGTCTCCTCGGTGTGTGGGGAGACGACCGCGATGCGCCCGTCGGTGCTCGGTTTGACCCAGTTGCCGCCGATGAACAGCTCGTCCGGACGCACCTGTTCGACTCCTTCACGACCTCGACACCGAGTAATATCAACTACTTGCGATTGTGAGCTGGAGCATATACCGTCGGCTGCGCAGGCTCCCCGAAAAACCGAAGAATGCGCCAAAGAGCAATGCCGACTGGCTTTTTGCCGACCGGCCCGAATCCGGCGCTCGAGGGGGGTACGTGCGGTATGACTGGACCTGACCGCGTGGACAGGAGAAGCCCATGGCCCGTTTTCCCAAGCCGCCGGAGGGAAGCTGGACCCAGCACTATCCGGACCTGGGCACCGGTCCGGTGTCCTACGAGGACTCGATCAGCCCCGAGTTCTATGAGATCGAGCGTCAGGCCATCTTCAAGCGGGCCTGGCTGAATGTCGGTCGCGTCGAACAGATTCCGCGCAAGGGCAGCTACTTCACCAAGGAACTCAAGGTCGCGAACACGTCGATCATCGTGGTGCGCACGACGTCGGGCGAGGTGAAGGCGTACCACAACATCTGCCGCCACCGCGGCAACAAGCTGGTGTGGAACGACATGCCGCTCGAGGAGACCAGCGGGGTGTGCCGCCAGTTCACCTGCAAGTACCACGCCTGGCGCTACGACCTGGACGGCAATCTGACCTTCGTGCAGCAGGAGGGCGAGTTCTTCGACCTGGACAAGAGCCGCTACGGCCTGGTGCCGGTGCACTGCGACGTCTGGGAAGGGTTCATCTTCGTCAACTTCGCCAAGCAACCCGAGCAGTCGCTGCGCGAATTCCTCGGCCCGATGATCACCGCGCTCGAGGGCTATCCGTTCGACAGGATGACGTCCCGCTTCCTCTACCGCTCGGAGGTCAAGGCGAACTGGAAGCTCTACATGGACGCGTTCCAGGAGTTCTACCACGCGCCGGTACTGCATGCGAACCAGTCGCCCACCGCGTATTCGAAGGCTGCGGCGGAGGCCGGCTTCGAGGCGCCGCACTACCGCATCGAGGGGCCGCACCGGCTGGTGAGTACGTCCGGGGTGCGGGCATGGGAGATGGCCGACGAGATGCGCAAGCCGATCGAGGACATCTGTCAGAGCGGGCTGTTCGGGCCGTGGGACAAACCGGATCTGGGGGAGATGCCCGTCGGGCTCAACCCGGCGAAATGTGATCCGTGGGGGCTGGATTCATTCCAGTTGTTCCCGAACTTCACCATCTTGTTCTGGGGGCAGGGCTGGTATCTCACCTACCACTACTGGCCCACGTCGTACAACACGCACATCTTCGAGGGCACCGTGTACTTCCCGCAGCCGCGTACGCCCCGAGAGCGCATCGCCCAGGAACTGGCTGCGGTGTCGTTCAAGGAGTACGGCCTTCAGGACGCCAACACTCTGGAGGCCACCCAGTCGATGATCGAGTCGCGGGTGCTCGACAACTTCCTGCTCTGTGACCAGGAGGTGCTGATCCGGCATCTGCACAAGGAGACCGCCGCCTGGGTCGAGGAGTACCAGCGCAAGACGGCGGGGGTGTGACGGTGACGAACACGATGACCGCGAAACTGCCGCCCGAGTTCGCCGACCTCGAGCAGTTCTCCGACTGGTGCCTGCCCACCGAGCGGGAACGGTACGCCAAGCGGCTGGCCAGTTCCATGCGGGAGATGCAGGCCTTCTACGACGCGATCACCGAGCGGGCCGAAGAGGCGATCGCCTTCTGCGACAAGTTCCCCCTCGACGACCTGCCCGACGACGTGCTCAACCTGATGTACCTGCTGTACTCGATGATCCAGGTGTCGTTTCCGGTCGAGTGCTGGAAGCAGCCGAAGGTGCCCGATACGGGCGCGACGACGCTGGACTGCGTCTCCGAACCGGTTCCGTGACCCGGACCGTTCTGCGCGCCGCGCGGTGGGCCGATGTGGAGGCCGGCGTGGTGCGCGCGCCTGCCGTCGTCGTCATCGACGGCAACCGCATCTCCGCGGTGAATCCTACTGATCCGCCTACGGATTCGGTGGCCGAGATCGACCTCGGCGATGTCACGCTGCTTCCCGGCCTGATGGACATGGAGCTCAACCTGCTGATCGGCGGGCCCGGCGGTCCCGAGGGGCTGCCCAGCCCGATGCACGGGGTGCAGGACGATCCCGCGTACCGCACGCTGCGTGGCGCGGTCAACGCGCGCACCACGCTGGAGGCCGGCTTCACCACCGTGCGCAATCTCGGCCTGATGGTGAAGACCGGTGGTTATCTGCTCGACGTCGCGCTGCAGCGGGCCATCGACGAGGGCTGGCACGTCGGCCCGCGGATCTACCCGGCCGGCCACGCGGTGACGCCCTACGGGGGGCACCTCGATCCCACGGTGTTCCAGCGGCTCGCACCGGGCATCATGCCGCTGTCGGTGGCCGAGGGGATCGCCAACGGCGTCGACGACGTGCGCGCCTGCGTGCGCTATCAGGTCCGGCACGGCGCCAAGCTGATCAAGGTGTCGGCCTCCGGCGGGGTGATGTCGCACAGCACCGCGCCCGGAGCGCAGCAGTACAGCGACGACGAGTTCGCCGCGATCGCCGACGAGGCGCACCGCGCGGGAGTGCGGGTGGCTGCACACGCGGTGGGGGACAGTGCGATTCGAGCCTGCATCAGGGCAGGCATCGACTGCATCGAACACGGCTTCCTGGCCAGCGACGACACGATCCAGATGATGGCCGACACCGGGACGTTCCTGGTCTCGACGACCTACCTCACCCAGGCCATGGCGATCGACCGTATCGCGCCGGAACTGCGCAAGAAGGCCGAAGTGGTGTTCCCCCAGGCGCAGGCGATGCTGCCCAAGGCGATCGCGGCGGGTGTGCGCATCGCCTGCGGCACCGACGCGCCGGCCATTCCGCACGGCCAGAACGCCAGGGAGCTGTGCGCGCTGGTGGCACGGGGGATGACGCCGATTCAGGCGCTGCGCGCAGCGACCATCACCAGTGCCGAGCTGATCGACGCCGACGACGAACTGGGCCGCCTGGCTCCCGGCTACCTCGCCGACATCATCGCCGTGCCCGGGGACCCGTCACACGACATCGATGCCACCCTCGATGTTCGATTCGTGATGAAAGACGGCATGGTCTACAAGCGCTAACGTCGAGACATGGAGACGCACCCCGTGGCGGCAACCGAGCTCACCGACAACATCCTGTGGCTGCTCAAGCAGGCATTCTACTTCTCGCTGACCACCGTCAACGAGGCGGTGAGCGAGCACGGGGTGAGCACCGCCCAGATCGGCGTGCTGCGTCAGCTGTCCAACGAACCGGGCCTGTCCGGCGCCGAGCTCGCACGCCGGCTGCTGATCAGTCCGCAGGGTGTGCAGCTCGCGCTGACCGCGCTCGAGAAGCGGGGACTGGTGCAGCGCAAGCAGGACCCGGCGCACGGACGGATTCTGCAGGCGTTTCTGACCGACAAGGGCCGCATGGTCGCCGCGGCCGTCGTGCACGACGCCATCGCCGCGCACGACAGAGTGTTCGGCGTATTGACCAAGGCCGAGCAGAAGACGTTGCGGGACTTGCTGGGTCGCGTGGTCGAGCAGGGGACCGGACACCAGCTCTACGCCGACCACGTCGACGGCGGCGCCGACGAACCGGCTGATTGACAAGTACTTGATGATAATGACAAGTACTTGATACCCTGAGGGTGTGGTCGAGGACACGATCGACGGGTTCGCGCCGTTGCGCATCAAGCGGGTGGTGCGTGAGACCAGCGATGCGGTGTCCCTGGTGCTCGACGTGCCCGAGCACTGCTCGCACCGCTTTCGTTACCGGGCCGGCCAGTTCCTGACGCTGCGGGTCAATCTCGACGGCCGCGACCTACGGCGTTGTTACTCGATGTCGTCGTCGCCGGCCGAAGAGGAGCTGCGCATCACCGTCAAACGAGACCCCGGAGGGGTGGTCTCCAACTGGATCAACGACACCGCCGCGGTGGGCGCAGAACTTCAGGCCGCACCCCCGGAGGGCAAGTTCGTGTTGCGCGACGACGTTTCCGGCGCGGACCCGCTGATCGCGTTCGCCGGTGGCAGTGGGATCACGCCCATCATGTCGCTGATCCGGACGGCCCTGGCCGGCTCGGACCGTCCCGTCAAACTGTTCTACGCCAACCGCAGCCGGGATGCGGTCATCTTCGCCGGGCCGCTGGCCCGCCTTGCCGAACAGCACGGCGATCGACTGGTCGTCGAACATCACTACGACGAGGACGACGGAGTCGTCACCTCCGCGGCCATCGCGTCGTTCATCGCCGGGGCTGGTGACGCGGACTTCTACGTCTGCGGACCGGCCCCGTTCATGGAGGCGGTGGAGAACACCCTCGTCGGCGCGGGGATCCCGGAGGCGCGCCTGCACCTCGAGCGGTTCACGGCGGCACAGGTTCCGCCCGGCGTCACCGACGACGCCGCCGAGGACACCGAAGAGATCGTCATCGAACTCGACCGTCGCGTCACCCGCACGTCCTACCGCCGTGGGGACACGCTGCTGCAGACCGCCCGGATGGCAGGACTTCGGGCGCCCGCATCCTGCGAAACCGGCTCGTGCGGAACGTGTATGGCGCGCATCGTCGACGGCGGTGCCCGCATGTTGAACAACGACGCGTTGGACGAGGACGAAGTCGAGGAAGGCTGGGTACTGACGTGTCAGTCGCTGCCCACCACGCGAAAAGTCCACTTCATCTACGAGTAGGAGTATCCGAGCATGGCGAGGCTGAGTTGACGACGCGGACAGCGGTGGTGACCGGCGGCGCTTCCGGTATGGGTGAAGCGACGTGCCACGAACTCGCCAGGCGGGGACACAAAGTCGCCCTCCTCGACCTCAACGGCGAAGCGGCGCAACGCGTCGCCGAGGAACTGCGCGCCGCAGGCGTGCCGGCGCTCGGCGTGGCCGCCGACGTCAGTGACCGGCAGGCCGTCGAGGAGGCGTTCGCCAAGGTCCGCTCCGAGTTGGGGCCGGTGCACATCCTGGTCACCAGTGCCGGCGCCGTGGACTGGGCCCCGTTCACCGATATCACCCCGCAGTCCTGGCAGCGGCTGATCGACGTCAACCTCACCGGCACGTTCCACTGCTGTCAGGTTGCGGTGCCCGACATGATCGAGGCCGGCTGGGGTCGCATCGTGATGATCTCGTCGTCCAGTGCCCAGCGCGGTTCGCCCCAGATGGCGCACTACGCCGCATCCAAGGGCGCGCTGCTCTCGCTGACGAGATCCCTTGCCCGCGAATACGGCCCGGTAGGTATCACGGTCAACAACATCCCACCGTCGGCCATCGAGACGCCGATGCAGCATGCCGGACAGGCCGCCGGACACCTGCCGTCGAACGAACAGATGGCCGCCAGTGTTCCACTCGGCCACCTCGGGACCGGCGACGACATCGCCGCCGCCGTCGGCTTCCTGTGCTCCGAGGAAGCGGGCTTCATCACCGGACAGGTGCTGGGCGTCAACGGCGGGTCCGTGATGTGATGGAAAGTCAAGAACGACAGGGAGGTTCGCATGGCGAAGTGGCCTAAGCCGGCGGAGGGAAGCTGGACCGAGCACTACCCGCAACTCGGAACCGGGCCGATCTCGTTCCGGGACTCGATCTCGCCGGAGTTCTACGAGCTGGAGCGGGAGGCGGTGTTCAAACGGGCCTGGCTCAACGTCGGCCGCATCGAGGACCTGCCCCGGGTCGGCAGCTACTTCACCAAGGAGATCGACGTCGCCAAGACATCGGTGGTCGTGGTGAAGGGCAGGGATCAACAGATCCGCGCGTTCTACAACGTCTGCCGTCACCGCGGGAACAAGTTGGTGTGGAACGACTTTCCCAGCGAGGAGGTCAAGGGCACCTGTCGCCAGTTCACCTGCAAATACCACGGCTGGCGCTACGACCTCAAAGGCGACCTGACGTTCGTCCAGCAGGAAGGGGAGTTCTTCGGTCTGGACAGTGCGCGGTACGGGCTCAAGCCGGTGAACTGCGATGTGTGGAACGGCTTCATCTTCATCAATCTCGATCCCGAACCGCGGTGGAGCCTTCGCGAGTTCCTCGGCCCCATGATCACCGCGCTCGACGATTACCCGTTCGGCTTGATGACCGAGCGCTACGAATTCGAGGCGCACAACAACAGCAACTGGAAGATCTTCGCCGACGCGTTCCAGGAGTACTACCACGTGCCGTCGTTGCACAGCCAGCAGGTGCCCAGTGCGGTGCGCCAGCCGAACGCCACGTTCGAGTGCGGGCACTTCCAGATCGACGGCCCGCACCGGCTGGTGTCGACTGCGGGCACCCGACGGTGGCTGCTCGACCCGGAGTACATGTATCCCGTCGAACGGGTCACGCGCAGTGGGCTGGTGGGGCCGTGGCGGACCCCGGAGACGCACCAGTCGGTCGGTCTGAACCCAGGCGGCATCGAACCGTGGGGCATCACCAACTTCCAGATCTTCCCGAACCTGGAGATCCTGATCTACCACGGCTGGTATCTGCTGTACCGGTACTGGCCGACGTCGCACAACACCCACAAGTTCGAGGCGTACAACGCATTCCATCCGGCGACCACCGTGCGCGAGCGCATCGAACACGAGGTCGCGTCGGTGGTCCTCAAAGAGTTCGCCCTGCAGGACGCCGGGATGCTGGGTGGCACGCAGGCGGCGCTGGAGTACGACGTCGTCGACGACTACCCGCTGTCCGACCAGGAGATCCTGGTCCGACATCTGCACCACGAGGCGGTCAAGTGGGTCGAGCAGTACAAGGCCGAACGCGCTCCGGTGGGAGTCTGACCATGAGCGAGTCCCGACTGCCGAGTGCGTTCGCCGAATTCGAGCGGTTCGCCGAGAAGTGGTGTCTGGCCACCGAACCCGAGCGCTGGGCGGCGCGCCTTTCCACCCCCATGGGCGAGATCCACGAGTTCTACGACGCGTTCTCGCCTCGGTTCGAGGAGGCGATCGACTACTGCGACAAGTTCCCGCTCGACGAGCTGCCCGAGGACGCGTTGAACCTGTTGCACCTCATCTATTCGATGATCATGGTCTCGATGGCCGTCGAGATCTTCGGTACCCAGAAACCCGCCGATTCCGCTGACGCGGTGATGAATCGCGTCAGCGCACCGGTGCCGTGACGGACAGGACGTCTCCACTATGACCATGCTGACCATCAACAAGCTCACCGAGTCGGTCGGCGCCGAGGTGGCGGGCCTCGATCCCGACCGGCTCGCCGCCGACGAGGCGCTGGGCACCGCCATTCTCGACGCGCTGGAGGAGAACGGCGTGCTGGTGTTCCCGGGCCTGCATCTGGATCCCGGCGCACAGGTGCAGTTCTGCCGCCGCCTCGGCGGGATCGACCACTCCTCGGACGGCCACCACCCGGTCGCCGGCATCTACCCGGTCACACTCGACAAGACGAAGAACTCGTCGGCGGCGTATCTGCGGGCGACCTTCGACTGGCACATCGACGGCTGCACACCCGTCGGCGACGACTACCCGCAGAAAGCCACCGTGTTGTCGGCCAAACAGGTCGCCCAGCACGGCGGTGAAACGGAGTTCGCCAGCTCGTATGCCGCGTACGACGCGTTGTCCGCGGCCGAGAAGGAGCGCTGCGCCGCGCTGCGTGTGGTGCACTCCCTGGAGGCCTCGCAGCGCCGCGTCACCCCGGATCCGACGCCCGAGGAGCTGGCGCGGTGGCGAGCGAGGCCGACCCATGAACATCCCCTCGTCTGGACGCACCGCAGCGGGCGCAAGTCCCTGGTCCTCGGTGCCTCCGCCGACTACGTCGTCGGGATGGATCGGGACGAGGGACGCGAGCTGCTGAGCGAGTTGCTCGGCCGCGCCACCACCGCGGACAAGGTGTACAGCCACCGGTGGACCGTCGGCGACACCGTGATTTGGGACAACCGCGGAGTCCTGCACCGCGCGGCGCCCTACGACGCGGACTCCCCGCGGGAGATGTTGCGCACCACGGTGCTCGGCGACGAACCGATCCAGTAACCGACCGGCGCGCCGGCGCGTCCGCGCGCTCGTTGACGCCACGCCGCCGGTGTGAAAATCTGATACGCAATAATGAGAATAACGTTCTCGCAGTATGGGACCGTCGAAACGGAGCGAGCATGGCGGAAGACCTGACCACGGTCGACTTCTTCAGGGACAGCCGGCTGACGGACGACCCGTATCCGTTCTATGCGGCGCTGCGCGACAAGTGCCCCGTCAGCCGGGAGGGTCACTACGGAGTGACGATGGTGACCGGCTGGCAGGAAGCCGTCGACGTGTACAACGACTCCGAGACGTTTTCGTCGTGCATCTCGGTGACGGGCCCGTTTCCCGGATTCCCGGTATCCCTGGAGGGACGCGAAGACGGCGACATCACCGAGCTGATCACGCAGCATCGCGACGACATCCCGTTCAGCGACCAGCTTCCGACGCTCGATCCCCCGACGCACACCAACCATCGCGCGTTGCTGATGAGGCTGATCACGCCCAAGCGCCTCAAGGAGAACGAGGACGCGATGTGGCAACTCGCCGACGACATCCTCGACGACTTCCTGGCGCCCGGGAAGGGCGAGTTCATCTCGGGTTTCGCCGCGCCGTTCACCCTGCGCGTCATCGCCGACCTGCTCGGTGTGCCCGACGGGGACCGCCCCGAACTGCTCGAGCGGCTCGCCAGGGGCACCCACGGCAGCGGCCTCGGCAACGCGGACAAGACGTTGGCCAAGACACCGCTGGAATACCTGTACGACGTGTTCGCGACGTACGTGGAGGAGCGCCGTGCGGAGCCGCGGGACGACGTGCTCACCGGTCTTGCGACCGCGACCTTCCCGGACGGCACGCTGCCCGAGGTCGGCGACGTCGTACGGGTGGCGACCAACGTCTTCTCGGCCGGGCAGGAGACGACCGTGCGGCTGCTCAGCACGGCACTGAAGGTCCTCGGCGACCAGCCCGACATCCAGGCCAGGCTGCGGGAGGACCGCAGCCTGCTGGGCAACTTCATCGAGGAATGCCTGCGCATCGAGAGCCCCGTCAAGGGCGACTTCCGGCTGTCGCGGGTCCCGACGACCGTCGGCGACCAGCAGCTCGGCGCCGGATCGACCGTCATGGTGATCAACGGTGCCGCCAACCGCGACCCGCGGCGCTTCGAGGATCCCGACACCTTCGATCCGGAGCGCAAGAACGCCCGTCAGCACCTGGCCTTCGGCCGCGGAATCCACAGCTGCCCCGGAGCGCCGCTGGCCCGCGCCGAGACGCGGGTGGGGCTGGAGCGCCTGCTCGACCGCACGTCCGACATCAGGATCTCGGATGAGAAGCATGGACCGTCCGGCAGCCGCGGCTACCAGTACATCCCGACCTACATCCTGCGGGGTCTGACCGAACTGCACCTCGAGTTCGACGTGCCATGAAAGTCGCCGTCGACGAGGACCGCTGCGCCGGTCACGGCATGTGTCTGACGCTGTGCCCCGAGGTTTTCGAGATGACCGACGACGGCTGGGCGGTCGCCGCCCCGGGCGACGTGCCGACGGAGTCGGAGTCCGCCGCCCGCGAGGCCATCGCCAACTGTCCCGAACGCGCTATCAGTGAAATCGATTGAACAGAGGAGAGATCCGAGTGCCGAAGGCTTACATCGTCATCACCGAGGACGTCAAAGACCCCGCCGGTATGGCCGAGTACGGAAAGCTGGCCAGTCAGACGATGGGCAACGCCAAGGTGCTGGCGTTCGGCCCGGCGGCCGAAGCTCTCGAGGGGCAGTGGCACGGCACTCAGACTGTGCTGTTGGAATTCGAATCCGTGGATGCCGCCAAGGAGTGGTACTACTCCGAGGAGTATCAGACGGCCGCGAAGCTGCGCCAGGCGGCCGCTGATTGCCACGGGGTGATCCTCGCCGGCCTCTGAAGCCCGCTCGCGGTGCCGGGCGACTCAGTGGGGGATCAGCGGGCCCGTCGGTGTCGTGGTCGTCGCGTGCACCAGCAGCTCGGCCAGCTCGCGCGGCCGCGACAGGAACGGCGAGTGGGACGCGTCGATGGACAGCTGCTCGACGCCGAGCCTGCGGGCCACCGTGTCGGCCAGCCAGCGGGGCATCGACCGGTCCTGTTCGCACACGATGAAACTGCGCGGCAGATCCGCCGCCCAGAATCGCGGCACCGACACCGGGGTGACCGTGGTGTCGCCGAACCGCTCCGGGCCCAGCCGCTCGAACGCCCAGCGCGCGGTCGCCTCGTCACAGTCGTGGTAGAAGTAGCGCCACGCCCCGTCGAAGTCGGCGAACCACATTGCGCCGTCGTCGTCGAACGTCAGGTAGCTCAACATCTCTCCGACGTCGGCGTCGAAGTCCTCGCCCAACTCCTCGTCCTCGTCGCGCATCGCCATCGCCTCGGGATAGGTCCGTCCCTCCCTGGGCAGCGCGGCGGCCAGGTACACGATGTGACCGACCAGTTCCGGTCGGGCGTCGGCGGCCAGGGTGGCGTCGAACCCGCCTCCGGAATGCCCGACCAGCACCGACTTCTCATTCCCCGACAGCATCGCGGCGACGATCGCGTCACGGCGGTTGGCCAGCGTCGACTCCTCGTCCACGCGTGCTCCGTGGCCGGGAAGGTCGACGGCGACCGCGTCGTGGCCCGACGAACGTAGCTCGGCGGCGGTGCGTTCCCAGCACCACGCGGCGTGAAATCCGCCGTGGACGAAGACGAACCGCATCGTCAGCGCAACACGCGCACGGGGACGTGCGACCAGCCCGCCACGTTCTGCATCGCCACCCGTTTGCACCCGTCCCACAGCACCTCATACCGCGGCATGAAGTCGAGCAGGCGGTCCAGAGCGATCGCGCTCTCCATCCTCGCCAGCGCGGCGCCCAGGCAGCTGTGAACCCCATAGCCGAAGCCGAGGTTCTGCGCCTCGGTCCGATCGCGGTCGATGTCGAACGTGTCGGGGTCGGTGAACGCCTCGGGATCGCGGTTCGCCGATCCGCCGAGCAGGAAGACCGGTTTGCCTTCCGGGATCGTCACACCGTGCAGGTGTACCTCGCGCATGGACCGGCGGACGTTGTACTGCGCCGGCGCCTCGTAGCGCAGCAACTCCTCCACCGCGGCCGGAATCTTGCTGCGGTCGTCGAGCAGCTTCTGCCACTGATCGGGGAAGCGGGCGAAGGTCACCGCCGCATTGCCGATCAGCTTGGTGACGGTCTCCGCGCCCGCCCCGCCCAGAAGCGTTGCGAACCCGGCGATCTCGAAGTCGTCGAGCGACTCCTTCTGGCCGTCGTCACGCTCGATCTCGGCGGCGATCAACCGGCTGAACATGTCGTCTTTGGGTTCGGCGCGCCGTTCCTGGATCAACTGGTAGTACAGGGCCATCGATTCCGCGATGGCCTGCATGCCTTCCTCGGACATGTCGATCTGGCCGGGCTCACGGTGCAGCGACGTGTCCACCCATTCACGGACCTGCTGCCGGTACTGCTCCGGCACACCCAACATCTGGGCGATGATCTCGACGGGGAAGAACGCGGAGAAGTCCTGGACGACATCGAAGCGGTCCGGATCGACGCGCGAGAGGTAGCGGTCGATGGTCTCGGTCACCATCGGTTCCATCGCCCCGATGGCGCGCGGCGTGAACACCTTGTTGACCAGACTGCGCATCTGCCGGTGCTCGGGCGGATCCATCAGGATGATCATCTTCGCGGCCATCGGTTCCTCCGACCGCACGGTGGCCAGGTCGAGGCCGTAGGCCGACGAGTAGGTCTGGAAGTCCTTGTACGCGGCCGCGACATCCTCATGCCGGGACAGCGCGTAGAAGTCGTGCTCCTCGTTGTAGTACACCGGCGCCTCCTCCCTCAGGCGCCGGTATATCTCCCACGGACCGTTGAAGAACTCCTCGGAGAACGGGTCGAAGACGATCTCGGAGGTGGTCATTCGTCGCGGATCGAGATCGCTTGACGGGGGCACTGTCGAACAGCCTCCCTGACCTGCTGTTCGTTTTCCGGTGTCACGTCGTCCTGCAGCACGTGCAGGTAATCCTCGTCATCCAGATGGAACACCTCGGGGATGATGCCCATGCACACCCCGTTGCTTTCGCAGAGCCCGAAGTCGACTTCGATCTTCTGAGTCATGCGCGATCACGCTCCGCTTCTCGGTCGGTCACCTCAATACCTTCACCGGCACGTGGTGGTAGCCGGCGACGTTCTGCATGTGGACGCGCTGCAGGCCGCCGAAATCGAGCTCGTACCGCGGCATGAAGTCGAGCAGGTGCTCCAGTGCGATGGTGGTCTCCAACCGGGCCAGCGCCGCACCGAGGCAGCTGTGGATGCCGTAGCCCAGGCCCAGGTTCTGCGCCTCGGTCCTGTCGCGGGTGATGTCGAAGGTCTCGCCGTCGGTGAACGCGCGCGGGTCGCGGTTGGCGGCCGCTTTCATCAAAAAGACCGGCT
>NZ_LMVQ01000156.1 GCF_001545925.1 Mycobacterium sp. NAZ190054 | reverse complement strand
GATGACACCTGCCGGCCGCAGTACCGGGAGCTGTTGCAGGACTTCCTGTTCAAGCTGGACCTCGACGAGGAGACCCGCCGCCGCGCCGAGATCAACCCGCTGCGGGTGCTCGACGACAAACGTCCGCCCCGCCGCCGTGGCCGCCCGCACCTCCGCCGCCACCGCGGAGCGACGGGTTCGCGCCGCCGTCATGACGGCTGTCCGACGATCCAGTTCCCGTGGAAGCCGTACGGAACACGTTGCGGCAGCTTGATTCTCGCGACCGGTGCGCCGCTGAAATCAGACGCGTCGAGGATGACGAGGTCGCTGCCGTCCCGGTCGGGGTCGTACACGTAGCCCAGGTACCAGCCGCTGCTCTCATCGGCCGCGCCCGACATCGACGGGACGAAGACCGCCTCTCCGGGTCCGCCCGGTGACGCATCGGTGCCGAAACGGTGCTCGACGGCGTCCCCGGTGAGCAGGTCGTAGCGGATCAGGCCGGCGTCGCCGACGGACACCGCGTAGCGGGCGGGCAGCGTGGCCAGCCGGTCGTCGATCCGCGGGAACTCCACCGCGCGGTCGTCGAGCTGACTTTCCCGCACCGTCCCGGTCTGCAGGTCGATGGTCCAGGTCCACATCACCCCGTCGACATCGAATCCTCCGTCCTGCCGCCACAACTCGGGATAGCGGACGGCCTGCACCACGATGGAATCCCCGTCGGCCGATGCCCTGTCGAATGCATTGGCGACGTGGAAGACGTAACACGGGTCGATCTCGAACCACCGCACCGCACCGTACGGGTCGTCGCGGCGCAGCACCCCGAACCGGGCGCCGTAGTCGTCGTCCCAGCGGTAGGGCATGTCCCCGTCATCGCGCGCGGCGATCTCAACGTCGAACACGATCGGCAGGTCCATGAACACCACATGGTTCGCGGTCAGCGCGAAGTCGTGCATCATCGTCAGAGCCGGCACGTCGAGTGGTCGGTCGATCACCAACTCGCCGTTGGCATCTGCGCGATGGTAGGTGACGTGCGGGGTGACGATGTTGCCGTAGCCGAAGAAGTGCAACTCTCCGGTGGCCGGGCAGATCTTCGGGTGCGCGGTCATCGCGTCGGCCAGCTTGCCGCCGAAGTCGTAGGGCCCGACCGTCTCCAGCTCGTTGGTGATCTCGTACGGCAGCGACGACTCCACCAGCGCCAGGGTCTTACCCGCGTGGTTGACGACGTTCGTGTTAGCGACGGAAGCGCGCAGGTTGCGGGTGCCGTCGGGGTTGTACAGCGGGAACGGGTCGACGAAGCTGTCCGTGCGCACCCACCGGTTGCGGTACCAGGCGGCGCGGCCGTTCTCGATGCGGACGCCGTGGATCATGCCGTCGCCGGCGAACCAGTGCCCGCTCGCCTCCCTCGGATTCGGGCCGTTGCGCAGGTACCAGCCTTCGAGTTCGGGCGGTATCGCACCCTCGACCGGCAGATCGAACGCCGTCAACTCGTCGGTCACGGGTGCGTAGTTGCCGACACGGAAGAACTCACCGGTGCCGGGCAACGCGGAGTCGGTGTGGTCTGACGTGGTCTCGGTCATGGGGCCCAACCTCCTGTACCGGATACACCACACCGGCACCCGGGCACCTGTCAACAACGGAAGGTCTTCGCGTCGCGGCCCCGGGAGATGCGGGGGAAGATCACGGAATGCCTGACCGCCGACACTCCGCCGCATTGTTCAAGGCGGTGGTGAGCCGCGACGGCGCGGCCGCGCTGAGCATCGTCGACGAACTGCGCCGGGTGATCCTCGACGGGGCGGTTCCTCCCGGCACCCCGATCCCCGTCGGCGAGGTCGCCGACATGTTCGGGGTGAGTCACATCCCGGTCCGGGAGAGCCTGAAAACCCTGACCGGAGAAGGGCTGGTGCAGCACCGGCCGAATTCCGGCTACGCCGTGGCCCAGCTGACCGCCAGCGAACTGGCGGAGATGTACCTGGTGCGTGAGACGCTCGAATCCGCGGCGATGGCCGCCGCCGTACACAAGGCCACCGACGCCGACCACGCGCTCCTGACCGAGGTCCACGAAACCCTCGAGCAAGCACTGAAATTCGACGACGCGCAGGCCTATCACCGGAACAGCAGGAAGTTCCACATGGCGCTGAGCCGCCCGTCATGCATGCTGCGGCTGGTGCACATGCTCGAAAACGCCTGGAACATCACCGAGCCCGTGCAGTTGATGGTGCACGTCGGACAGCGGCAGCGGGCACTGCTGCACGAGGACCACCGGGTGATGCTCGACGCGTTCCTGGCCGGCGACGCCGACGCTCTGCTGCACGCCGCCGCCGCGCACAACAAACGCCTCAACGGTGTCGTGGCGTCGCTGCCGACCGATACCGGCCTGGTGATCGACGGCACCTGAGGCCGGAAGGTCCGGAAATATATTCTCGGCGCAACGGTTGGGAAACACGCCGTCACTAGCTTCCGAGCATCGACGTTCTTCGCCTTCGAGCAGGAAGCTGAACAATGACAGATACCCGAGACCTCCCCCCGGGCGCCGAGATCGGCGCCAACGACCTGATCGAAGCGTCCGGGCATCCCGTGGGCGGCGGCGTCATCAAGCCCGGTTACGACCCGCGACTGACCAACGAAGACCTCGCCCCGCTGGGCAAGCAGAGCTGGACGTCCTACAACATCTTCGCGTTCTGGATGTCGGACGTGCACAGCGTCGGCGGGTACGTCACCGCGGGCAGCCTGTTCGCGCTCGGCCTGGCCAGCTGGCAGGTGCTGATCGCGCTGCTCGTCGGCATCGTGATCGTCAACGTCTTCTGCAACCTGGTGGCCAAACCCAGCCAGCAGGCCGGTGTGCCCTATCCGGTGGTGTGCCGGGCCTCGTTCGGTGTGCTGGGCGCCAACATCCCCGCGATCATCCGCGGCCTGATCGCGGTGGCGTGGTACGGGATCCAGACCTATCTGGCCTCGGCGGCCCTGGACATCGTGCTGCTCAAGCTTTTTCCCGGCCTGATGCCGTATGCCGAGGTCGACAACTACGGCTTCGCCGGGCTGTCGCTGCTGGGCTGGGGCAGCTTCATCCTGCTGTGGATCCTGCAGGCCTGCGTGTTCTGGCGGGGCATGGAGTCGATCCGCAAGTTCATCGACTTCTGCGGGCCGGCGGTCTACGTCGTCATGTTCATCCTGTGCGGCTATCTGCTGTGGAAGTCCGGCTGGCACGTCAGCCTGACCCTCGGCGGCGAGAAGCAGGGCAACACGCTGGCGGTCATGCTCGGTGCGATCGCGTTGGTGGTGTCCTACTTCTCCGGGCCGATGCTGAACTTCGGCGACTTCTCCCGCTACGGCAAGTCGTTCCAGGCGGTCAAGAAAGGCAACTTCCTCGGGCTGCCGGTCAACTTCCTGGTGTTCTCCCTGCTCGTCGTGATCACCGCTGCCGCAACGGTTCCGGTGTTCGGCGAGCTGATCACCGATCCGGTCGAGACGGTGGCCCGCATCGACAGCACGACGGCGATCATCCTGGGCGCGCTGACGTTCACCATCGCGACGATCGGCATCAACATCGTCGCGAACTTCATCTCGCCCGCGTTCGACTTCTCCAACGTCAGCCCGCAGAAGATCAGCTGGCGGATGGGCGGCATGATCGCCGCGGTCGGATCGGTGCTGATCACCCCGTGGAACCTGTACAGCAACCCGGAAGTCATCCACTACACGCTGGAGACCCTCGGCGCGTTCATCGGCCCGCTGTTCGGTGTGCTGATCGCCGACTACTACCTGGTGCGCAAGCAGCAGATCGTCGTCGACGACCTGTTCACGATGAGCCCGTCGGCCAACTACTGGTACAAGAAGGGCTACAACCCGGTCGCGGTGGTGGCCACCCTCGTCGGCGCGACGCTCGCCGTGATCCCGGTGCTCCTCGGGGGTTCGGTGACCGGCATGGGCGCCGCGGCGCAGTACAGCTGGTTCATCGGCTGCGGTGTCGGGTTCGGCCTCTACTACCTGATCGCGACCCGGGGGGCATGGCGCATGACGCCACTGAGGGACGCGACGCCGGTAGCCTGACTCACCGTTGCATCGCGATAGCTTCCGATATATCGTCAACGTATCGGAAGTGCACCTCGTGCTTCCTTCGCAGGAAAGAGCACCGACATGAACTCCCCTTTCACACCCCCGGAGAATCCGTTCGAAGGCCACGGCTACGGCTTCGGCTTCAGCCCGGCCGACCGGCGCATCGCGCACGAGCGTCGTCGCCAGGCCCGTCGCGAGTTCCGTGACCACCTCCGCGAGCATCGCGGCGACGCGACCTTCGGCTTCGGCCCCGGCGGCTTCGGTCCCGGCGGCGGAAAATTCGGTCCCGGTTTCCCGTTCGGACCCGGTGGTCGTGGCGGCCGGCGGGGCGGACCGCGGGCCGGTCGTGGCCGGCGCGGAGACGTGCGCGCCGCGATCCTCAAGCTGCTGACCGACCGGCCGATGCACGGCTACGAGATGATCCAGGAGATCCACGAGCGCAGCCAGCAGCTGTGGAAGCCGAGCCCCGGCTCGATCTACCCGACGCTGCAGCTACTCGTCGACGAAGGCCTGCTCAAGGCCAGCGAGACCGAGGGCAGCAAGAAGCTCTTCGAACTGACCGACGACGGTCGCGCCGCGGCGGAGAAGATCGAGACGGCGCCGTGGGACGAGATCACCGAAGGAGCCGACCCCGGCGCGATGGGCCTGCGCAGCGCCGTCGGGCAGCTGATGGGCGCCGTCGCCCAGTCGGCCCACGCGGCCACCCCCGAGCAGCAGCAGCGCATCGTCGACATCGTCAACAACGCCCGCCGCGAGATCTACCACGTCCTCGGAGAGGACTGATCCGAGCGAATTCGGCGCGATTTCTGACCGGAACGGTATGAAATCGCGCCGAATCCGTGTTCGCAGAGGCATGGACAGCTACCAACTCGGTACATACACGGTCGGCCGCGTCGGTTTCGGGGCGATGCAACTGCCCGGGCCCGGCGTCTTCGGGCCGCCCCGCGACCATGACCAGGCCATCGCCGTGCTCAAGCGCGCCGTCGACCTGGGCATCAATCACATCGACACCGCGCAGTTCTACGGGCCGGTCGTCGCCAACGAGCTCATCCGTGAGGCGCTGCACCCCTACCCGGCCGATCTCGCGCTGGTGAGCAAGGTCGGCGGCAAGCGCGACGACCAGGGCAACTGGCTGCCCGCGCAGCAACCCGACGAGCTGCGCCGCGGCATCGAGGACAACCTGAGCACCCTGGGCGTCGACCGGTTGGCCGCGGTGAACCTGCGGGTGTTCGGCTCCGAGGACCCGAGCGCTCCGGCCGAGGTCGACCGTGAACTGTTCGACCGGCAGCTCTCGGCGATGATCCAGGCCCGCGACGAAGGCCTGATCGACGGTATCGGGCTGAGCAGCATCAGCGTCGAACATCTGCGAATCGCGTTGGAGCGCACCGAGATCGCGTGCGTGCAGAACGCCTACAATCTCGTCGACCGGACCTCACAGCCGGTGCTGGACCTGTGCGCAGAGCGCGGCATCGCGTTCGTGCCGTTCTTCCCACTGGGCTCGGGATTCAATCCCGACAACCCGGTGCTCAACCACCCGGCCGTGGTCCGGGAGGCGCAGCGGTCGGGGCGCACCCCGGCGCAGATCGCGCTGGCGTGGACGATGTCGGTGGCGCCCAACGTGCTGCTGATCCCGGGGACGTCGTCGGTTTCCCACCTCGAGGAGAACACCGCGGTGCGCGACATCACGCTCGACGAGGACACCAAGCGCGAACTGGACGCGACCGCGGCGGAGCCGCGAATGTAACGGGGGCGGCGGAGCCGCGAATGTAACGGGGCGGCCGAGCCGCGAATGTAGCGGGGCGGCGGCCACGATTACTGTTTCGCGGCCGCGGTCCATAAAATCGGCGTCATAATGACGAATTCCACCGGGACGGCGACGGCGGCCGGCCCCCGATCCGACCGCGTCTCCGCCGAAGCGCGACGCCGCCGAACCTTCGCAGTGATCAGCCACCCGGACGCCGGCAAGTCCACCCTGACCGAGGCGCTGGTGCTGCACGCCAAGGCCATCACCGAGGCCGGGGCGATCCACGGCAAAGCCGGTCGCCGCGCCACCGTGTCGGACTGGATGGAGATGGAGAAGGCCCGCGGCATCTCCATCACCTCGACGGCGCTGCAGTTCCCGTACACCACCGGCGCCGGCGACACCTGCGTCATCAACCTGCTCGACACCCCCGGTCACGCGGACTTCTCCGAGGACACCTACCGGGTACTGACCGCGGTCGACTCCGCGGTGATGCTCATCGACGCGGCCAAGGGGCTCGAACCGCAGACGCTGAAGCTCTTCCAGGTCTGTCGGCACCGCCGGATCCCGATCATCACGGTGGTCAACAAATGGGACCGGCCCGGCCGCCACGCACTCGAGCTGATGGACGAGATCCAGTCCCGGATCGGGCTGCGGCCCACGCCGTTGACCTGGCCTGTCGGCATCGCCGGCGACTTCAAGGGCGTGCTCGACCGCCGCACCGGGAAGTTCATCCGGTTCACCCGCACCGCGGGCGGCGCCACCGCGGCTCCGGAGGAGCACATCGACCCGTCCCGGGCCCACGACGCGGCCGGAGTGGACTGGGACAACGCGGTCGAGGAGTCCGAACTGCTCAGCGCCGACGGCGCCGACTTCGATCCGGAGACGTTCCTGGACTGCACCTCGACACCCGTCCTGTTCACCTCCGCCGCTTTGAATTTCGGGGTCAACCAGCTGTTGGACGTGCTCGCCCAGCTCGCGCCGTCGCCGAACGGGCAGCTCGACGTCGACGGCAACCGCCGGGCGGCGGACGCACCGTTCAGCGCGTTCGTGTTCAAGGTGCAGGCAGGCATGGACTCCGCGCACCGCGACCGCATCGCCTACGCCCGCGTGTGCTCGGGCACGTTCGAGCGCGGCGACGTCCTGACCCATGCCACCACCGGCAAGCCGTTCGTGACCAAGTACGCCCAGTCGGTCTTCGGCCAGCAGCGCTCGACGCTGGACACCGCGTGGCCGGGCGACGTCATCGGGCTGGCGAACGCCGCCGCGCTGCGGCCGGGCGACACGCTCTACCAGGACGTCGCCGTGCAGTACCCGCCGATCCCCAGCTTCTCGCCCGAGCACTTCTCCGTCGCGCGGGGCACCGACCCGAGCAAGCACAAGCAGTTCCGTAAGGGCATCGAACAGCTCGACCAGGAGGGCGTGGTCCAGGTGCTGCGCTCGGACCGGCGCGGTGATCAGGCGCCTGTCCTCGCGGCGGTGGGCCCGATGCAGTTCGAGGTGGCGAGCCACCGGATGGCCGCTGAGTTCGGCGCGCCGATCTCGCTGGAGCCGCTGCCGTACACGGTGGCAAGGATCTGCGACCCCGACGATGCCGAAGCACTGCAGAGGATGGCCGCGGTGGAGGTCTTCACCCGCACCGACGGCGTCATGCTGGCGGTGTTCTCGACGAAGTGGCGGCTGGAGACGGTGCAGCGGGAGAACCCCACGATGGGTCTGCGGGAACTGGTCGCGGCGGGTCAGTGATCAGTCGACGTCCACGGCGCGCGTCGAACTCCAGCTCAACAGCAGGTTCAGCGCGTCGCGGGACGGGCTGCCCGCCTCGGTCGTGTAGACGAACAGCGTCTGATCCGCGTCACCGGGCATCGTGAAGGTCTCGTAGTCGACCGAGAGGTCGCCGACGACCGGGTGCCGTAACCGTTTGGTGCCGTAAGTCCGTTGGTACACCCGGTGTTCGGACCACCAGGTCCGGAACTCCGCGCTGGCAGCGGATAATTCGTCGACGAGTTCGACGGCGGCCGGGTCGTTCGGGTCGCCGCCGACGTCCAGGCGCAGGTTCTCGACGGCGGTCCGGGCCTGAACCTCCCAGTCCGCGAACAGGTTCCGCGCCTGCTCCGAGGTGAACATCCACTTCGCGTAGTTGCGCTCACGCGGGGGCATCGCGTCGAAGTCGGCGAACAGCACCCGGGCGGCACGGTTGGTCGCGAGCACGCCGGTGTGACGCCCGAGGATCATCGCCGGCGTGCCGTCCAGCGAGTCCAGCAGTCGGTACAACCCGGGTCTGACGCGTTGCACCGCCCGCGGCGCCTTGCGCCGCCTCGGCGACGCACCGACGAGGTGGCCCAGGTGGGCCCGTCCGGTGTCACCGAGATCCAGCGCGCGGGCGATCGCGTCCAGCACCCCCGCCGACGGGGTGATCCGCCGACCCTGCTCCAGCCGCGTGTAGTAGTCGGTCGAGACGCCGGCGAGCAGTGCGACCTCCTCCCGGCGCAGGCCGGGCACCCGCCGGATCCGGCCGTCAGCGGGCAGGCCGGCCCGCCCCGGATCGACCGCGCTGCGGGCGCGTTTCAGGAAATCCGCGAGTTCACGATTGGCGTCGGCCACGTTGCCATCATCGCAGAACCGTACGCCGACAACGTAGGACGGCGAGTCCTAGTTCGCGCCGTCCCCGGTCG
>NZ_LMVQ01000155.1 GCF_001545925.1 Mycobacterium sp. NAZ190054 | reverse complement strand
GGAGTAGTGGTGGAAGTGCGAGGCCGGGTCGGCGAACGCGCCCTCCCGCATCGACAGGAACCGGGAGATGTACCAGTTCTCGATGTCCTCGATGCGGGCGTCGACGTAGACGGAGAAGTCGAACAGGTCCGACACCATCAGCGCCGGCCCGGTCTGCAGCACGTTGAGGCCCTCGAGGATCAGGATGTCCGGGTGCTCGATGATCTGCTTCTCATCGGGCACGATGTCGTAGAGCAGATGTGAGTACACCGGGGCGCACGCCGCGTCGGAGCCCGCCTTCACTGCGGTGACGAACCGCATCAGCCCCCTGCGGTCGTAGCTCTCCGGAAAGCCTTTCCGGTGCATCAGGTTTCGCCGGTTCAGTTCGGCGTTGGGGTACAGGAAGCCGTCGGTGGTGACCAGGTCCACCCGCGGGTGGTGTTCCCAGCGCGCCAGCAGCGCCTGCAGCACGCGGGCGGTCGTCGACTTGCCCACCGCGACGCTGCCCGCCACACCGATCACGAACGGCACCGGGCGGTCCGGGTTCTGCTGCGGCTCACCGAGGAACTCGGCCGTCGTCGCGAACAGCGCCTGCCGGGCGGCGACCTGTAGATGGATCAACCGGGCCAGGGGCAGATAGACCTCTTCGACCTCGAGCAGGTCGATCTTCTCCCCGAGGCCCCGCAACCGGACGAGCTCGTCCTCGGTCAACTTCAGCGGCGTCGACATGCGAAGTGCACGCCATTGGGTCCGGTCGAATTCCACATAAGGGCTGGGTTCGCTCAGCCGCGCCATGGGCACAGTCTTGCAGTTAGCGTGTCAACCATGGAGCCCGGCACCTTGATCCGTGAATACCTGTTGCTCGGACTGCGCTTCGACAGGGTCGAGGAAGGCTATGTCGACTCGTTCACCGGAGACCCCGCACTGCGGCGCGCGGTGCAGGCCGAACCCCAACCCGACCCCGCCGATCTGGCCCGTCAGGCGGAGCGGCTGCTGGCCGAACTCCCCGCCGGTCTGGAGGAGCGGCGTGCCATGTTCATCGGGTCCCACCTGCGGGCCCTGGCCTGCGCCGGGCGCAAGTTCGCCGGTGAGCAGGTGGGGTTCGTCGACGAGGTCGAGGCGTACTTCGACGTCCGGATCGGCAAGGGTGACCCCGAGCGGTACCGGCACGCGCACGCCGAACTCGACGAGGCACTCGGCGGCACCGGCCCGCTGGCCGAGCGCATCCAGGCCTACCGGGCCGCCGAGGAGATCCCCCCGGCCCGCCTCGAGGAGGCCATCCACGCGTTCTCCAGCGCGCTGCGCGACCGCGTCCGCGCGACGTTCCCGCTGCCGGCCCGCGAGACCATCACCTACGAGGTCGTCACCGACAAACCGTGGTCGGGGTTCAACTACTACAAGGGCGACTACCAGTCGGTGGTCGCGGTCAACGCCGACCTCAAACAGCAGATGTCGAACCTGCCCCGGCTGGTGGCCCACGAGTCCTATCCGGGGCATCACACCGAGCACTGCCGCAAGGAGACCGGCCTGGTCGAGGGCATGGGGCAGGCCGAGCAGACGATCTTCCTGGTCAACACCCCGCAGTGCCTGATGGCCGAGGGGCTGGCCGACCTCGCGCTGTACGCCGCGGTCGGGCCGGGGTGGGGGAGCTGGGCCTCGGAGATCTACGCCGACCTCGGGTTGCGGTTCGACGGCGAGCGCGCCGAGGCGATCTCGGAGGCGACGGCCGCGCTGGCCGACGTCCGGCAGGACGCGGCGCTGATGCTGCACGACGAACACCGCGACGTCGACGACGTCGTCGACTTCCTGAAGCGGTGGCTGCTGGTCAACGACGAACGGGCCCGGCAGATGCTGCGGTTCCTGTCCTCGCCGCTGTGGCGGGCGTACACCAGCACCTACGTCGAGGGATACCGGCTGCTGCGCGGCTGGCTCGACGCCCGGCCCGAGGGTGTCAGCCTGACAGAACGGTTCGGCACGCTGCTGGACGAGCCGCTGATCCCGTCGTCGTTGCGCGCCGCCTAGCTTCTGCCCGGCCAACCCGGCCCGATAGGCTTCTGCCATGACTTCTTCGTCCCCGTCAGGCCTGGGTGCCGAGTACGCCGACACCGCGAGCGAGGCCTATCGCGCCGCGCTGCGGGTGATCGAGTCCGTCGAGCCGCGCATCGCCGACGCCACCCGGAAAGAGCTTGCCGATCAACGGGATTCACTCAAGCTGATCGCCAGCGAGAACTACGCCTCCCCGGCGGTGCTGCTGACGATGGGCACCTGGTTCTCCGACAAGTACGCCGAGGGCACCGTCGGGCACCGGTTCTACGCGGCCTGCCAGAACGTCGACACCGTGGAGGCGCTGGCCGCCGAGCACGCCCGCGAGCTGTTCGGTGCGCCGTACGCGTACGCCCAGCCGCACTCCGGTATCGACGCCAACCTGGTGGCGTACTGGGCGATCCTGGCCACCCGGGTCGAGGCCCCGGGCCTGGCCGAACTGGGCGCCAAGCACGTCAACGACCTGTCCGAGGCGGACTGGGAGTCGCTGCGGGCCAAGCTGGGCAACCAGCGGCTGCTGGGCATGTCGCTGGACACCGGTGGGCATCTCACCCACGGCTTCCGTCCCAACATCTCCGGGAAGATGTTCCACCAGCGCCAGTACGGGACGGACCCGACGACCGGGTTCATCGACTACGACGCGGTCGCCGCCGCGGCCCGCGAGTTCAAGCCGCTGGTGCTGGTCGCGGGCTATTCGGCGTATCCGCGGCGGGTCAACTTCGCCAAGATGCGCGAGATCGCCGACGAGGTCGGCGCGACGCTGATGGTGGACATGGCGCACTTCGCGGGCCTGGTGGCGGGCAAGGTGTTCACCGGTGACGAGGACCCGGTGCCGCACGCGCACGTCACGACGACGACGACGCACAAGTCGCTGCGCGGGCCGCGCGGCGGCCTGGTGCTGGCCACCGAGGAGTACGCCCCCGCCGTCGACAAGGGCTGCCCGATGGTGCTCGGCGGACCGCTGTCGCATGTGATGGCCGCCAAGGCCGTCGCGCTGGCCGAGGCGCGGCAGCCGGCGTTCCGCCAGTACGCCCAGGCCGTCGCCGACAACGCGCAGGCGCTGGCCGACGGCTTCGTCAAGCGGGACGCCGCGCTGGTCACCGGCGGCACCGACAACCACCTGGTGCTGCTGGATGTGACGTCGTTCGGGCTCACCGGGCGCCAGGCCGAGTCGGCGCTGCTGGACTCCGGCATCGTCACCAACCGCAACGCGATCCCGGCCGATCCGAACGGCGCCTGGTACACCAGCGGCATCCGCTTCGGCTCGCCGGCGCTGACCACCCGCGGTTTCGGCGCCGACGACTTCGACCGTGTGGCCGAGCTGGTGGTGGAGGTGCTGAGCAACACCCAGCCCGCCGCGGGGCCGAACGGTCCGTCGAAGGCCAAGTACACGCTGGCCGAAGGCACCGCGGAGCGGGTGCGCGCCGCGTCCGCCGAGCTGCTCGACGCGAACCCGCTCTACCCGGGTCTCACCCTCTGAATCATTCGACCTGAATCATTCGACCCCACCCGACCCCCACCGCCGAAATGGCATTCCAGCAGGGCTGCACTCGGACTTCCGCTGCTGGAATGCAACTTCGGCGGAGTGTCGCGGGCCGGGAATTTTACGATTCCCACAGAATTGAGTTAGTGTAACCGCATGGCACAGAAACCTGTCGCTAACGCGCTGACCCTGGAACTCGAGCCCGTGGTTCTTCAGGAGCTGCGGCGTCACCTCGACACCGAGGACGTCTGGTTCGCCCATGACTACGTGCCGTTCGACCAGGGCGAGAACTTCGCGTTCCTCGGCGGGCGCGACTGGGAGCCGTCGCAGGTCACGCTGCCCAAGAAGATCACCGACGCCCTCGAGATCCTGCTGATCACCAAAGACAACCTGGCCGGCTACCACCGTGAGCTCGTCGAGCACTTCATCCTCGAAGACAAATGGGGCCGGTGGCTGGGCCGCTGGACCGCCGAGGAGCACCTGCACGCTGTCGCGCTGCGCAACTACCTCGTCGTCACCCGCGAGGTGGACCCGGCCGCCAACGAGGACGTCCGCGTCGCGCATGTGATGAAGGGCTACCGCGCCGACACCTACACGCAGATCGAGACGTTGGCGTTCATGGCGTTGTGGGAGCGCGCGCATGCGGTGTTCTGCCGCAACCTCGCGCAGCAGATCGACGAGCCGGTGCTCAAGGCGCTGGTCGGCCGGATCGCCCAGGACGAGGAGCGGCACGAGGAGTTCTTCGCCAACCTGGTCGCGCACTGCCTGACCCACATGCGGGACGAGACCGTCGCCGCCATCGCGCGCCGCGCCGCCGGGCTGGACCTCGTCGGCGCCGACATCGACGCCTATCAGGACAAGGTGGCCACGGTCGCCGAGGCGGGCATCTTCAACCGTGATCAGCTGCGCGAAGTCGTCTCCGACCGCATCACCGCGTGGGGGCTGGCCGGCGAACCCGAGCTTCAGCAGTTCATCAGCTCTTAACGCACGCGACGCGCGGCCCCGGCGCGCCTGCGAGGCGTGGTTGCGGCACGCGGAGTAGCGTCGATTCCGATGGCTAGCGACATGCTCTGCTGTCCGGGCGGTCCAGATTGAAAGGACCGGCCCCGGTCCTGAGACCGCTTGTGTGTCCACCGAGAAGTTCGTGTGGGGCCGCAGGAACTCGCGCAGCCTCGAGGAGCGCTACGTGACCCAATCCCAGAGCCGGCACTCCGACGTGACCCGGACCTACGTGCTCGACACCTCCGTGTTGCTGTCCGATCCCTGGGCCATCACGAGATTCGCCGAACACGAAGTGGTGGTTCCGCTGGTCGTGATCAGCGAGTTGGAAGCCAAACGCCACCACCATGAGTTGGGTTGGTTCGCCCGGCAGGCCCTGCGCCTGTTCGACGATCTGCGCCTGGATCACGGACGCCTGGACGAGCCCATTCCCGTTGGTACGCAAGGAGGTACGCTGCACGTCGAACTCAACCACAGCGACCCGACGGTGCTGCCCGCCGGCTTCCGCAACGACAGCAACGACGCGCGGATCCTGACCGTGGCCGCCAACCTCGCCGCCGAGGGCAAGCACGTCACGCTGGTGAGCAAGGACATCCCGCTGCGGGTGAAGGCCGGCGCGGTCGGCCTGCTCGCCGACGAATACCACGCCCAGGACGTCGTGACGTCCGGCTGGACCGGCATGGCCGAGGTCGAGGTGGCCGGCGAGGACGTCGACGCGCTGTTCGCCGAGGGTGAGGTCGACCTCGAAGTCACCCGCGACCTGCCGTGCCACACCGGAATCCGTTTGCTGGGCACCAGCTCTCACGCGTTGGGTCGCGTCAACGCGGACAAGAAGGTGCAGTTGGTACGAGGTGATCGCGAGGTGTTCGGCCTCCGGGGAAGGTCCGCCGAACAACGCGTCGCCCTCGACCTTCTGCTCGACGAGTCGGTGGGCATCGTGTCGCTCGGCGGCAAGGCCGGCACCGGCAAGTCGGCGCTGGCGCTGTGCGCGGGTCTGGAAGCCGTGCTGGAGCGCCGCACGCATCGCAAGGTCGTGGTGTTCCGTCCGCTCTACGCCGTCGGCGGGCAGGACCTCGGCTACCTGCCGGGCAGCGAGAGCGAGAAGATGGGCCCGTGGGCGCAGGCGGTCTTCGACACCCTCGAAGGGCTGGCCAGCCCGGCGGTGCTCGAGGAGGTGCTGTCCCGCGGGATGCTCGAGGTGCTGCCGTTGACCCACATCCGCGGCCGGTCGCTGCACGACTCGTTCGTGATCGTCGACGAGGCGCAGTCCTTGGAGCGCAACGTGCTGCTGACCGTGCTGTCACGGCTCGGCGCGGGCTCCCGGGTGGTGCTGACCCACGATGTGGCGCAACGGGACAACCTGCGCGTCGGGCGGCACGACGGCGTCGCGGCGGTGATCGAGAAGCTCAAGGGCCATCCGCTGTTCGCCCACATCACGCTGCTGCGCAGCGAGCGTTCGCCGATCGCGGCGCTGGTCACCGAGATGCTGGAGGAGATCAGCCCCGGCGCCCTGCCGTGAGGCGTAGGGATTTCGGCGTACTTGGTCAACGTGACGCTGACCAAGTACGCCGAAATCACGGGGTGATCGGCGACAAGGTGGCCGCCGGCGACGGGACCGGTGTCTCAGCGCTGCCTGCGGCCCTCGACCAGGAACCACCCCGCCGCGGCCGCACCCGACATCGCCAGCACGCGATCCGCGCCGCTGCTGCCGCGTTTGGCCCTGGAGAGATCGACCAGCGACGCCAGACCCAGCACGACGGCACCGGTCCGCAGGGCGGGCTGGCTGGTGGCCGTCGTGACCAGGGTGCTTGAGGACGATGCGATAGCGGGGTCGGGGTAAGCGGACACCGCGCCTCCTGATTCCTGCCTGGGGGAACGACCCGCCGCCCCGCCGAGGCGCCGGCGGCGAGTCCGATGGCCCCCTAATCTTGTGCCTGTCTTGACGATTCGTCAGGCGATTGAGAGATCTTCCCGGCAGGAAATCGGTCTACTAGCCCTCGTCGCGGACCTTGGCCATCGCCAGCACGTCGAGGCGGCGGTCCAGCTCCTCCTCGGACAGCTTCTCGCCGATCAGGCCCCGGTCGACGACCGTCTGGCGGATCGTCTTCTTCTCGGCGAGCGCCTGCTTGGCGACCTTGGCCGCCTCCTCGTAGCCGATCGCCGAGTTCAGCGGCGTCACGATCGACGGCGACGACTCCGCCAGCTCCCGCAGCCGGTCCTCGTTGGCGACCAGGCCGTCGATGCACTTGGCGGCGAACAGCTTCGACACGTTCGACAGCAGCGTGAACGACTCCAGCACGTTGCGCGCCATCATCGGGATGTAGACGTTGAGCTCGAAAGCGCCCGACAGCCCGCCGACGGTGACGGCAGCGTCGTTGCCGATGACCTGCGCGGCCACCTGCGTGACGGCTTCGGGGATGACGGGATTGACCTTGCCCGGCATGATCGAGCTGCCCGGCTGCAGGTCGGGAAGCTGCAGTTCGCCCAGCCCGGTCAGCGGGCCGGAACCCATCCACCGGATGTCGTTGGCGATCTTGGTCAGCGACACCGCGATCGTCTTCAGCGCACCCGAGGCCTCGACCAGCCCGTCGCGGGCCGCCTGCGCCTCGAACGAGTCGACGGCCGGGCGCAATTCGGCGATGCCGGTCTGATCGACCAGCACCTCGACGACCTTGGCGCCGAACCCGTCGGGCGCGTTCAGGCCGGTGCCGACGGCGGTGCCGCCGATCGCGAGCTCACCGAGCCTCGGAAGAGACGCGCGCACCCTTTCGATGCCGGCCTGGATCTGGCGGGCGTAGCCGCCGAACTCCTGGCCCAGCGTCACCGGCACCGCGTCCATCAAATGGGTACGGCCGGACTTCACCGTGGTGCGCCACTGCCGGGCCTTGGTCTCCAGCGACTCGTGCAGCACCTCGAGGGCCGGGATCAGGTGCCGCACAGCAGCTTCGGTGGCCGCGATGTGGGTGGCGGTGGGGAAGGTGTCGTTGGAGCTCTGCGACATGTTGACGTCGTCGTTCGGATGCACCGTGACACCGTTGGCCGCCGCGATCGAGGCGATCACCTCGTTGGTGTTCATGTTCGAGCTGGTGCCGGACCCGGTCTGGAACACGTCGATCGGGAACTGGTCGTCGTGGCGTCCGTCGGCGATCTCGGCCGCGGCGGCGATGATCGCGTCGGCCTTTTCCGGGGCCAGCAGTCCGAGATCCTTGTTCACCTGGGCGCAGGCGCCCTTGAGCAGGCCCAGCGCACGGATCTGAGTGCGCTCCAGCGGCCGGAACGAGATCGGGAAGTTCTCGACCGCACGCTGGGTCTGGGCGCGCCACAGCGCGTTCTTGGGCACCCGGACCTCGCCCATGGTGTCGTGCTCGATGCGGTACTCGGCCTGGTTGTCAACGGCGCTGTTGTCGGCCATGCGGCTCCCTGTTCGTCTCTCGTTTTATTGCGGGTGGGGTGGTGGGTTACGGCAACGGGTGGGGTGGTGGGTTACGGCAAGGGGTAGGCGGCGGTCTTGTCGCCGGTGAAGTCGACGGCCGAGTACTCGTTGAGCTTGGCGAGCCGGTGGTAGGCCTCGATCATCCGGACGGTGCCCGACTTCGACCTCATCACGATCGACTGGGTGGTGCAGCCCCCGCCGTAGTACTGCACGCCCTTGAGCAGGTCGCCGTCGGTGACGCCGGTGGCGCAGAAGAACACGTTCTCCCCGGACACCAGGTCCTCGGTCGTCAGCACCCGGTCCAGGTCGTAGCCGCGGTCGACGGCCTTCTGGCGTTCGGCGTCGTCGGTGGGGGCCAGCTTGGCCTGGATCGCGCCGCCCATGCAGCGGATCGCGGCCGCGGCGATGATGCCCTCGGGCGTTCCGCCGATGCCGACGAGCAGGTCGGTGCCCGAGTTGGGCCGGCAGGCCGAGATGGCGCCGGCGACGTCGCCGTCGGAGATCAGCCGGATGCGTGCGCCGGCCTCACGGACATCGGCG
>NZ_LMVQ01000154.1 GCF_001545925.1 Mycobacterium sp. NAZ190054 | reverse complement strand
CGGTCGCTGACCCAGATTCTCAGCCCGTTCGTCCCGCTCGCCGAGTCCTTCACCACCGGCAACTTCGAGCAGATCCTCAACACGCCGTCCTACATGTCGTCCATCCAGACCAGCCTGGTCGTCGCCCACGTCGGCCGCGGCGCTGCGCCTCGCGGTGGCCGCCGCCAGCCTGTCGGTCCGGCGAATCGGGGCCGTGTCGAGTTACCCAGCCCCCGATGACGTCCTGGCCTTGCTGGCACCGAGCAGTTGAAAACCGAGTACCGAGAGAGGATCTCAATGACCGCGCCCCAAGTTCACCCACCCCGGCCGAGTGCGCTGGGTGAACTGTTCGACAACCCGAAGCCGATCATCGGTGTCGTGCACCTCAACCCGCTCCCCGGGGCACCGCGATACCAGGGCGAGCCGGTACGGGAGATCTACCGCCGTGCCGTCCAGGACGCACGCACCCTGTCCGAGGGCGGCATCGACGGCATCATGGTCGAGAATGCCTCCGACATGCCCTTCCTGCGGCCCGAGGACATCGGTCCCGAGACGGTGGCCGCACTGACTGCGGCCTGCATGGAAATCACCGCGGCGGTGGCCACGCCGATCGGTCTGACCTGCGTGGCCAACGGTGTCATCCCCGGCTTGGCGGTGGCCAAGGCCACCGGAGCGCGCTGGGTCAGGGCCAACCAGTGGGTCAACGCCTATGTGGCCAATGAAGGTTTCCTCAACGGTCCGGCACCCACCGCATTGCGTTACCGCAAGTCGATCGACGCCGAGGACGTGCGCATCCTTGCCGACGTCCACGTCAAGTTCGGGGCGCACGCCATCACCGCCGACCGCGACATCCCCGAGCAGGCCACCGACGCCGAATGGTTCGACGCCGACGTACTGATCGCCACCGGCACCCGCACCGGCTCGCCCACCCAACCGGCCGAGGTCAACCAGGTGCGCGCCGGGACCAACCTCCCGGTGATCGTCGGATCCGGACTGGACCCGGACCAGCTGCCCACACTGTTCGACGTCGCCGACGGCGCCATCGTCGGCCAGTGGCTGAAAGTGGACGGCCGCTGGTGGAACCCGGTGGATCCGCAGCGTGTGGCCACCTTGGTGGCGGCGGCGCAGAAGTTCCGGGATCAACTGTGAGTACCGAGGTCACGGTCGCCACCGACCTCTTCGCCCTCGATCAGCAGGACCGTGCGGTGGTGTTCTACACCGCCCGTCGCCACCGCGGGGAACCCGCACCGGCATCGTTGCTGGACACCCTGCGCAGGCTGCGGGCCGACGGTTGGCGGCTGTCGGTGGACGCGATGTTCACCGACAGTGACGAAGCATCCTGCTACGACGCGGGTTTCGCCCATGATGTGGACATCGTCGGCGTGCTCGAGGCGCCGGGCCTGGAGGCGGCGTACGCCGGAATCGAGCAGCTGGAACGGGCGGGATGGGCGCGGATGTTCCGCACCTCGTGGCAGGTGGGTAAGCGGGAGTTCGCCCCGGTGCCGTCGACGGCGGGGCGCAACCCCGACTCACCGTGGGCGTTCTTCGCCTTGTGGCAGTGGAACGACGCCTGGCAGCGAGCCACCCCGGCCGAGCGTCTCGAGTACGACGCCGAATGCGACGTGGCGTTCAGCTCCGATGTGAACTCCGGCATCTCCATCGCCGGGCGGCACCGCCTGGATGTGTCCAGCCGATGGCACCACCTGGGGATCTGGGAGGTGCCCGACCTGGCCCTGCTCGACCATGCGATGGCGACTCACGAACGGGTCGCCGACTTCAAATTCACCACCTCTTTGCACTACATCGGTCGTCGCCGCCCGATGGCCGACGTCTTGGGAGCTTCGCTGTGAACGACACCATCTGGATCCACTACGCCCTGCCCCGCAGCTCGTGGTACGAGCTGGCCGACGACGCCCGCAGTGAGCTCGAAACACGCTGGAAGAAAATCGATTCCGATGCTGTGGAGGCAGGCGCCGAGAAGATCGGCACCTATTTCATCCGCGGGCAGAGTGACTACTCGACCACTCAGGTCTGGTCTTTCCCGAGCTATGAGAGTGCGTACGAGCACTGGACGGCGAAGGTGGCGGCAGGGTACGCCGAATGGTTCGACTTCTCCAACAACGTGGGACGTCGGACATGAGCGCCGAACCCCTGTTGACCGCCCGCCACATCGGCAAGACCTACGGTTCGGTCACCGCACTCGAAGACGCCAACCTGACCGTTTACCCGGGCGAAGTGTGCGCTCTTGTCGGTGACAACGGTGCGGGCAAGTCGACGTTGGTCAAGGTGCTCTCGGGAGCGGAGAAGCCCGACAGCGGTGAGATCCGGGTCAAGGGAACCGAGGTGCAGATTCCGTCACCGGTGGCGGCGCAGAACTTGGGGATTGCCACCGTGTTCCAGGATCTGGCGCTGGCACCCGAGTTGACCGCTGCGGACAACCTCTTCCTCGGCCGGGAGATCCTCAAACCGGGGCTGGCCGGGCGGATCGGGCTGCTGGATCGCAAGACAATGCGGTCCCAGGCCGCCGAACAGTTCGCCAAACTCGGTGTCACTCTGCGGTCCCCGACGGTGTCGGTGGCCTCACTCTCGGGCGGCCAGCGTCAATCGGTGGCCATTGCCCGCGCCGCCAAGTGGGCGAACAACGTCATCTTCCTCGACGAGCCCACCGCCGCACTGGGTGTGGTGCAGACCGACCGGGTGTTGCGGCTGGTCCGCCAGGTGGCCGACCAGGGGCTGGGGGTGGTGTTGATCACCCACAACATGACCCACGTCGTCGACGTCGCCGACCGCGTGGAGGTGCTGCGGTTGGGGTCCTCGGTGGCCACCTTCGTTCGCGGTCAGGCCACCGTAGAGAGGCTGGTCACGGCAATGACCAGCGGTACCACCGATCACGACCAAGACGAGGCGGAAGTTCGATGAACTCGACCACAGACATGCCGACCGCAGTCGTGCCGACCGCGGCCAAGGACTCGCTCGGTGACCGGATCACCCGATGGCTCGGCGGCGGGTGGGTACTGCTGTTCCTGATCGCGCTCGTAGGGTTCTTCACCATCACCCAACCCCAGAAGTTCGCCACCGGGTACAACGTGTCCACGCTGGCGATCGACGCGGCGATCCTGCTGGTAATGGCCGTGGGACAGACCTACGTCATCATCACCGCCGGCATCGATCTGTCGGTGGGGTCGGTGCTGGTGTTCTCCTCGGTGGTGGGCGCCAAGGTGATGCTGGCGCTCTCCGATGCCGATGGGGCGACCTATGGCACCACGAACGCGGGCTGGGGCATCATCGCGATCGGCCTGGCGATCACTGTGCTGGCCGGGCTGTTCTTCGGGCTCGTCAACGGATTCCTGGTGGCACACGCGAAGATTCCGGCGCTCATCGTCACCCTCGGCACCATGGGCATCGCGCTGGGCGCCGCGCAGATCATCACCAACGGCCAGGATGTGCGCGCCGTACCGCAGTTGTTGGTGGACACCGTGGGCAACGGTGCGGTGGCCGGCGTGCCGGTCCTGGTGATCATCGCGGCGGCGGTGGCGCTGGTCGCAGGTATTGTGTTGCACCGCACCAGGTTCGGCACCTGGACCTTCGCCGTCGGCTCGAGCTCGGAAGCCTCCCGCCGGTCCGGTGTGCCGCTCAAGGCCCAGATCATCAAGGTGTACGCGATCTCCGGCTCACTGGCCGGGTTGGCCGCATTCATGTCGGTGGCCCGCTTCTCCACCACCACGATCGGCGGTCACACCGCCGACAACCTGGCCACCATCTCCGCGGTGGTGCTCGGCGGTACCAGCCTCTTCGGTGGCATCGGCTCCATCCTGGGCACCGTCATCGGGGTGTTCATCCCGATCGTGCTGCTGAACGGTTTTGTCATCACCGGCATCCCGCCGTTCTGGCAGACGGTGGCGATGGGTGCGGTGTTGATCCTCGCGGTGTACATCGACCAGTTGAAGCGCCGAGCCCGAAACCTATCTTGACCCAACCTGACTCATCCCGAACCGAAGGAAAACCGTCATGACCAAGAAAACTCCCGCCGTCATAGGTGCGGCCGCCGCGTTGGCCGCCGCGCTGACAGCCTGCACCAGCGGAGCCACCAACAGCGGTGGTGGCGACGTGGTGGCCGGTAACGACGTGGCGCTGGTGCTGGGCTCCAGCGGTAGCCCGTTCTATGAAGCGGTGTCCTGCGGAGCCAAGGCCAAAGCCGCCGAACTGGGCCTGAACCTAAGTGTCAGCGCGGCCAACGCTTTCGCCGCCGACGCCCAGATTCCGATCGTCAACGCGGTGACGGCAGCGCGACCGGCGGCGGCCGCGGTGGTGCCCACCGACGCTCAAGCCTTGATCCCGCCGCTGCAGCAACTCACCCGTGGCGGAACCAAACTCATCACCGTCGACCAGACCCTGGCAGACACCGATCTGGTGGAGAGCCAGGTGATCACCGACAACATCGCCGGTGGCGGGATGGCCGCCGACGAGGTGAACCGCCTGACCGGGGGACAGGGCAAGGTGCTTGTGATCACCCAGCCGCCGGGGTCGACGGCGCAGGACCAGCGCACCCAGGGCTTCGAGGAGAAGTTGGCGGAGTACCCCGGTCTGCAGTACCTGGGCGCGCAGTATCAGTCCAATGATCCGCAGAAGGCCGCACAGATCGTCACCGCGACGCTCGCTGCGCACCCGGATCTGGCGGCCATCTTCGTCACCAACGACCAGGGCGCCATCGGGACGGTTACCGGCCTACAACAGGCGGACGCCGTCGGCCGGGTCAAAGTGGTGGCCTACGACGCCGCCACCGCTGAGGTCAACGCGCTGAAGAACGGCTCGATCCAGGCGCTGATCGCCCAGAACCCCACCGAAGAAGGTGAGGTGGCGATGGAGACGCTCAAGCGCCTCATCGACGGCGAGGAGGTGGAACCGGTGATCACCACCGAACTGGTCACCATCCGTGAAGGTGAGAACGACAAGGCCGACCAGTACGAGTACAAGGCGAACTGTTGAGCCTGCCCGCGAGGCCACTGGCCCGCGTCCGCTGAGGCGGGCGCGGGCCTGTGCTCGTGATGGGGCGCCTGAGCAACGCCCCGTACGGTGCGACATCGAGGTGTGCTGGAGCGCCCTGCACTCACAGCTCGGCATTGATCTGCGCCTGGTCGTACATCTAGTCGCGTTTAGGCGGAGAAGATTACGTACCTCGTCGCAATATCGACGCACGGCCGCCCTCAAGATCCGCAGCTGGGCCCTGGCCTGCGTGCTACCCGGGGAGAACATGCACGGATCGAATATGCAGGGTTACCAGTAACGTGCGCTGCGTTGCATTGCTGCCCAATGAGTCCATCTATCGGGCAAGGCCGAGGAATGCCATCATTGCTCGCTCGACCTCGACGACTTGCTCCGCCGTCAGCCGACCGACCCGGGCCTGGACGTTCGACCTTTTCACGGTAGTGAGTTTGTCGACCATCACGTCACTATCGTGGTCAAGTCCGGATAGCCGACCGTCTCCACCGGCTATCCGAATGCGCATCAGCGGCGCATCCAGCAGCGTGCTGGTGATCGGCGCAACCGTCACCGAACTCGTGGCATCGAAAAGGTCATCCTGAACGATCACCGCCGGACGCGGTTTCGTCGCGTAGACACCACCCGCTACGGTCCAGATCTCGCCTCGGTTCACTCCTCGTCCCATGGCGTCGAGACGGCCTCGATGAAGTCCTGGTCATCGCCGCTTTCGTCCGCTCGCGCAACCAACGAGGCTTGGCGATGCGCCTCGGCGGCAAAGCTCTCAGTGCGCACGTCAGGCACCCAGACCTGCAGCGGCCGCAGGCCCCGCTCCCGCATCCGTCGTCGGTACTCGCCGACCCTTTCCTTCACGGACATGCCCCACATGTTACATGTAACACGAGGAGTATGGCAGCCGGATAGTCAGATCGACCGGCAGCAAACAAGCATCCAGCTTCCGCTCCCGGTCAACGGTTCGCCTGGCCCATCTGAGATGCTCACCAGCACGAGCGTCGCCATGTTCCCTTATGAACCACGGACGTCCGTTCCATGTAGCCGCCAATTCAAGTGAGGCCGAACAATGCCCGACGGGCCAACTCGCGGTTCTCCCCTGTCGCGAGTTTGTATATGCCTTGTCAATCTGACTAGCCCAACCTGTGGCGATGGGAGTGATTTCGCACTGACCGGGCTCGGGGATCCACGTCGTCGGGCAAGATCAACCTATGCAAAATTGTTCTGTCCGTTCGACCATCGCCATTGTTGCCGCCACTCCCATTGCTGCCGTTTTGTTCGGTGCCGGGATCGGTTCGGCACAGCCCCTGAACTGTATTAACGGGCAATTCTGGGATCCGATCACCAACACCTGCCAGACGCCGCGTCCGGCGGACAACTGTGCGCCCGGCGAATACTGGAACGCCTTGTCCAACGTCTGCCGGCCCCTGGGTCAGCTCTAACCATCTTCACCGCCCTCGCGGCGAGCAATACGACCGAATCGAATACGGCGACCTACCAGTAAGTCTCGCGGTTTTCGGTTGTGGTCCAAATATTTTTTAAGGCCGTGATCCCCCGGCGCGGCGGACGAGGTTGCCATCACGGGCGGGTCCACCGTGGGTTATCGGGGGCCCGGAATCGCGAGTTCGAAAGTCAATACAACCTGACTTTCTCGCCACTCCCGAAGGGGATCCGGCGCTGGTGATTGTGGCGTGACAATAACGTGCGCCCTCGGTCCCTCGCCAGATCAAGCCAGGGCGTCCCATTCATGACGCTCGGCCAATGCAATGTAAACATCGGGTCGCACGACGTCGAGCTCCACGTCAGGATCAGCGGCGCGGATCCCGGCCGTTCCAGGCGACGAGGCGGTCGATGGCGGGCGCGTCGTCGGGGATCGGGACGGCCTCGGCGAACGGGACGCCGACCTCGTCGAGGCCCCTCGCGGCCGAGACTTCCTCGTAGAGAGCGCGGCGGTTCTCGGCTGGGAGGATCTGGTGTGCCGCCTCCAGCGCCGCGGCGACGACCGTGTCGTCCCAGTCGGGCTGTTGACCGGTCGCCGTCGCAAGGTCCCACGTGTGGACGGTCAGCTCGGAGAAGTAGGACGCCAGCACCTCGGCGCCGCTGCCTACGATCCACGGCAGTGCCATGGGTCGTGCGAGCACAGCGTCGTCGCTCCAGGCATCCGCGGCTCGTCTCCCCGACTCCCTCCACGCATCGGGCCACCGATCGTCGGGGGCAGCGGTCTCGATGACGGCGAAGGGATCTTCACCGTTGCCGAGCGCAGCGACTCGGTCAAGCACGCCGATGAGGTGAGCGAGCAGTTCTCGCACGTTCATGTCTGTGCACGGCGTCGGGTCCGTGAGTTGCTCCGACCGGACACCGTCTATGACGACCCCGGCGGTGGCGATGGCACGGTCAAGGATCGGCCGCGGATCCTTGAGCTGGTCCGTGGTGGAACTGGTCGGTGTGATCATGGCGCCATTGTGCCGACCTAAACCGGTCACCTTGTGGCCAGTTTGTTGTGGAAGTGTGGTGGCATGCGAGCCGACCGGCTAGTCGCCGTCCTCCTGCTACTGCAACAGCGTGAGCAGGTCACTGCATCGGAAGTCGCTGTGGAGTTGGAGGTTTCTGAGCGCACCGCCCGCCGTGACCTCGAAGCGTTGAGCGGCGCCGGGTTGCCCGTGTACGCCATGCCGGGCCGAGGCGGCGGGTGGCGCCTCTTGGGCGGCGCTCGCACCGACCTTTCCGGGTTGACCGCGAGCGAGGCCCGCGCGCTGTTTCTGGTAGCCGGACCCGCCTCGACGGCAACCCCGAGCGTGAAGGCCGCTCTGCGCAAACTCGTTCGCGCGTTGCCCGAGCCCTTCCGAAAGCAGGCCGAGACGGCCGCCACATCAGTCGTCGTCGATCCACGACACTGGGGATCCAGCCAGCCCGATCCGCGACCACCCCGGTTGCTCGACGAACTTCAGGAGGCGGTGATCCGCGGTGTCCAGGTACGGCTCGGCTACGTCGACCGTAAAGGCTCGGAGACCGAGCGGATCGTGCACCCGCTGGGCATCGTCGCCAAGAGACCGACCTGGTATCTGGTCTCCAATACGGAGGCCGGTCGACGGACCTTCCGGATCGACCGTGTCACGTCGGTTGACTTGACCGACGATCCCGTCCAACGGCCTCCGGGATTCGACCTCGCCGAGAGCTGGCGCGAGATCGCGGACGAGGTCGATCGAAAGCGCACTCCCCTCGAGGCACGGGCCGTGTGTGCTCCCGACGGGCTCGGCCTGCTCCGGACGGTGCTCGGTGGCCGCCTCGAAGTTGGCGGTTCCACGCCTGACGGCCGGATCGAGACCGTGATCCGTGGCCGCGACGAATACACCCTCGCAGGCGAACTCGCCTGGCTCGTCGAATGGCTCGAAGTCACGGGCCCGCAGGGCGTGCGCGATCACCTCGCTTCGATCGGCGGTGCGCTGGTAGCGCGGTACAGCTGAGCCGGGCGCCACTCCCCTTCCCTTCCGCGCTGCAGACGGCTCGACGCGCTTGACAGACAGCGACCGCCGATGGCATGTTTAGGAAATACCGATCGTTCGCTCGGTATCGGTCATGGCTCGGTGCTGCGACATAGAGGGAGGCCGCGGGTGTCCGTTGATCTGAGCTT
>NZ_LMVQ01000153.1 GCF_001545925.1 Mycobacterium sp. NAZ190054 | reverse complement strand
AGGTGATGGCCGAGACCGTCTACGAGCGGGTGACCGGGCGGGCGGCGTCGGAGCCGGTGCCGATCGCGCTGAACCTGGTGATGGCCGACACCACCCTGGCCGGCGACGACAACGAACTCGGCTGGCTGGACGGCTACGGACCCGTCCCGGCAGGATTCTGCCGCGCATTGACCGGGGACGCGGTCGCCGACGCCGAACCCAAAGCCACCCTGCGCCGCCTCTACCGCCACCCCACCAGCGGACAACTGGTCGCGATGGAATCCAAAGCCCGCATCTTCCCCAAAGGGCTGGCCATGCTGATCGAACGCCGCGACCGGACCTGTCGCACCCCCTACTGCGACGCCCCGATCCGCCACCACGACCACGCCGTCCCCGACCGGGCCGGCGGACCCACCAACGCAGGTAACGGGCTCGGGCTGTGCGAAGCCTGCAACTACACCAAAGAAGCGCCGGGTTGGCGGGTCAGTACGGGTGAGGAGAACGGCGAGCATCGCGCGGAGTATGTGACGCCCACCGGCGCGCGCTACCCCTCGATCCCACCCCAACTCCCCGGCCCACCCATCCGCCGAAAACTCAGCCTGGCCGAAGGCCGACTCTCCATCGACCTCATCACCTTCGACGCCGCGTGACGTACCAGTCGAGCAGAGCGGGGTCGTCGACTGCGCTGCGCTCGACGACCTTCGCCGGGTCACCGCCCTGGAACAACTTCTTGATCGGCACCTCGAGTTTCTTGCCGGTGCGGGTGTGCGGGACGGCCGGCGCGACGATGATCTCGTCGGGCACGTGGCGCGGCGAGACCTCGGTGCGAATGGTGTCGTTGATGCGGTCGCGCAGTTCGTCGGTCAGTTCGACGCCGTCGGCGAGCACGACGAACAACGGCATCCAGTAACCGCCGTCGGATTGCTCGGCCCCGATCACCAGGGCTTCGACCACCTCGGGCAGACCCTCGACGGCCTGGTAGATGTCGGCACTGCCCATCCGGATGCCGTGCCGATTGAGGGTGGAATCCGAGCGGCCGTGCACGATCACGCTGTTGCGGTCGGTGACGGTGATCCAGTCGCCGTGGCGCCAGACGCCCGGGAACATGTCGAAATAGGCGGAGCGGTAGCGCTTTCCGTCGGGGTCGTTCCAGAATGCGACAGGCATCGACGGCAACGGCTTGGTGATGACGAGCTCACCGACCTCGCCGCGCACCGGGTTGCCCGATTCGTCCCACGCGTCCAGCGCGACACCGAGATAGGGTGCCGACAGTTCACCCGGCCAGACCGGCACGGTGCGGACCCCGCCGATGAACGCCGACACCACATCGGTGCCACCGCTGATCGACGCGACCTGGACGCCGACATGGTCGCGCAGCCACAGCGACGACGACGGTGGCAGCGACGAGCCGGTGATCCCCACGGTCCGCAGCGCCGACAGGTCGTGGGTGCGCCCCGGACTGGCACCGGCCTTGATGCATCCCAGCACATAGCCGGGGCTGGTGCCCAGTACCGTGGCTCGGACCCGGGCGGCGATGTCCCACAACGCATCCGGCCGCGGCGCGTTCGGACCGCCTTCGTAACAGACGATGGTCGCACCCACCAGCAGACCGGCGACCTGGAAGTTCCACATCATCCAGCTCGGGCTGGTGTACCAGAAGAAGGTGTCGTCACGGCCGATGTCGGACTGCAGCGCCACGGCTTTGAGGTGCTCGAGCACCACACCGCCGTGGCCGTGCATGATGCCCTTCGGCAGACCGGTGGTGCCGGACGAGAACAGGATCCACAGCGGATGCTCGAACGGCACCCGGGCCGGGTCGAGTGGGCTGTCACTGCGCTCGGCGAGGTCGTCGGTCGAGAAGGTCGCTTCCAGCGTCGGTAGGCCGGCCGCCACCGCGCGGACGTCGTCGCGCTTGTCGCGGTACTTGCCGCCGAACAGGTAGCCGTCGGCCGCCACCAGCACCTTCGGTTCCAGCTGTCCCAGCCGGTCCAGCGCGGCCTTGGCCGAATAGTCCTGGCCGCACGCGCTCCACACCGCACCGAGGGCGGCCGTCGCCAGGAACGCGATGACGGCCTCGGGGATGTTGGGCAGGTACCCGACCACACGGTCGCCGCGCCCCACCCCGGCCCCGCGCAGCCGCTCGGCGAACGCCGCCGCCCGCCCGAGCAGGTCGGCCCACGACACCTCGCGGTCGGGTCCGTCCTCGCTGACATGGATGATCGCCGGCCGGTCGGTACGCGCGTTGCGCACCACCTGGTCGACGTAGTTCAGCGTGGTGCCCGGAAACCATGTGACGCCGGGCATTTCCGAGCCCTCGACAACGCCGGCATGTTCACCGAGGTCGAAGTAGTCCCACAGCGCCCCCCAGAAGCCTTCGATGTCGTCGACCGACCACCGCCACAACGCGTGATAGTCCGCGAAGCTACGCCCGGTGCGCTGTTCGACGAACCGCGCGAACGCGGTGACCTGCGCCCCGGCGATGTCCTCGTGGGTGGGTTCCCATTGCGCGGCATCGGCCGTCACCGTCACCGCGCGCTCCATCCGCCGTCCATCGTGTACGACGCCCCGGTGACCATGCCCGCGGCGGGCGATGCGAGGAATGCGACCAACGCGCCGACCTCCTCCGGTTCCACGAGGCGTTTCACTGCGCTCTCCTTGAGCAGGATCTCAGATACCACCTGTTCCTCATCGATGTTGTGGGTTCGGGCCTGATCGGCAATCTGTTTGGTCACCAGGGGCGTCCGAACGTAGCCGGGGTTGATGCAGTTGCTCGTCACCCCGTGCGGGCCACCCTCGAGGGCTGTCACCTTCGACAGTCCCTCCAGGGCGTGCTTGGCGGTGACGTAGGCGACCTTGAACGGCGAGGCGCGCAACCCGTGGATCGACGAGATGTTGATGACCCGCCCGAACTCGTTGCGGTACATGTGCGGTAGCGCCGCACGGATCAGCAGGAACGGCGCCTCCACCATCAGGGTCATCATCGAGCGGAACTTCGCCGGCGGGAACGCGGCGATCTCGTCGATGTTCTGCACACCGGCGTTGTTGACCAGGATGTCAGTCTCCAACGTCAGGTGCTCCAACGCCTCGACGTCGAGAAGGTCGAGCGCCCAGGCGGTTCCGCCGACCTCCTGCGCCACGGACTTGGCCGCGACGTCGTCGATGTCGGCGACGGTGACCTTGGCTCCCTGTTCGGCCAGCGCCCGCGCGCACGCCGCGCCGATCCCGCCGGCGCCTCCGGTCACCAGCGCGGTGCGGCCGGTGAGCTCACTCACCGCAGACCCGCCCTGGTCAGCTGCTCGCGATCGGCCTCGTCGAGCGAATGCAGGTCGATGCCGTTGGTCTCCCGGGTGAACCATGCGGCGACGAGGGTGATCACCGCGGCGCCGGCCAGGTAGACGGCGATGGGCACCCACGTGCCGAACTGGTCGAGCAGCCAGGTGGCGATCGCCGGCGCGAGCGAACCGGCCACGATCGAGGTCACCTGATAACCAAGTGAGACACCGGAATACCGCATCCGGGTCGGGAACATCTCGGCCATGATCGCCGGCTGCGGCGCGTACATGAAGGCGTGGATGATCAAGCCGAGGATGACCGCGCCCATGATCATCAGGTAGTCGCCGGTGTTCATCATCGGGAACGCGAAGAACCCCCAGGTGGCCGCCAGCACCGCGCCGAGGATGTATACCGGCCGCCGGCCATACCGGTCCGCGAGTCGACCCACCTGCGGGACCACCAGGAAGTGCACCGCGTGTGCCGCCAGCAGGTACCACAGGATGTCGCTGGTGTCGGTGCCGACGTGCGTCTTGAGGTAGACGATGGAGAACGTGACGACGAGGTAGTACATGATGTTCTCGGCGAAGCGCAGCCCCATCGCGGTGAAAACGCCACGGGGGTAACGCTTCAGCACCTCGACTACGCCGTAGGACACGGACTTGACCCGCTCGACCTCTTCCTGGGCAGCGACGAAGATCGGCGCATCGGTGACCTTGGTGCGGATGTAGTACCCGATCAGCACCACCACCGCGGACAGCCAGAACGCCACGCGCCAGCCCCAGGACAGGAACGAGTCCTCGGACAGGACGCCGGTCAGCACCAGCAGCACGAGGGTCGCGAGCATGTTGCCGACCGGTACGGCCGCCTGTGGCCAGCTGGCCCAGAACGCGCGGTCCTTGTTCGGGCTGTGCTCGGCGACGAGCAGGACTGCGCCGCCCCATTCCCCGCCGACCGCGAAACCCTGCAGGAACCGCAGCGCCACCAGCATGATCGGCGCCCACACCCCGATCTGCGCGTAGGTGGGGAGGCATCCCATCAGGAAGGTCACGACACCGACGAGCAGGATCGCGAACTGCAACAGCTTCTTGCGGCCGTACTTGTCACCGAAGTGCCCGAACACGATGCCGCCCAGCGGCCTTGCGACGAACCCGACGGCGTAGGTCAGCAGCGCGGCGATGAGCCCCGCGGCCTCGCTCGTCCCCTCGGCGAAGAAGATCTTGTTGAAGACCAGCGTCGCCGCGGTCGCGTAGAGGAAGAACTCGTACCACTCGACGACGGTGCCCGCCATCGACGCGACCACGACGCGTTTGAGGCCCGTCGGGACCGAACCCGGTTCATCCGCCCGCGCGTCTTGTTGCGTGCTCATCGCACACTCCTCCTTTGTGATGCCCACCACAGATGTGAGTGAGTATTCATGCAGCTACCCCACGTCGCAATGGTCAAAACCGCACGCTGCATCTGCAAAAATGCAGAGGTGACCTCACCTGTGCGCCGACCGAGTGCCGACGACCTGCTCGTTCTGCTGGCCGTCGGGCGCACGGGCCGCTACACCACCGCGGCCGACGAGCTCGGGATCAACCACACGACGATCAGCCGCCGCATCGCCGCGCTGGAACGCGCGGTGGGCGGCCGCGTCCTGGCCCGGGTCGCCGGCGGATGGGAGCTCACCGAGCTGGGCCGGGAAGCGCTCGCCGCGGCCGAGGCCGTCGAGACCGCGGTCCGTTCGCTGGCCACCGATGCCGGCGGGCAGCGGGCGCTGGAGGGCGTCGTGCGCATCTCGGCGACCGACGGCTTCTCCGCCTACATCGCCGCGCCGGCCGCCGCGGCGGTGCAGCGCAGGCACCCCAAGGTCGCCGTCGAGATCGTGGCCGCCACCCGTCGCGCCACCCAGCAGCGCTCGGGACTGGACATCGAGGTGGTCGTCGGTGAACCGAAGGTGCACCGGGCCGAGGCGTTGCGGCTCGGCGATTACTGCCTCGGCCTGTACGGCTCGCGCGACTACCTGGCCGAACACGGCGGCCCGGCGGATGTGGACGACCTTCAGCGGTTCCCGCTCGTCTACTTCATCGACTCGATGCTCCAGGTCGACGACCTGGATCTGGCGACCAGCTTCGCCCCGGCGATGCGGGAGTCGGTGACCTCGACCAACGTGTTCGTCCACGTCGAGGCCACCCGGGCCTCGGCCGGCCTGGGCCTGCTGCCGTGCTTCATGGCCGACCGGCACCCCGACCTGGTGCGGGTGCTGCCCGGGCAGGTGTCGATCCGGCTCACCTACTGGCTCGTGACCCGGGCCGAGACGCTACGCCGTCCCGAGGTCGCCGCCGTCGTCGACGCGATTCGCGAGCGCGTGCGTGAGCAGCACGATGTGCTGCTCGGTCATCGGTGACGGCGAAGTTATCCACAGGCGTTATCCCCAGTGTGGATGAATTACACCCGTGTGATTCTGGTGAGACCGGCTCTGCTCAGAGCCAGGTGTCCTCGGTGGTCGCCGTCAGGAACGCCTCCAGATCGTTGCGCCAGTCGGCCGGGGTGTTCTTGTCGGGCTCGATGCCTGTGTACTGCCCCTGGTAGAACAGCAGCGGCCGCGGCTTCTGCTGTGGTCGGTACTCCTCGCGCGAGCGCTCGTCGGCGGCACTGTCGGACAGTGACTGCACCGCGCCGAACACCACGAAGTGGTCGCCGCCGTCATGCACGGAGTGCACGGTGCAGTCGATGTGCGCGAGAGCGCCTTCGATGATCGGCGAGCCCAGTTTCGAAGGTCCCCAGTCGATCCCGGCGAACTTGTCGGGCTCGCGGGACCCGAACCGGGCCGACACCTCTTTCTGGTTCTCATGCAGGACGTTGACGCAGAACCTACCGCTGGCCTCGATGGCCGCCCACGAGCGGGACAGCTTGGTCGGGCAGAACAGCACCAGCGGCGGTTCCAGCGACAGCGCCGCGAAGGACTGACACGCGAAGCCCACCGGCTCGTTGTCGTGCACGGTGGTGATCACGGTGATGCCGGTGCAGAACTGCCCCAGCACATTGCGGTATGTGCGGGGATCGATCGAAGGCTTGGACACTGGCTCTTGGTTCCTCGCGCGAGCGCTCGTCACTAGTCTTTGAAGCCGACGCTGAAGTCGTGGCCCCACAGCGAGACCGCGGTGCTCTCCCGGGCGACCCAGCTCGTGTCGTCGACTTCGAGCCCCTCACAACCGAATTCGACGTCGAACCCGCCCGGGGTCTTCATGTAGAACGACAACATCTTGTCGTTGACATGGCGCCCCAGTGTCGCCGACATCTTCACCTTGCGGCGCAGCGCCCGGTCCAGGCACAGGCCTACGTCGTCGGCGTTCTCCACCTCGACCATCAGGTGCACGATCCCGCTGGGGGTTTCGCCCGGCATGAAGGCCAGGCTGTGGTGACGCGGGTTGACGCCGAGGAAGCGCAGCCACGCCGGCGCGCCGTCAGCGGGCCGGCCCACCAACTGCGGCGGCAGCCGCATCGAGTCACGCAGGTAGAACCCGAGGACGTCGCGGTAGAAGTGCAGCGTCTCGGCGTCGTCACGGGTGGTGAGCACGACGTGGCCGAGGCCCTGCTCCTCGGTGACGAACTTGTGGCCGTACGGGCTGACGACCCGCCGATGCTCCAGGGCCACACCGTGGAACACCTCGAGCGTGTTGCCCGACGGATCGTCGAAGATGATCATCTCGTCGACGCGCCGCTCCGCCAACTCGGCGGCCGTGGCCTCCTTGTACGGAGTGCCCTCGACCTCCAGCCGCTTCCGGATGTCCTGCAGCTGCGCGGCATTGGCCGTCTCCCAGCCGGACACCAGCAGTCGGTCGTGCTCACCCGGCACGATCACCAGGCGGGCGGGAAACTCGTCCATGCGCAGGTACAGCGCGCCTTCGGCACTGCCGGACCCCTCCACCATGCCGAGCACCTTCAGTCCGTACTCGCGCCAGGCGGCGACGTCGGTGGCCTCGATACGCAGGTAGCCCAGGGAACGGATGCTCATGACCTTGCCTCCTTGACCCCGCCGTTGAGGAAATCGATGGTCAGCTTGTTGAACTCGTCGAACTTCTCCAGCTGCGCCCAGTGGCCGCACTGCCCGAACACGTGCAGTTGCACCCGGGGAATCTGCTTGAGCGCCACCAGTGCACCGTCGAGCGGGTTGACCCGGTCTTCGCGACCCCAGATCAGCAGTACCCGCTGGCGCAGCTTGTACACGTCGCGCCACATCATGCCCAGCTCGAAGTCGGCGCCGGCGAAGGATTTGCCCATCGCCTTGGTGGCGGCGAGCGACTCCGGCATGCTGGCGATCTGGAACCGCTCCTCGACCAGCTCGGGGGTGATCAGGCTCTGGTCCCAGACCATGATCCGCAGGAACTTCTCGATGTTCTCCCGCGTCGGTTCGGCGGCGAACTTGCCGAGCAGCTTGACGCCCTCGGTCGGGTCCGGCGCGAACAGGTTCACGCTCAACCCCCCGGGACCCATCAGCACCAGCCGCCCGGCCCGTTTCGGGTTGTCGAGGGCGAATCGCACCGCGGTGCCGCCGCCGAGTGAGTTACCCACCAGCGCAGCACGTTCGATGCCGAGATGGTCGAACAGGTTCAACAGCGCGGTCGCGCTGTAGCGGTTGTACTGCTCGTGCTCGGTGTGCTTGTCGGAGTGACCGTAGCCCGGCTGATCGACCGCCAGCACGTGGAAGTGCTGAGCGAGTACCGGGATGTTCTTCGAGAAGTTCGACCAGCTCGAGGCACCGGGACCGCCACCGTGCAGCAGCACCACCGTCTCGGGATGGCCGACGCCGGCCTCGTGGTAGTGCAGGCGCATGTCCTCGCGGACCTGGGCGTAGCGAGAGGTCGATTCGAACGTGATCTCCTGCTGCTGAGCAGCTTCGGCGGCGAAAGAGGTCATCAGACCATCGTGTCCTGGGGCGGAAGACCGAACGCGTCGTTGCCGAAGATCAGGTAGGCGCGCTCGGGCTCGTTGGCCGCATGCACCCTGCCCGCGTGCGCATCTCGCCAGAACCGCTGGACGGGCTGGTCGAGGCCGAGCGCCGTCGCACCGGAGGCCTCGAACAGCAGGTCGATGGACGCGATCGCCCGTGCGGTGGCACGGACCTGGTCACGACGGGCGCAGGCACGCAATGAGAACGGGATCTCCTTTCCGGCCTGCAGCAGCTGGTACTCGTCGCGGACGTTGCCGATCAGTTGCCGCCAGGCCGCGTCGATGTCGCTGGCGGCCTCGGCGATCCGGATCTTCGCGAACGGATCGTCCTTGGACTTCTCCCCGGCGAACGCGGCGCGCACCCGCTTGCCCTGATGCTCGACGTGAGCCTCGTAGGCGCCGTAGGCCATTCCCACGATCGGAGCGCTGATCGTGGTGGGATGCATGGTGCCCCAAGGCATCTTGTAGACCGG
>NZ_LMVQ01000152.1 GCF_001545925.1 Mycobacterium sp. NAZ190054 | reverse complement strand
GGGCGGCTCCACGTACTGCGCGCCACATCTTTCCACCTTCACCTTCGACACTCCGAGCGCAGCCATCGACCGCCGGTGCTGCCGGACTTCCTCATCGGCCCGCTCCCCCTTGATCGCCAGCATCCGGCCGCCCTCCCTCAGCAGGGGGGTACTCCACTTGGTCAACTTGTCGAGCGAGGCGACGGCCCGCGACACCACGACGTCCGTCGTCCCCACCTCCTCGCGCACCGCTCGATCCTCGGCACGACCGCGGACGACGCTGCAGTCGACACCCAGCTCTTCGATCGCCTCGCGAAGGAATTCGCTGCGCCGGAGAAGGGGTTCGATCAGGATGATGTGTACGTCGGGCCGGGCCAGAGCCAACGGTATCCCGGGCAGGCCCGCACCACTACCGATGTCGGCGATCCGCTCCCCGGATTCCAGAAGTTCACCGACGACGGCGCAATTCAACAGATGCCGATCCCACAACCGGTCCACCTCACGCGGACCGAGAAGGCCGCGCTCCACGCCGGCGCCCGCCAGGATCTCCGCGTACCGGGCAGCCGCGTCCATCGCGCCACCGAACACCTCGGCCGCAGCGGGAGGCGGCTGTGGAACCTCCGCATGTTTCACGTGAAACATCCTCCGACTGTGCGCGGCGAGACCACGACCGACTCCCTGGGCTGAAGCAGAACTACATTGATGTAACTCTGTGGCGAGGGTCAGTCGACGAGGACGACCACCCGGCGGGACGGCTCCACGCCCTCGCTCTCGCTGTGCACACCCTGCACGGCGGCCACCGCGTCGTGGACGATCTTGCGCTCGAACGGCGTCATCGGCGAGAGCTCCTCACGCTCCCCGGTCTCCAGCACGCGGTGGGCGACCTTCTCCCCCAGCGCGGCGAGCTCGTCGCGGCGGCGACGCCGCCACTGCGCGATGTCCAGCATCAGCCGGCTGCGCTCACCGGTCTTCTGATGCACGGCCAGGCGGGTCAGCTCCTGCAACGCGTCCAGCACCTCGCCCTTGCGCCCGACCAACTTGTTCAGGTCGGTGCCGCCGTCGATGCTGACGACCGCCCGGTCACCCTCCACGTCCAGATCAATGTCGCCGTCGAAGTCGAGCAGATCGAGGAGCTCCTCGAGGTAGTCGCCGGCGATCTCGCCCTCGGCGACCAACTTCTCCTCCAGGTCGTCGCCCGGGCCGGCGACCTCGTTGTCGACGTCGTCCTCGACGGCCACCAGCTCCGTGTCGGGGCTGCTCGTGTCGTTGTCTGTCTCAGTCATTGCCACACCTCTCCTTTGTCCGCGGTCGCCCGCGCGTCAACGTTTCCGCTTCTTCGGTCGCGCGCCAGGTTTCGGGGTGCGATTGCCCGCCCCGTTCTGCGCTGCGGATGTCGCCTGCCGCTGCTCGGATACCGGCGGCTCCGCGGTCGTCGCGGGGCCTCCGTCGGCTGCATCTGTGGCTTCGCTGGCCGCCTTCTTCTTGCGGCTCGGTTTGGCGCCGGGCGCCGGGGCATTGGCGGCCCGGCGTTCCAGGGCCTCTGCCTTCTTCTGCTCTTCTTCCTTCTCGATCATCCCGAACACGTAGTGCTGCTGACCGAAGGTCCAGATGTTGTTGGCGAGCCAGTACATGATCACGGCCAACGGCAGGAACGGACCACCGACGACCACGCCGAGCGGGAACACATACAGAGCCAGCTTGTTCATCATCGCGGTCTGGGGATTGGCGGCCGCTTCCGGACTCTGCCGCGCGATTGAGGCCCGGCTGTTGAAGTACGTCGCGACGCCGGCCAGGATCATCACCGGCACACCGACCAGAATCACCGACAGGCGGTTGAATTCGGTGAACGCGTCCAGACCGTGCTGCTGGATCATCGTCGCGCTCAGCGGCGCCCCGAACAGGTTCGCGTCGAGGAAGTTGCCGACGTCGGTCGCGCTGAACACGTAGTTCGGCAGGGTCCGGTTCTCCTCGACCGACAACCCGAGCCGGCCGATGCCGGTCTGGGTCCGGTTGAACGACATCAGCACGTGGTAGAGCCCGAGGAACACCGGGATCTGAGCGAGCATCGGCAGGCAGCCGAGGATGGGATTGAACCCGTGCTCGCGCTGGAGCTTCTGCATCTCCAGCGCCATGCGCTGGCGGTCCTTGCCGTACTTCTTCTGCAGCGCCTTGATCTGCGGCTGCAGTTCCTGCATCTGCCGGGTGGTCCGGATCTGCCGGACGAACGGCTTGTACAGGATCGCGCGCAGGGTGAACACCAGGAACATCACCGACAGCGCCCACGCGAAGAAGTTCGACGGACCGTCCACACCCGGGATGAGACCGATCAGGAAGGCGAACGCCTTGTACCAGACCCACATGATCGCCGACACCGGGTAGTAGATGATGTCGAGGCTGAACCAATTAAACGACACTCGTATGACTCTTCCCTTGCTGTACCGGACTCTGCCGGTGATCGGCTACGTCACAGCTCTGTGCACCCGTTGCGTCACTGTGACATTCGCGCTCGGGTATCGGGTCCCACCCTCCGTTATGCCATGGACCGCATTTGAGGAGACGAACCAGGGCCAGCCACCCGCCCCGGAAGAAGCCGTACTCGGTGAGCGCGTCAACGGCGTACTGACTGCAGGTAGGCATGAACCGGCATGTCGGCAGCCGCAGCGGGGAGATGGTGTGGCGGTACAGCTGGATGACGTACACCGCGCACCGCACGGCACGCGACCGGGCGGTCACGACCGAGATCCGTTCCGGTCCCTGATGCGCTGCAGCGCGGTCCGCAGTTCCTGTTCCAGCCGCGGCGAGATCACATCGCGGCTGCGCGGCAGCGCGCGGATCACCACCCGCTCGGAGGGATCGAGATCGTCGAGCACCGCCCGCGCCGCGTGCCGCAGCCGGCGGGACACCCGATGACGCTGGACGGCATTGCCGACTGATTTGGAGACGATCAGGCCGACCCGGGGTCCGGGGTCACCTGTCTGGTCAGAACGCAGCGTGTACACCACAAGATCGGGCTGTGCCGCCCGCGTCCCGCGACTCACTGTGGCACCGAACTCGGTCGACCGCGTCATCCGGTTCTGGGCCGGAAGCACCGCGACAGACCTGGCCGGGTCACGCAGTCAGTGAACGACGGCCCTTGGCGCGCCGGGCCGTGACGATCGCACGACCGGCGCGGGTGCGCATCCGCAACCGGAACCCGTGCACCTTCGCGCGGCGACGGTTGTTCGGCTGGAAGGTCCGCTTGCCCTTGGCCACGGCAGTCACTCCTTGTTGAGTCTGGCCTCCACGTTCGCCCGACATGCGATTCATGACGGACGTGACGCAGTCGGCCGTTGGTAAGCTCGATCGGTCTCGCAAAGCTAGCCGGCGCGGTCCCCGGCGGGGCCGGTCGCAGCCGTATCGCCACGTGCGGGCGACTGTTCGAGGGTACTGGCGAGAAATTCCTGGGTCAAACCTGCTAGATCACCATCGTGTGGCGTTCGTGGCACGTTCGGAAACACGTCAGCCACATCACAGTGATCACAGCCGTCACGCGCGTCTGGAACTATTGGGCCCGACCATGATTGCGCATCCCGCAATGTTGCAGAACTGTTGGCACCCGGAGAGAAAACTGTTAGCTTCTGGCAATGCCGATTCCACTGCGGATCGGCGAAAGACAACGAAGCGAGGACACCCGCCCTCCGCCGCGAGCCCACTGATTGCATCGTGATGAGTTCAGGCACCGAGGTGTTCTCGCCGGTAGGCAACCAGACGGCGACGAACGTCCTCTCTCCACAACCTGTGGATAACTTTGTGGACAGTTCGTCGTCGTCCTACAGCACGTCCCCGCAGGGACCTCGAGGGGGTGAGCGTCGGTGAGCACTGACCCCGATCCCCCCTTCGTCTCGATCTGGAACGACGTCGTCACCGAGCTCAACGGCGCCGACGGTGTCGGGAACGGTTCCCTGACCCCTCAGCAGCGGGCCTGGCTCAAGTTGGTCAAGCCGCTGGTCATCACCGAGGGCTTCGCGCTGTTGTCGGTGCCCACCCCGTTCGTCCAGAACGAGATCGAACGTCACCTCCGCGAACCGATCGTGGCGGCGCTGAGCCGCCAGCTCGGTCAGCGTGTCGAACTCGGCGTCCGCATCGCCGATCCGGTTCCGGACGACCCCGACGACGGATTCGCCGCAGCACCGGCCCCGGTCCCCGACGCGGACGACGACGTCGTCGACGACGATCTGGCCGCGCGGGCCAGCGCCGAGGAGAGCTGGCCGTCGTTCTTCTCCAACCGCGCCAACCGCGCGGTCGAGGACGACAGCAGCTCGGTCAACCTCAACCGCCGCTACACCTTCGACACATTCGTCATCGGTGCGTCCAACCGCTTCGCCCACGCGGCCACCCTGGCCATCGCCGAGGCACCGGCACGCGCGTACAACCCGCTCTTCATCTGGGGCGAATCCGGTCTGGGCAAGACCCACCTGCTGCACGCGGCCGGCAACTACGCGCAGCGGCTGTTCCCCGGGATGCGGGTCAAGTACGTCTCCACCGAGGAATTCACCAACGACTTCATCAACTCGCTGCGCGACGACCGCCGCGCGTCGTTCAAACGCACCTACCGCGACATCGACGTGCTGCTGGTCGACGACATCCAGTTCATCGAAGGCAAGGACGGCATCCAGGAGGAGTTCTTCCACACCTTCAACACGCTGCACAACGCGAACAAGCAGATCGTGATCTCGTCGGACCGGCCGCCCAAACAGCTGGCCACCCTCGAGGACCGGCTCCGCACCCGGTTCGAGTGGGGGTTGATCACCGACGTCCAGCCGCCCGAGCTTGAGACGCGAATTGCCATCCTGCGCAAGAAAGCTCAGATGGACCGGCTCGATGTGCCGGGCGATGTGCTGGAGCTCATCGCCAGCAGGATCGAGCGCAACATCCGCGAGCTCGAGGGTGCGCTGATCCGCGTGACCGCGTTCGCGTCGCTGAACAAGACACCGATCGACAAATCGCTGGCCGAGATCGTGCTGCGGGATCTGATCTCCGACCCCACCACGATGCAGATCAGCACCGCCGCGATCATGGCCGCCACGGCCGAGTACTTCGAGACCAGCGTCGAGGAGCTGCGCGGCCCCGGGAAGACCCGCGCGCTGGCCCAGTCGCGGCAGATCGCGATGTACCTGTGCCGTGAACTCACCGACCTCTCACTGCCGAAGATCGGGCAGGCGTTCGGCCGCGATCACACCACGGTGATGTACGCGGAGAAGAAGATTCGCGCCGAGATGGCCGAGCGCCGCGAGGTCTTCGACCATGTCAAGGAACTCACCACCCGGATCCGGCAGCGCGCGAAGCGCTGACGCTCTCCTGCTGTCCACTCGTCCCGGCTCGTGCCGGGCGTGTCGTCTCCGCGTGTCGCTCGGCGTCGCCCGTCCGCGCCCAAAACCTTCCGTCACAGCAGTCCCAGGCATCACAGCGCGGGCTGTGCAGCAGGCTGTGCACAACCTGAGGCCAAACCAGCCGCTCGGTCCGGAATTCTCCCCAACTGCGCCCGCATCCCCAGGCCTCCCGGATCCGTCCGACAGAACTCCCCAAGTTGCGCACACCGGCACCGCACCGCTGGCCTGCGGCAAAGCGGCGTTATCCCCAGTCTGCACAACGCCTAATACTGATACTCGTATTAATCTCTAGATTTCTTCTAGAAGAAGGGCCTTAGGGAAAGTTGTGATCCACCGGTCCGGCTACCCCTCCCCCGGCCTGCGTGTCAGCACCATCGTTTAGCTTTCAAGTTGGAGCCGAAAGCTCTACGGTGGTTCATCGACAGCCGTTCCGGTCGTCGCCGCGTGCTCGGTTGGCACGGCGGGCGCTCTCCGGGGAAATTGCTGGTCATTGCTTTGTCGGGGTGTGCATCGAAGGGACGCTATGAACGTGGCGACAACGGCTGGTCTGACGGATCTGAAGTTCCGGCTGACTCGCGAGGACTTCGCCGACGCAGTGGCGTGGGTCGCACGTAACCTGCCGTCCCGTCCGACGGTGCCGGTACTGGCAGGTGTGCTGCTCACCGGCTCCGACGAAGGCCTGACGGTCTCGGGGTTCGACTACGAGGTCTCCGCCGAGGTCCAGATACCTGCCGAGATCGCTTCTCCGGGAAGCGTTTTGGTGTCCGGTCGGCTGCTCTCCGACATCGTCCGGGCGTTGCCGGCCAAACCGGTTGACGTCAGCGTCGAGGGCACCCGGGTGTCGCTGACCTGCGGTAGCGCGCGGTTCTCGTTGCCCACGATGGCGGTGGAGGATTACCCGACCCTGCCGACCCTGCCCGACGAGACCGGTGTGGTGTCCTCCGAGCTGTTCGCCGAGGCGATCGGCCAGGTGGCCGTCGCCGCCGGCCGCGACGACACCCTGCCGATGCTGACCGGCATCCGCGTCGAGATCGCCGGCGAGAAGGTCGTCCTGGCCGCCACTGACCGGTTCCGTCTGGCGGTCCGCGAGCTGACGTGGTCGACGAGCGCCCCCGGAGTCGAGGCCGCGGTGCTCGTCCCGGCGAAGACGCTGGCCGAAGCCGCCAAGGCCGGTACCGACGGCCAGGAAGTACACCTCTCGCTGGGATCCGGCCCGACTGTGGGCAAGGAAGGCCTGCTCGGCATCCGGAGCAAGGGCAAGCGCAGCACCACCCGGCTGCTCGACGCCGAGTTCCCGAAATTCCGCCAGCTGCTGCCCACCGAGCACACCGCGGTGGCCACCATCGGGGTCGCCGAACTCACCGAGGCGATCAAGCGCGTGGCGCTGGTCGCCGACCGTGGTGCGCAGGTCCGGATGGAGTTCGCCGACGACGTGCTGCGGCTGGCGGCCGGCGCCGACGATGTCGGTCGCGCCGAAGAGGACCTGCCGGTGCAGTTCTCCGGTGATCCGCTCACCATCGCGTTCAACCCCACCTACCTGACGGACGGCCTGAGCTCCCTGCACGCCGAGCGGGTGACTTTCGGTTTCACCACCCCCAGCCGTCCTGCGGTCCTTCGTCCGGCAGGAGAGGATGACGGGAGCACGACGGGCACCGGTCCGTTCCCGGCCGCGCAGACCGACTACGTCTACCTGCTGATGCCGGTTCGCCTTCCCGGCTGAGCCGAAGGATCGACACAAGAAGGGGCAGTGGCATGCAGCTGGGTCTGATAGGCCTGGGCAAGATGGGTTTCAACATGCGCGCCCGGCTGCGCGACGGCGGCCACGAGGTGGTGGGCTACGACCCGAGGCCGGAGGTGTCCGATGTGGCCTCCCTCGCGGAGCTCGCGGCCCGGTTGCAGTCGCCGCGAGTGGTCTGGGTCATGGTGCCGTCGGGAACGGTGACCGACAGCACCATCACCGAGCTCGCCGGCGTCCTCGGTGAGGGCGACCTGGTCATCGACGGCGGCAACTCGCGATACACCGAGGACGCACCGCACGCGGAGTTGTTGGCGCAGAAGGGAATCGCGTTCATCGACGCCGGCGTCTCCGGCGGCATCTGGGGGCTGACCGAAGGGTACGGCCTGATGGTCGGCGGCGCCGACGCCGATGTCGCGCGGGCGATGCCGATCTTCGAGACCCTGCGCCCGCCGGGACCCCGCGAGGACGGATTCGTCCACGTCGGCCCCGTCGGCGCCGGCCACTTCGCGAAGATGGTGCACAACGGCATCGAGTACGCGCTGATGACGGCCTACGCCGAGGGTTACGAGATGCTGGCCGCCGAGGACCTGGTCAAGGACCCTCAGGCGGTGTTCCAGGCCTGGACCAACGGCACGGTGGTGCGGTCATGGCTGCAGCAGCTGTTGGCCAAGGCCCTGAAAGAAGATCCGGGTCTGGCCGGGATCAGTGGTTACACCGAGGATTCCGGTGAAGGCCGGTGGACGGTCGAGGAGGCGATCCGGCTCCGGGTCCCGGTACCCAGCATCGCCGCGGCGTTGTTCGCCCGGTTCCTGTCCCGCCAGGACGAGTCCCCGACGATGAAAGCTGTTGCGGCGCTGCGTAACCAGTTCGGTGGCCACGCCGTCAAGCGTGTGAGTGAATCGGGCTGACCGAGGTGTATCCGTGCATGTACGTCACCTGGCGCTGACCGACTTCCGGTCGTGGGCCCGCGTCGAGCTCGAGCTGACGCCGGGACGCACCGTCTTCGTCGGACCGAACGGCTTCGGTAAGACGAATCTCGTTGAGGCGCTGTGGTATTCGGCTACGCTCGGTTCGCACCGGGTGGCGTCGGACGCACCGCTGATCCGTGCCGGAGCCGACCGGGCGGTGGTGTCCACCATCGTGGTCAACGACGGCCGGGAACTCGCCGTCGATCTCGACATCACATCGGGCAGGGCCAACAAGGCGAGGTTGAACCGCTCCCCGGTGCGGTCTGCCCGCGAGATTCTCGGCGTGCTGCGTGCGGTGCTGTTCGCTCCCGAGGACCTCGCGCTGGTCCGCGGTGACCCGAGCGAACGCCGGCGCTACCTCGACGAGCTCGCCACCACGCGTCGTCCCCGGATCGCCGCCGTGCGCGCCGACTACGACAAGGTGGTCAGGCAGCGCACCGCGCTGCTCAAGACCGCGTCCGGGGCCCGGTTCCGCGGTGACCGCGGCGCCCTCGAGACACTCGACGTGTGGGACGGGCATCTCGCCCACCACGGAGCCCAATTGATCACGGCCCGAGTGCAACTCGTCAACGAGCTGGCCGCCGAGGTGGAGAAGGCCTACCAGCTGCTGGCGCCGGCGTCACGTGCCG
>NZ_LMVQ01000151.1 GCF_001545925.1 Mycobacterium sp. NAZ190054 | reverse complement strand
CCGCGCGGGCGCGCTGGCCGTCGCCGTGCTGACCGTCTACGCGTGGTCGCTGCTGTCCATGCTGACCACCCTGCTGGGCACCACGCTGCTCTCGTTCCGGCTGCAGCCCACCCTGACCATCCTGCTGACCGCCGCGGGCGCGTTCGGGTTCATCGAGCTCACGCGCGTGGCCGCACACCGGGTGCGGCCGGCCAACGCGTCCAAGGTGGTGGCGGTGGCCACGGCCGTCGGCGCGCTCGGCGCGGTGACGTTCAGCCAGGACATCCCCGACGTGCTGCGCTCCGACATCGTCGTCGCCTACACCGACACCGACGGATACGGCGAACGCGCCGACCGCCGCCCGCCCGGCGCCGAGCAGTACTACCGGGAGATCGACGACCGCATCCTCGAGGTGACGGGCCGGCCCCGCAACGAGACCGTGGTGCTGACCGCCGACTACAGCTTCCTGTCCTTCTACCCCTACTACGGGTTCCAGGGTCTGACCTCGCACTACGCGAACCCGCTGGCCCAGTTCGACCAGCGCGCCGGCGCCATCGAGGGCTGGGCGATGCTGACCGACGCCGACCAGTTCATCGAGGCTCTCGACAGCATGCCGTGGGAGCCGCCGTCGGTGTTCCTGATGCGCCGCGGCGCCAACGACACCTACACGCTGCGTCTGGCCGAGGACGTCTACCCCAATCAGCCGAACGTGCGCCGCTACCACGTCGCGCTCGACGATGCGCTGTTCGACGACCCGCGGTTCGATGTGTCCACCGTCGGGCCATTCGTGCTGGCCATCCGCAAGCCATCTACCATCTAGCCCCGTGGTCCAGCAGCCGGCGTCGGCCGAGCCGACAGAAGCGTCGGCGGCGGAACCGACGGATGCGACGGGGCGTAACCACCGCGCCGCGCGGCTCGTCGCGATCGTGGCCGGACTGTTGGGCACCCTGCTGGCCGTCGCGACGCCGCTGCTGCCGGTCAACCAGACCACCGCGCAGCTGAACTGGCCGCAGAACGGTGTGCTGCAGAGCGTCGACGCGGCGTTGATCGGCTACGTCGCCACCGACCTGGAGATCACCATCCCGTGCAGCGCCGCCGCGGGGCTGGACCGGCCCGGCCGTACCGTGCTGCTGTCCACGGTCCCCAAGCAGGCGCCCAACGCCGTCGACCGCGGCCTGCTCATCGAGCGGGTCAACAACGACCTCCTCGTCATCGTCCGCAACACACCCGTGGTCAGCGCGCCGCTGGACCAGGTGCTCAGCCCGGCATGCGAGGAGCTGCGGTTCACCGCGCACGCCGACAAGGTGACCGGCGAGTTCGTGGGCCTGCAGACCCAACCCGACGCTGCAGACCCGGCCCGGCCCGCCGAGCCGCTGCGCGGCGAACGCGGCGGTTACGACTTCCGCCCGCAGATCGTCGGCGTCTTCACCGATCTGTCCGGCCCCGCGCCGCCGGACCTGCAGTTCTCCGCGACCGTCGACACCCGCTACAGCACCTCGCCGACGCTGCTGAAACTTCTGGTGATGGTCGTCGGCGTCGCGATGACGGTGGTGTCGCTGGGCGCGCTGCACGTGCTCGACAGCGCCGACGGGCGCCGACACAAGCGCTTCCTGCCGCCGCGCTGGTGGTCGCTGTCCGCGCTGGACGGCCTGGTGGCCGCGGTGCTGGTGTGGTGGCACTTCGTCGGCGCCAACACCGCCGACGACGGCTACATCCTGACGATGGCTCGGGTCTCCGAGAACGCCGGCTACATGGCCAACTACTACCGGTGGTTCGGCACTCCGGAGGCGCCGTTCGGCTGGTACTACGACCTGCTCGCGCTGTGGGCGCACGTCTCCACCGCCAGCGTGTGGATGCGGCTGCCGACCCTGCTGATGGCACTGGCGTGCTGGTGGGTGATCAGCCGGGAGGTCATCCCGCGCCTCGGTTCGGCGGTCAAACACAGCCGCGCCGCGGCGTGGACGGCGGCCGGCCTGTTCCTGGCGTTCTGGCTGCCGCTGAACAACGGGCTGCGACCCGAACCGATCATCGCGCTCGGCATCCTGCTGACCTGGTGCTCGGTCGAGCGCGGCGTCGCGACCAGCCGGCTGCTGCCGGTGGCCGTCGCGATCATCATCGGCGCGCTGACCCTGTTCTCCGGCCCGACCGGCATCGCCGCGGTCGGCGCCCTGATCGTCGCCATCGGCCCGCTGAAAACCATTGTCGCAGCCCATGTCTCGCGGTTCGGCTATTGGGCGCTGCTGGCGCCGATCGCCGCCGCGGGCACCGTCACGATCTTCCTGATCTTCCGGGACCAGACCCTGGCCGCCGAGCTGCAGGCCAGCAGCTTCAAGTCGGCCGTCGGCCCGAGCCTGGCCTGGTTCGACGAGCACATCCGCTACTCGCGGTTGTTCACCACCAGCCCCGACGGTTCGGTGGCGCGCCGCTTCGCCGTCCTCACGCTGCTGCTGGCACTGGTGGTCTCCGTGGCGATGATGTTGCGCAAGGGCCGGATTCCCGGTACCGCCAGGGGGCCGAGCCTGCGCATCACCGGCATCACCGTCATCTCGTTCCTGGCCATGATGTTCACCCCCACCAAGTGGACCCATCACTTCGGGGTGTTCGCCGGACTGGCCGGCTCCCTCGGCGCGCTCGCCGCGGTCGCCATCTCCGCGGCCGCGATGCGTTCACCGCGCAACCGCGCCATCTTCACCGCCGCGGTGCTGTTCCTGACCGCGCTGTCGTTCGCGACCGTCAACGGCTGGTGGTACGTCTCCAATTTCGGGGTGCCCTGGTCGAATTCGTTCCCGGAGTGGAAGTTCGGGTTCACCACGATGCTGCTGGGGCTGTCGGTGGTGGCCCTGCTGGTGGCGGCCTGGTTGCACTTCTCGGGACGCGACGTACCGCCGTCCGACGGGGCCCTGCGACGCGGAAAGCGGATCGCCCGCGCACCGTTGGCCGTCGCGACCTGGGCGCTGGTCACCTTCGAGGTGGTCTCGTTGACGGTCGCGATGCTGGGCCAGTACCCGGCGTGGACGGTCGGCCGGTCCAACCTGCAGGCGCTGACCGGCAAGACGTGCGGCATGGCCGAGGACGTGCTGGTCGAACAGGACGCCAACGCCGGCCTGCTGGCCCCGGTCGGGGTTCCGGTCGGCGACGCGCTCGGGGACGTGACCGCAGAGGGGTTCAGCCCCAACGGTATTCCGTCAGATCTGTCGGCCGACCCGGTCATGGAGCAGCCCGGCGCGGACAACTTCGCCGACACCGACGGTGACGGCGATACCGGCAGCGAAGCCGGCACCGAGGGCGGCACCACCGCCGCGGCGGGTGTCGGCAATGTGATTCCCGGCCCGGAGGTGGTCGGCGCCGCGCTCGCCGTGGTGTCGCTGGCCGGGCTCGCGCTGGCCCCGAGGCTCGCGATGCGGTGCGCTGCAGCGCATCACGTGCTGACCGGACTGGTGGCCGGCCAGGTCGGCGGTGTCGCGCAACGGGATTCGCGGTGAACGTGCCGACAGCGCCGCGACGTTGTCCGCCGCGGCGAGGGTCAGGCCCACCCAGGTGGCGGGGGCGGCGCCGGCATCGCGGTTGGTCACGCGGACCTTGTCGAAGCCGATGCCGTAGCGGTCCAGGTAGCCGGCCACCAGGCCCAGAGGCAGCTCGGTGGCCTCCCGCGGTTCCAGCCGCAGCGTCACGGTGGCGTATTCACCGGACGCTGCCGCCTCCGGGATCCGGCCGCGGCGGAACACGATTGCGAGCCTGCGGCCGGCGACGGTGGTGAGGAACTGTCCCCGCCACCACGCGAACAGCACCACCACCACGGCGATCGCCACACCGAGCAGCCACCGCTCGGGGACGGACTGCCACGGGTAGGCCATCACCGCCGGGATGACGAACAACGCGGCCAGCGTGAGCCGGACGGTCATGACGAGGTCTCCTTCCTCTTCGCGCTCACCACGAACACGGCGAGCACGACAAGCGCCAGAATCCCCACCCCGGCGAACGCGACCACACGCGGGACGGGATCCCTGGTCTCCGGCGGGGGCGGGGCGGCGACCGGTTTGACCGCCGCGGGGTCGATCTCGGTGGCGGCCGGGACATTCCACGTCAGCGCCGCGACCGGGTCGATGCGGCCCGCCCCGACGACGTTCGACGGGGACCGGGCCGCCGACTGGGCGGTGCCGGTGAGACGCTCGATCACCTGCGGTGCCGTCAGGTCGGGAAACCTGCTGCGTACCAACGCCGCAACGCCGGACACGTACGCCGTCGCGTAACTGGTGCCGCGGACCGGGTCGATCCGGTCCTGGGCGCCGGGAAGGCCGTTCGCCAGGCCTCCGGTGTCGTCGTTGCTCACCGACGTGATGTTCTCGCCGGGCGCGGCGATGCCGACCCACGGCCCGGCCATCGTGAACGGCGAAGGCCTGCCGTCGGATCCGAGCGACCCGACCGACAGCACGTACTCCTGCCACCACGCCGGGATCGAGATGGTGGAGACCCCCGCCCAGTTGCGTGGATCCGACGGCAGCGCCGGGTCGCTGAGCGGGTTCGACCCGCAGCCGCCGGCCGCGCCGCCCTCGCTGTCGCCCGCGGCGGCGACGATCACGGCGTCCTTGTCGACCGCGGCGTACCGCAGCGCCGCCCCGAGGCCGCTCTGGTCTAAGTTCTTACCGGCCGGCACGCATGTCACGGCGGAGATGTTGATCACCCGCGCACCCAGGTCCGCGGCGCGCACGACCGCGCGCGCCAGCGCCTGCGCTTCGAGCGTGGCGCGGGTGACGACCGGGTCCTCCCCCAGGTCCCGCGGCGCATACCGCGGCGAGGACACCCGGATCGACAAGAGGCGTGCGGCCGGCGCGACGCCGGAGAAACCGTCCGCGCCGGGCTGTCCGGCGATCAGTCCCGCGACCAGGGTGCCCCGGCCGTCGCAGTCGGTCAGGCCGTCTCCGGACGCGACGTAATCGCCACCCGGTTCGACGTCGGGCAGCCGCGGTCCCGGCTTGACCCCGGTGTCGAGCACCGCGACGGTCTGGCCTTCACCTCTGCTGTGGGTCCATGCCTCGGGCAGGTTCAGCGCCGACTGGTTCGGGCTGACCGCCGCGGGATCGCTGCCCGGGATCACGGTGCCGCTGACGCACGGGGTGCGCTGCGCCATCGCCCCGACCGGCCCTGCGCTACCGCTGGGCGGCGGCGTGGCGGGGTCGACCTGGGGCGGGGTGATCGCCGCAGCCGACGGCGCACCGACCGCCAGCATCGCGACCGTCACCGCCAGCGCCGCGCGTGCGCGCCGCATCAGAATCCGTTCAGGGCCCAGGCGAACAGCCCCACCAGGTAGGCCATCACCGGGATCACCGACGCGTCCACGGCCGCGGCGGCGAAGCCGAGGACGCGGCGCATGGGCAGCGAGTACGTCTCGGGCTCGGCGATGCGCGGGTTCAGTGCGGCCACCACCCAGGCCGCGACGAGCACGGCGAACGCACCGAGCGTCCACCACGCCGCGTCGTAACGGCCGGTCACGGCGAAGACGCCAAGCAGCACCGCGGAGATCAGGAACGGTTGACCGAGCAGCCACGCCTTGCAGGAGGCCGAATCCCAGACCCGGGCGCGCAGCACGGCGCCGAGCGCGGTGGCGCCCACCAGGAACCACGCCCACGGGGACGCGACGCCGTCACCGCCGACACCGGGCCACACCACGAAGACCGACCCGGCCACGCCGAGCAGCACCCCGGCGGCGATGAACCCGGTCTGGTGCTCGTCGCTCGCGCGGATCCGCCGGGGCAGGTCTTCGAGCACCCGCAACGGCGGGGCCGACGGGGTGGGGTCACCCGGCGCGGGGATCACCGGCACGGGCAGCCGGGCACACATCGCGGACAGTTGCGCGGCCTGCACCGTGACGATCAGCGCCACCAGGATGAGGATGCAGCCGACGTGGACCGGGGTGAGGGTCCACACCGCCGCCGCCGCGGCGACCAGCAGGACACCGAGCGCCGCCGCGGCCGCGGCGGTGAACAGCGCGACGGCGCGCTCCCCGACGGTGATGCTGATGACCGACCAGGCCGCAACGCCCGCGGCACCCAGCACGATGTTGGAGGCGCCGAACCCACCGGGGACGGCGAGGGTGAACGCCGCGGCCACCGAAGGCAGCGCGGCAGCGGCCAGCGCCGTCGCGAGTCGCGGTGAGCCGGCCCGGGCCAGCAGGGCACCCAGCACGGCGCCGATGGCGACCGCGCTGACGGCGAACAAGCCGATCAGCGAATCGGTGAACACCCGGTGGGCGACGGCGAGCGCGGTGGCGACCAGGATCAGCGCGATCACCGCCGCGGTGGCTCCGCGCTGAATGTTGGCGATCCCCCAAGGCTTTTCGCGGGACGCCGAGAAGATCATGGCGGCGTCGGCGATGTCCTCGACGATGCGGGGCGCCGGCGGGCCCGCGGGTACCGGCTGCAGCGCCAGCAGGTCGCCGTCGACGACGCCGACGGTGTTCAGGGTCGCGTCCAGGCTGAACGGCGCACCGCCGATCGGCGCGAGGCTGAGTTGCCCGGCGGCACCGCTTGCGTCGTCGCTGGGCGTCACGATGCGCTGCACCGCCGGGATGATCTCGCGCAGCGGAAGTTCGGCGGGCAGGGCGATCTCGGTGATCCGCCCGCTCCGGTCGGCGGCGTCCTCGTCGCCCACCGCCGCGGTGAGGACGGCGACGCGGACGATCGGCATCACGGCGCCGGTGGAGCCGAGGGTGTTCGTGTCTAGCGGTGGCATATCTCTTCTCTTCTTCTGCTGTCGACCCGGCGGTCGTCGAAGTCTCTGGTGACGGGCTGGTCGGGGAACCACGGCCCGTCCGGGAGCGCGGCGGTCAGCCGCTCCACGGCGGCGGCGACGGCCACCGGCTCCCCGGGCGCGAACGTCGAGATCCACTCCCCGTCATAGGCTTTGGCGGGGCTGACCAGCACCCGGCCGGCCGTCGTGTCGACGATGCTGACCCCGACGTCGGTGCTGACCCGATGGCCGTCCCGGTGCTCACCGGCCACGATCTCGACGTAGGTGCGGGCCTCCTCGAACGCGGCCACCACCACAGGGCGCGCGGACGGGGGGACACCGAGGTAGTCGAGCAGGTCCTGGATCGAGGCGCCTCTGCGGATCTGGTCGTCGGCCTTGGCGCCGACCCGGGCGGGCAGCGAGAACTCGGCGAACCGCGCGGGCGAGCGCCCCGACAGTCCGACCGTCAGCACCGGCACCAACGCCTGCGGATGATCGATCTGCATCTCGGTCAGGGTGACCAGTCCGCCGCTGCGCAGCGCCACGACCGTCCGCGACGCGTCGCGGGCGATGATGCCCCGCAGCATCGCCCCGTGTTCCCCGACGAATCGGAGCTCCAGCCACTGCGTGGGCCGGCACACCAACCGGATCCACCGGGCCACTGCGGGATCGACGATCCGGTCGGCGCTCATGACGCCCATCCGGGTCAGCCGTTCGACCTGTTCGGCGTCGAACCGCGCCCGCTGCGAGTGGTCGCTGTAGGGCGGCGTGATCGCCAGCACCCACGGGAACGTCCCGGCCCCGACGATGTCCGCGAGGAACCAGGCCGCGTCGGCGGTCAGCTCGACGGCATTAGCGCGCACGGGTACCGATCAGCCCCACTTGGCGCCTTCGGCCTGATCGCGCGCGGCCATCGACGTCGTGTTCATCTCGTGGGTGGAGGCCATCGCGCGGTAGGCCCGGACCAGTTCCTCCAGCGCACCGTTCCACTGTGCCTGCCAGGCCTGGTAGGTCATACCGGTGTCGCCCTGCCAGGCGCTCTGCAGCGCGGTCTGCTCACTGGCGATGTCGGCCCCGACAGCGTGCAGGGCTCCGGCGTAGCTGTTCATCTCGGCGGCGTGCGCGAGCATCGCCGGGTAGTTGTACATGATCTGTGACATCGAGGTCTCTTTCCGTGAGGTGTCGGTCGGCAGGCTCAGATGACGGTGTAATTGCTTGCCGCAGCGGCGTCTTCGGCGACGTAGGAGGCCGCGGCGTCGCCGATGTTGGCCTGCGCGAGGTCCAGCAGCGCGTTGATCTTCGCCGAGGCCTCCACGAAGCGGGCGTGCGCGGCCTGGAACGCGGCCGACGACTCACCCATGTGGAACGCCTGCGAGGACTGCGCCGCCTGCTCGGCTTGGGCGATCGTGCTGCGCATCAACGCGGCCTTCGCGCCGAAGGCCGCCTCGGAAGCGACCAGCTGTGGGATGTGAGCGTCCAGCATGCTCATGGGTTTTCCTTTCCTTCGTGGTGGTTGTGGCGATCGTCGGGGTCGGTGTTCGGATCCCAGGTCCCCGGCAGCATCGGGGCCTTCGGTCCGCCGCCGAAGGCGTCACCGGACAGCTGCGTCAGTCCGGCAGCCCGTTCGTCGTCCTTGGACACGGTGCCCGCGAAGCCCATCGGGCCGGCGCCGCGCTCGGTGGCGGCGATCCGCGGCTCCTGTCGTGCCGGTGGTTCGTCGTCGGGCTCGGGCTCGTAGTCGGCGTACGCGTCGGCATAGGCACGGCCCGTGATCTCGTCCTTCTGCCGGCGCCTGCGCTTGCGCCGTTCCGCGGCCGACGCCGAGATCCCCGATGCCGCCGCCGGGATGCCCGATGCCGGAGCCTTGGCGCTGGTGGCGTCGCGCACCGTCGGCGAGAAGCCCTCTCCGGGATCGCGGCCGGCGACCGCGTAGGGCACCAGTGTGAGGAAGTCCGTGAGGGCCCGACGTTCCGCGGGACGGTCGTGAGCCCAGAGGGGGTGGAACTCGTCGTCGACGGTCAGTACGCCCCACAGGTATTCCAG
>NZ_LMVQ01000150.1 GCF_001545925.1 Mycobacterium sp. NAZ190054 | reverse complement strand
TCGATGGAGAACGGGAGCTTGCCCCGCACCGCAGCGGCGAGCATGCCGCCGTGCGGAGTGGGCAGGAAGTCGCCGGGACCGTAGGTGTTGGACACGCACATCGCGACCGCGGGCAGCCCCTTCTCCGGGGAGGGCGCCGAGGTGCTGCGGCCACAACCCGATGTGCCGGTCAGTGCCCAGCAGCTGCTCCATGCCCTGGTCAACACCGGTGCCGCGCAGGTGATGGTGCTGCCCAACGGGTATGTCGCCGCCGAGGAGATCGTCGCCGGATCGGCGGTCGCCTCCGACTGGGGGATCGACATGGTGCCGGTGCCGACCGGGTCGATGGTGCAGGGCCTGGCCGCGTTGGCCGTGCACGATCCCGAGCGTCGCCTCGTCGACGACGGCTACACCATGGCCAGGGCCGCGGCGGGCGCCCGGCACGGCTCGGTGCGGATCGCCGCCGAGGAGGCGCTGACCTGGGCCGGCGCCTGCAAGCCCGGCGACGGCCTGGGCATCGCCGGCGACGAGGTGGTCATCGTCGGTGACGGCGTCGCCGCCGCCGGCGCCGGACTGATCGACCTGCTGCTGGCGGCCGGTGGCGAGCTGGTGACCGTCCTGACCGGCGACGGGGTGGGGCCGGAGGTCGCGGAGGCGCTGACCGAACACGTCCACCACAACCATCCGGGGACCGAGATGGTCACCTTCCACACCGGGCACCGTGTCGACGCGCTGCTGATCGGGGTCGAGTGAGATGGCCGCACTGAACGACAGCCTGCACTTCGTGCTCGGCAAGAAGGCCGCGGACAACCTCGAAGAGCATCTCGGCCTGCGCACCGTCAACGATCTGCTGCGCTACTTCCCCCGTAAGTACAGCGACGCGATGACCGTGCGCGGTGAAGGTGAGGAGCTCGATCTCGAGGAAGGCGAGCACGTGACCTTCGTCGACGTGATCGAGAAGGCCGAGTTGAAGCGGTCCCAGCGCCAGCCCTCGCGGGAGTTTCTCGTCGTGACCCTGCGTGACCGGCGGCCGAAGGTCACCGCGACGTTCTTCAATCCCAAGTATCTGAAGCACACCCTGGTCAAGGACGCCAAGGTGATGCTCTCCGGCGAGGTGGGCTATTACCGGGGCACCATGCAGCTGACCCACCCGGCGTTCATGGTGCTGAACGCGACGTCGGGCAGAAAAATCGGCACCAAGTCGCTGACCTCGATCGCGTCCGACACCGACGCCACCGACGACGAGCTGCTCGCCGAGTTCGAGAAGAACTTCTTCCCGATCTACGGGGCCACCGCCAAGGTGCAGACCTGGGACATCTACGCGTGTGTGCGCCAGATGCTGGCCGTCCTCGATCCCGTGCCCGAAACCCTGCCGGACTGGTTTGTGCGCGAACACGATCTGATGTCCGAGGACGCGGCGCTGCGCGCGGTGCACCTGAGCGACAACGCGCAGGAACGGGCCCGCGCGATCGAGCGGCTGACCTTCGACGAAGCGGTCGGCCTGCAGTGGGGGTTGGTGGTGCGCCGGCACGGCGAGCTCAGCGCCTCGGGTCCGCCGGCGAAGCGTCGCGACGACGGCCTGATGGCGGCGATGTCCGGGCAACTGCCGTTCGAGCTCACCGCGGGCCAGCGCGACGTCCTCGACGTGGTCTCGACCGAACTGGCCGCCACCCGGCCGATGAACCGCATGCTGCAGGGCGAGGTCGGCTCCGGCAAGACCGTCGTGTCGCTGCTGGCGATGCTGCAGATGGTCGACGCCGGCTATCAGTGCGCACTGCTGGCGCCGACCGAAGTCCTTGCCGCACAACATGACCTGTCGATCCGGGCGATGCTGGGGCCGCTGGCGGCGGCGGGGGAGCTGGGCGGTGCCGAGAACGCCACCAGGGTCGCGCTGCTGACCGGATCGATGACAGCCCAACAGAAGCGCGATGCCCGCAGGGAGATCGCGTCGGGCCAGGCGGGTCTGGTCATCGGAACGCACGCGCTGCTGCAGGACGCGGTGGAGTTCGACAACCTCGGCATGGTCGTGGTCGACGAGCAGCACCGGTTCGGGGTGGAGCAGCGAGACCGGTTGCGCGCCAAGGCGCGTGAAGGAATCACGCCGCACCTGCTGGTGATGACGGCGACGCCGATCCCCAGGACGGTGGCGCTGACCTACTACGGCGACCTGGAGACCTCGACACTGCGGGAGCTGCCTCGCGGGCGTCAGCCGATCGCCACCAACACGATCTTCCAGACCCAGAAACCGGCGTGGCTGGAACGCGCGTGGGGCCGGATCGCCGAAGAGGTCAACGCCGGCCGCCAGGCCTATGTCGTCGCGTCCCGGATCGACGAAGCCGACACCCCCGGCGACGGCGCCGCGAAGGACGGTAAGAGCAAGAAGGCCAAGAAGGACAGCGGCGAGCAGGGCCCGCCGCCGGTCACCGTCGTCGAGATGTTCGAGCGGCTGCAGCGCGGCCCGCTGGCCGGCCTGCGACTGGGCCTGATGCACGGACGATTGTCCGGCGACGAGAAGGAAGCGGTGATGACCGCGTTCCGGGCCGGTGAGATCGACGTGCTGGTGTGCACCACGGTGATCGAGGTAGGGGTCGACGTGCCCAACGCCACCGTGATGGTCGTGATGGACGCGGACCGGTTCGGCATCAGCCAGCTGCATCAGTTGCGCGGCCGCATCGGTCGCGGTGAGCACCCCAGCCTGTGCCTGCTGGCCACCAGGCTGCCCGAGCACTCCAAAGCGGGACAACGGTTGACGGCGGTGGCGGGCACACTCGACGGGTTCGCGCTGGCCGACCTCGACCTGCGGGAGCGCAGCGAGGGCGACGTGCTGGGCTACTACCAGTCCGGGCGTCCCATCACGTTGAAATTCCTGTCGCTGGCCGAGCACCTGGAGATCATCCTGACCGCCAGGGAACTCTGCGAGACCGTGTACGACTCCGATCCGCTCGACGCCGGCATGGCCATGCTGTCGGCGCCGTTCACCGACAGTGACCGCGTCCAGTTCCTGGACATGTCGTGAGCCGCAGGCAGACGCTGTGGCTCGCCGTCTCGGTGCTGCTCGCGGTCATCGTCGCGTACCAGGTCAGTGCGTCCTCCCGGACACCGTCGCAGTACATCGCCGAGGCCGACGTCCCGACGGTCGCTCCGGGTGCCGATGTGCTCGCCGGCATCGCCGTGATACCCGGGCGGGTGCGCGGAAACGATTATCGCCGAGCGGCTTTCGGCGAGTCGTGGACTGACGACACCAGCGCCCCGGGCGGGCGCAACGGCTGCGACACCCGCTTCCTTGGGGGGTTTGGCGTGTTGCTCGACACGTTGCAGGAAGCTGAGTTCATGTCAGGAACGCTCCGGTGACCCAGGCGAGGTTGGCGTGGTCGGCCGCCGCTGCAGCGCTGGCGGTTGTGGTGGCGGTGCAAACGGTGATGTCGTCGACTGGTCCGTCGACGTCGGTGGCCGGGGCCGATCAGCCGACGGTGACGGCTGGGGTTGATGTTCTCGCTGGTGTGCCGGTGGTGCCAGTTCGTGTCCGTCATGGAGATTATCACCGTGCGGCGTACGGGGAGGCGTGGACTGATGACACCGACGCACCTGGTGGACACAACCAATGCGATACGAGAAACGACATTCTTGATCGCGATTTGATCGAGAAGACCTATGTGGAGATCAGTCGTTGTCCGCGTGCGGTGGCCACAGGTGTGCTGCACGATCCGTACACGAGTACGACGATAGATTTTCAGCGCGGCAACAAGACTGGTGCAGCCGTGCAGATCGAGCACATCGTGCCGTTGGCCTACTCGTGGGATCAGGGCGCTTGGGCATGGCCGGAATCGTTGCGTCTCCGATTCGCCAATGATCCCGCCAATCTCCTCGCGGTGCAGGGGCAGGCAAACCAGGACAAGGGTGATAAGGAGCCGGCCTTCTGGATGCCGCCGAATGCCGCGTTTCATTGCCAGTACGCGATGCAATTCATCGCGGTGATGCGGGGCTATAGGTTGGCGATAGATGAACCGTCGGTGCCAGTGTTGCGCGATGCGGCGGCAACATGTCCGAGCAGCCGATGACGAAGGGCTTATTGGTGTCCGGCTGTCCGCCTCATTTGGTGGGTGATCGGCATCGCGAATACTGGTCCCGCAGCCAGCGTCGTCATCGCCGGCTGGGCCAAGCAGCCGCCGGTCGGGCTCTGAGATGGGCTAACCCATCGTGACAGGCGAGCACATCGACTCACGACCGTGGCGCCCGCCCTCCATTCGGGAGCACCGTCGGGCAGCTGTCAGCCCAGATAGCAGCAAGCTCGAACAGCGCGGCCTGCAGTCAGAAGTCGACAAACCTGCAAGGCCCCGGAAGCTTGTCACGGCCCGTGAGAACGCACGATTCTTCGACCGCCGAATTGCCGATGTGGAGCTGCAGCACGTCGACCGAGCACTCTGCGACCCTGCGGAAGCACCGTGATTCGCCAGTTCTGGCTGGCGGCGGTGGCACGCTGGCGACTCCGCTTGCTCGCCGCGCCGCGATGGTGGCGATGGCGCGAACGGTGGCACCGCTGGACCGTGCGGCGGTCCCGCTGGCTGCAAACGCGATCGAGCCAGTTTGACGGGCAACGCCAGAATCTCGCGGTTGCCGTACAGCTCGCGACTCAATCCGCGGCGATTGCAATAGGCGCCGCTGTGTTGTTGCTGGCCACTGAGGCAATCGGCGTGGCCTTGTCCCACATCGGCTGGAGCCCAATTCAGCGCATCGCCGCGACCCGGGAGTCCAGCGACTACGAATCGCTTGTCGGAGTTCTTATCGGTGCTGAGGCGACCTTACTGGCCTTGTACTACGCCAGCGTTGGCGTCGTCGCCTCAACCGCATATGCTTCGGTTCCCGGTGACATTCGGAAACTGTTCGTGCAACAGCGAATCAGCACCGTCTACACCCGCGGTATCGTCCGAGCGCTCGTATTCACCACAGCCCTCTTCGGACTCGGCTCGCTGGGATACCACGTCCGCGTACTCAGCGTCGTAGTCGCCGTCCTCTTGGCTGTGCTCGCGGTTCTGCGACTGGCGGTCGTCGGCATCGCCCCGTTCGGCTTCTTCGATCCAGCTTCACTGACCCAGGATCTGCCCCGGCGGTTTGGGCGCGCATTGTCTCGCGCCACCACGCTACCCACGGCTCTCGACGAAGGCAGCCAGCAGCAGGCACATCGCGAGGGGCGCGAAACGCTTGAGCATTATCGCCAGATCACCGATCTCGTCGCCAGCCGGTCCGTTCGAAACTCTGCAGCGCCGTTGGACGTTGCCCGCCAACTGCTTGTCCTGCTTGCGGTTTATGCATCCCGGAAGAACCGCATCCCCTCAGATAGTGCATGGTGGACGTCGATTGCCAGATATCCCAACTGGTTTACTCTCAGCGCCGACGAGACAAACTTTGCCTTGGCGTTATCGACGAGCGCGCATACTCCTACGGGCCCGGATTTGCTCTGGGTGGAACGGCAGTGCGCCGCAGACATCTCGAAGCTCATCGTCGTCGTCGGTCGCGGTCAGCTGGACTCCTTCACTAGTTTCCTGGACTCAACTTCCGCGCAGATCCGCGCACTGAGCAGCCGGTTGCTATTCGACGAGGCGCTGCTGCTCGAGGATCAAATCGTTGCCGCCATCTGGGAAACCGTGGCACCCGCCACAGACGATCCTGCACCGACCGCGTACCTCGCTGACGAGCGTGAACGCGACCGGGTGATCGCGGCCCAACGGTCGGTGGTGCTGCTGATGAATGCGTGGCTGGGTTTGGTTGACGCTGCCGAGCACCTCAAGAATCGGCGACTAAGTATAGATATCGATAGTGCCATCGCCGACCGCAACGCTGTCTACGAACTGAATTTCCCCCGCCCGGCGGTTGAGATGCTCGAACAACTTAACCAGCGCATCGCATTCGAGAACGGCGTAGAAGGTCGGCAGGTCACCCCCACGTGGTTCGTTCACCACTACGTGGCTCGGGTCCTAGCTCAACGCCTACAGGCGGCCCAGCATGCAATCATAGAGCGATTTGCCGCGCGCACCATCAACGAGGTGAAGTCGGCAATAGCTGTTCAGGACTGGAAACTGGCTGCCATGGTGGCCTTTTCAGCACTGGAAATGATCGACAAGATCCATACCCACCAGGAGCTCATCGCGACTGCCCACCAAGCCCTGCGACGGTTGAAGAGCGCGGCACTCGACGATCTGAACTGGCCTTCCCATTCTCAGTCGCCGCCGCTCGACGTCGACCTACGTCGGCACGTGCTTGGCTACATCGCGGACTGCCTGCCGAATCTGCCAGCCGGCCCACACGATCGGCGACAGCCAGATCTCTATGGACAAGCCTATGTTTTCGTCTTCAACGCCACATTCGATGCAATCCTCGACGGGGACCATGATCGGGCGGCCACCTGGTTTACCGCCCTATTCAATCAGGGGCAGGCCGCTGGCCGGCGGATGATTGCGGATGTAGCGGGACAGCTGCCTCTTCTCCAATTCATCTACACCGTAGAACCCATGGTCGCGCTTGCGGAGCTCAGTGGCTACGCAATCCTGCTGCAGGAGCTCGACGGTGAAGGAATCTGGGACTCTATCCGGCCGATGTGGGATTCTCGGCGTGACCAGCTCGGCGAGGACTTCCTGCCGAACCTGCTCGACATCATGTCGGATGTCGACTCGGCGATTTCCCTCAATGACCTCTACGTCCTGCGCAGTAGCCGCGAACAGAAGCTGATCCGGTTCCTCGAAGAGCGTGGCATCGCCGATCCCTTCGACGCCTTCGACATCGACAATCCCCATGCCCGCCCGGCCACCGAACTTTCGCCGATCGTTGCCGCCTTCGCCCCTGGAGCTTTCGGAATCACCTACAAGCCAACCGATTTGTTTCTCGCTCACTACGTCGTGCCCCAACTTGGCGACGACACCAAACTTCGTCCTAGCCTCAGCTCGCTGTTGCAAACCCTTGCGCAGTTCGAGGAGGACCGAACGGCTGCTGCCGAACAAGCAGCCGAACCGGACACCACCATGCCCTCCGCCGACGACTCCGATAGAGACTGATACATATGCGTGATCCCCATCGAGGTCTTCGCAGCCACCGCCGCACGCAGTTCTACATCCGTGAGGCTGCCGAAAACGATGCCAACCTCATCGACCGGCTCAATCGTCTCCAACGAGATCAGCCTCGCTGGGACAACTTCTACGGTCATATGTTCACGGAAGACGTCGAGCAGATTCTGCCCTGGGAGGACGACCCCGATAGTGGGTTCTCCGTCGCGATAGAGCCCCACAACAGCGACGTCGAGAATCTGATCACAGAAGGCCTGAATTCACCGAGCGGTCCATCGTCAAGGCTTGAGACCGCGGTTCGGTATCACCTGAGCTGGATCGCGGACATGATGTTGCGTGGTCAGGCAGTCTACGAAATCGATCTACTCGCCGATGCCGACGGCAGAAAAGTAGCCTTCCGGACCGGCTGGATCCCGCAAGGCAGCATCGACAAACGCAGGGGACGCTATATCCAATACGTACCAGAGGCGCTCGGGGAGGGGCGAAAGCACAAGGGCTGCTACTACATTCAATTAGACGAGGAGAAGCTCATTTGGACGCAGTTGCCGCCCCCGGTGCGCAACACGTTGCGCCGAGCGGCTTCAACGCTCGCGGAGGCAAGCACCCAACAATCCACACCCTCAAACATGCTTTTGACACGAGTACAAGAGTTCAAACTGAAGCAGTTCAAGGACAAACAGGCGCGTGAGGTCCTCTCCGCCACAAAAGACTTAGGGTGGCACGCACGTTGGCTCTTCGACGATCAAATGACCTCGCCTTACATCGCGTGGCGGCACCTCGAATTCCAACGCTTCAAAATCCTGTTGCGAGACGCTGGCATTGCCAGCCTAAATCGAGCGCTTGCCCTCGCCGGCGTGGCCATCGGGTTCGAGGCTCAGGTGGTACTCCGCGGAGCGCTACTGGAGTCCGACATTGATCGGGCGCAGGACGAATTGTGGGCGGGCAAGCGGCCGCTGTCAGAATTGCTCACAATGCACGCCTAGTCCTGCGCAACGAGACTGAACTGGCGTGCAGACCCAGTCCCTCTCAGGGTCGGTTGTCAACGCCGCCAATGCCTTCCGGTCGGCCGACAGCAAGCAACAGGGCCTTGCGGCGAACGCCCATTAGGCCGATGGTTGTACGGTGGCAAATCCGCTGAACCCAACGAGTCTTTCGATGACCTCGGATGCGAACCAAATAGCACACTTCTACGTGCGGGATGATGACACCATGCTGCTTTCCGACATTGCAATCTTGTCCGTACAAGCGCGAGAATCTCAGTTTGGTTTTGCCGAGTTTCGCGACTATCCAGAAGTGGTCACTCTGCAGTGGCCGGACGACGTGCTAGAGCAATGGTTGTTTGACCACGGCGCAAATCCTTCGTTCCTCGACGATTACGGCGGGCTGGAGCTTCAGGATGTCAGATGGGATGTCGAAATTATCGACCTAGAAGCGTTTCTCGGAATGCCGACCGGGCCGTCGGATAGTGACTACGTTGGCGAGATAGCGCGCGACCCCGATCATTGGGTAGGCGTGCGCGACGAAGGGGAACACGTTGGCGTGGCGCAGTGTTGGTCTGCGCACGGAACCTGGAAGCGTTGGCCAATTCTCATTGATCGCCGATTACTGATCGCAGACTGCGAAGGCCTACAGATCGTGGAAGGCCGCACGCGGGTGGGAATCCTGCGAGGTCGGCATAGGCAAGGGCAGTACGTGGCCGGAGGTCACTTAGCGTGGGTTGGTCGTCGACTGGGGTTCCCCTGAAAAAGTGGACACGGTTAGCTTGATTGCTGATTGATTCGTGTGGCGATCTCAAAGTCGATGGGTGAGATCATTCCCAGTGAACTGTGCCGCCTGTCATGGTTGTAGTAGCGA
>NZ_LMVQ01000149.1 GCF_001545925.1 Mycobacterium sp. NAZ190054 | reverse complement strand
TGGCATGAGAACCCCGACCGCCATCGCCTACGCGGATCTGGCCACCGCCTCAGATGTCACGCTTCGTGCGACGGATTGGTTTGGCTTCGAACAGGATTCGGTGTCGGACTTCGCCCGGGTCACCCACTGGGAGCCCGCGCCGCCCAACGGTGCCCGGGGCGAATACGTCGGCCGACGCCGGGCCCCGGAGCCCGAGCCGGCCGAGCCGCCGCGCGGTAAGCACTCCGTCTCCGGTGAAGAGCAGCAGCCTCCCGCTCCGGCAGAGGAGCCCGTCGAAGAAGACGTCGACGGAGGCGCCCACACCGGCGGGCAGTCGGTCGCCGAACTGCTGGCCCGGCTGCAGGCGACACCGTCGGGCGGTGGCGCGGCTGGAGGAGGCGGTGGTGGTGGCGTCCACTGCGGCTGCGCAGGGGCGCCCTCGTCGACCCGATGCCTGCGGCCGGCGCCCTGCTCGGCCGAGCGGCGGTGCGCCCCACCGGGTTCACCGGGCGGTGCCCATTCGCTTTCGGGCGGATGCGGCTCGACGGGCACGTCGATGATCGGGCTCTCGTCGGTCGCCGGCGCGTCCGGGTCGGGGACGACCGCGAATTCGTCGTCGGTGTCGAGCCGGCTGCTGCTGACCCGCCCGGCGGTGCGTTCGGTCTCGAGGGCGGGACGATGCGAGAGATCGGCGTCGAACAGGTACTCCAGGTTCGCCCGCAGCGCGGCCAGCTCGGCGCGCAGCGCCGCGACCTCGTCGGCCGATTGCGCCCGCAGCTCGGATGCCAGCTCGCGACGCAGCTGGGACTCGACCGCCAGCTCGTACTCCCGGCGCGCGGAGATCTCCCGGTCCAGCTGCAGGTCGTACACCAGCTTCAGGTCGCGCACCTTGGCCTGGTCGGCGTCGCTCTGCCTGCGATAGATGACGGAGACGAACGCGGCCACGACGGCCGCCCACAACGCGAGAATCACCGCCAGCTTGAGCAATTCGACCCGGTTGGTGAAAACCAGCGCTGAACTGGCACCGATCGCCAGCACCAGCAACACCGTCATCAGGAACCAACCCGGCCTGCGGCCGCTGCGCCGGAGGCGGGTGCCTCGGGTCGGATCGGTCATGGGGGCGACTGTACCGTCACAGGTCATCTCGCGTGTCGACCTCCGCGGCGATTCGCGGCCGGTCGGCGGGGATTCGGTCAGCCCGGCGTGGCGTCGGCGTTCTGCGACTGATCCTCGGGCGACTTGCAGCAATGCTGCAACCACATCGCCGCGATCACCAGCGCCAGCGCGCACAATCCCGCCACGATCGCACCGGGGGTGTCCTCGGCGGCCACGCGCAACGTGCTCCTGCGGGGCAGCAGGAACACCACCACCGCCAGCCACCAGCCGGACACGACGCTGCCCATCCACGCCGCCGCCTTCGCGATCACCACCGACCTGGCCACCGCCAGCGGGTGCAGTCGGCCCGCCCCGACACCGATCTCACCGTCCCTGATGCGGGCCCGCACATAGAACGCCCAGCCCGCGATCGCTGCCGCGACGCCGAGCAGGGACAGCCCGGTCCACACGTCGATCGGCGGGAACCAGCGGTAGATCACGTGCACCAGTACGTAACTCACGATCGCGGTCACCGCCGCGGCGACGGCCAGATCGCGCTTGCGGGTCGGTCCCATCAGTCCCGCTCCCCGATCCGCAGCGCGAAGTCGGTTCTGCGCACCCCGGTGCGTTCACCGGCGTCGACGGCGGCCAGGTGCACGGCGACGGGATCGGTGCGGCCCGCGACGGTCAGCGTCGCGTCCGGCTGCACCTCAAGCCACGGCACCAGTACGAACGCCCGCACGTGGGCGTACGGGTGGGGCAGGATCAGGTCGTCGTCCCGGAGCGTCACCTCGCCGCCGGGACCGTGGCACTGCACCAGGTCGACGTCGAGAGTCCTGGGGCCCCAGCGCTGCTCCCGGATCCGCCCGGCGGCGTCCTCCAACTGCTGGGCGCGCCGCAACCAGCCGTGCGCGTCGAGGTCCCGATCCTCGGCCAGCACAACGGCATTGAGGAACGGGCCCTGTTCGACACCGCCCCACGCCGGGGTTTCGTAGACCGGCGACACGGCCGTGACGGCGCCGCCGAGCCCGTCGAGCACCGACTGCAGGTGGGCCAGCCGGTCGCCCAGGTTGGATCCGATGGACAGCACGATGCGGGTGGTCACGGCGCAGCGCCCCGGCCGCCTCGACGCGACCGCCGCGCCACCACCGCGACGTCGTCGAACTGCAACGGGATCGGGGCCGAGGGCTTGTGCACCACCACCTCCACGGCGTGCACCCGCTCGTCGCGCATCACGTCCTCGGCGATCTCCCCGGCGACGGTCTCGATGAGTTGCCGGGCGGGCCCGGCCACGATGTCGGCGGCCCGCTGGGCCAGCACGCCGTAGTCGAGGGTGTCGGCCAGGTCGTCGCCGGCGGCCGCCGCGGCCAGGTCCATCCACACCGTCACGTCGACGACGAAGTCCTGCCCGTCGCGCCGCTCGTGGTCGAACACCCCGTGGTTGCCGCGTACCTTCAGCCCGCGCAACTCGATCCGATCAGTCATCGCCACCTGCCTGCCATGCCCTCACCACCGCCAGTGCGTCGACCGACGCACGCACGTCGTGCACCCGCACCCCCCACGCGCGGTGCCAGCCGGCCAGCGCGGAGATCACCGCGGTGGCCGTCTCACGCTCGGACGGAGGACGCAGCTCACCGTCCGGCCCGGCCAGCAGCGTGCCGAGGAAACGCTTCCGCGACGCGCCGACCAGCACCGGTAACCCCGTCGCCACGAACTCCGGCAGCGCGTTGAGCAGCGCCCAGTTGTGTTGCGCCGTCTTGGCGAAACCGAGGCCCGGATCGATGATCAGTTTCGCCGGGTCCACCCCTGCGGCCACCGCGGCGTCGACCCCGGCCAGCAGTTCGTCTCTGACCTCGGCGACCACGTCCCGGTACGGCGGCACCTCGTGCGGACGGTCGCTGCCCACCGAGCGCCAGTGCATCAGCACCCACGGCACGCCCGCGTCGGCGACCACATCGACCATGCCGGGGTCGGCCCGGCCGCCGGAGACGTCGTTGACGATCTGCGCGCCGTGTTCGAGGGCGGCCCGCGCGACCGCGGCGTGCATGGTGTCGATGCTGACTGTGATCCCTTGCTGCGCAAGCTCTCTGACGACACGCAGCACCCGCGCCGATTCCACCTCGGGGTCGATGCGGGTGGCGCCCGGACGCGTCGACTCACCGCCGACGTCGACGATCGCCGCGCCTTGGCGCACCAACTCGACGCCGCGGGCCACCGCGCGCTCCCGGTCGAGGTACCGGCCACCGTCGGAGAACGAGTCCTCGGTGACGTTGACGACCCCCATCACCTGTACGTTCGTCGGTGCGGCGGCGGGGACGCTGGCGGGGCTCACTTCCGCAGGATCAGTTCCAGGGCTTCGGCGCGAGAGGCCTTGTCGGTCTTGAACTGCCCGCGCACCGCCGAGGTGGTGGTGGTCGCGCCGGGCTTACGGATACCGCGCATCGCCATGCAGAGATGCTCGGCCTCCACGACCACGATCACCCCGCGCGGGTCCAGCCGCCGCATCAACGCGTCGGCGATCTGCACCGTCAGCCGCTCCTGCACCTGAGGGCGCTTGGCGTAGAGGTCGACCACACGGGCCAGCTTCGACAGCCCGGTGACGCGGCCGTCCTCGCCGGGGATGTACCCGACGTGGGCCACCCCGTGGAACGACACCAGGTGGTGTTCGCACGTCGAGTACATCGGGATGTCCTTGACCAGCACGAGCTCGTCGTGCTGCTCGTCGAACATCGTCTTGAGGACCTCGTCGGGGTCGACGTACAAGCCGGCGAAGATCTCCCGGTAGGCCCGTGCCACCCGGGCGGGTGTGTCGCGTAGGCCTTCCCGGTCCGGATCCTCACCGACGGCGATGAGCAGCTCGCGTACCGCCGCTTCGGCCCGGGCCTGGTCGAAACCGGGGGTGGTGATCGTCGCCGAATGGTTGGGCGACCGCGTCATCGAGATCTCCGTTCAGTGTCAGCCGTTCGAAGGCGGACCGCTCCGCCCGTTCTCCCCGCCGCTGTCCTGGCCGGGATCCTCCGTCGGGTTCGGTGCGGGAGCACCGCCGCGGGGAGCGTGTTGCCCGGGCTGCGGGTAAGGCTGATACGGGGGATACCCCGGATACGTCGGAGCGGGCGGCGGTCCGCCCTGCCACCCCGGCTGCGCCGGCGGCGGATACCAGTAGCCCTGCGGCTGCTGCTGTTGCGGCGCTCCGGGCCGGGGCGGCCAGCCGGGGGCATGCCAGCCGGCGGGGGCGCCGTAGTCGGGCTGGGTCGGGCCGTTGTTCGGGGCGCCGTTGGGGCCCTGCGAACCGTTGCCGCCGTTCTTGTGGGCGCGTTCGGCGGCGGCCTTGGACGCCTGCGCGATCGCAGTCTTGAACGCGGGCTCGGGCACCGGCTTGGGCCACGGCTCACCGCGTTCGATCGCGAGCTCCCCCGGCGTCTTGATCGGCGGCTTGTCCGACGGCACGCGGCCGCCGAAGTCGTCGAACATGGTCAGCCGCGGCCGCTTCTTCACGTCACCGAAGATCGCTTCGAGCTCGACCCGGTGCAGCGTCTCCTTCTCCAGCAGCTGCCCGGCCAGCGTGTCGAGCACGTCGCGGTACTCGGTCAGGATCTCCCACGCCTCGGTGTGCGCGGCCTCGATGAGCTTGCGGATCTCGTCGTCGATGATCTGGGCGACCTCGTGGCTGTAGTCGGCCTGGGTGCCCATGGTGCGGCCCAGGAACGGGTCGCCGTGCTCGGTGCCGTAGCGCACCGCGCCCAGCTTGGAGCTCATGCCGTACTCGGTGACCATCGCGCGGGCGATCTTGGTGGCCTGCTCGATGTCGGAGACCGCCCCGGTGGTCGGCTCCCGGAACACCAGTTCCTCAGCGGCGCGGCCACCCATCGCGAACACCAGCCGGGCGATCATCTCCGAGCGGGTCATCAGGCCCTTGTCGTCCTCGGGCACCGCGACGGCGTGACCGCCGGTGCGCCCGCGCGCCAGGATCGTGACCTTGTAGATCGGCTCGATGTCGGGCATCGCCCACGCGGCCAGGGTGTGTCCGCCCTCGTGGTAGGCGGTGATCTTCTTCTCCTGCTCGCTGATGATGCGGCCCTTGCGGCGCGGCCCGCCGACCACCCGGTCGACCGCTTCCTCCAGCGCGGGGCCGGTGATGATCGTGCCGTTCTCCCGGGCGGTGAGCAGCGCGGCCTCGTTGATCACGTTGGCCAGGTCCGCGCCGGACATGCCGACGGTGCGCTTGGCGAGGCCGTCGAGGTCGGCGTCATCGGCGATCGGCTTGCCCGCCGAGTGCACCTTCAGCACGGCGCGCCGGCCGGCGAGGTCCGGGCTCGACACCGGGATCTGGCGGTCGAAGCGGCCGGGCCGCAGCAGCGCGGGGTCGAGGATGTCGGGCCGGTTGGTCGCGGCGATCAGGATGACGCCCTGGCGGTCGCCGAAGCCGTCCATCTCGACGAGCAGCTGGTTGAGCGTCTGCTCACGTTCGTCGTGGCCGCCGCCGAGACCGGCGCCGCGCTGACGTCCGACAGCGTCGATCTCGTCGACGAAGATGATGCAGGGGCTGTTCTGCTTGGCCTGCTCGAACAGGTCGCGCACCCGGGAGGCGCCGACACCGACGAACATCTCGACGAAGTCCGAGCCGGAGATGGTGAAGAACGGGACGCCGGCCTCACCGGCGACCGCGCGGGCGAGCAGGGTCTTGCCGGTGCCGGGCGGGCCGTAGAGCAGCACACCGCGCGGGATCTTCGCGCCCAGGGCCTGGTAGCGGCTGGGGTTCTGCAGGAAGTCCTTGATCTCGTAGAGCTCCTCGACCGCCTCGTCGACGCCGGCGACGTCGGCGAAGGTGGTCTTGGGCATGTCCTTGGACAGCTGCTTGGCCCGGGACTTGCCGAAGCCGAAGCCCATCCGGCCGCCGGTCTGCATGCGGGAGAACATCACGAACAGGGCGACCAGCAGCAGCAGCGGCAACATGTAGATCAGCAGCGTGCCGAGGATGCTGCTCTGGTTGACCACGGTGTTGGTCTTGACGTTCTTGTCCTGCAGCGCCTCGAACAGCGTCACCCCGTACCCGGTCGGGTACTTCGTGATGATCTGGTTGCTGTCCTCGGTGTCGCCGTTTCCGCTCTTCAGCTCCAGCCTCAGCTGCTGTTCGCGGTCGTCGATCTGCGCGCTGTTGACGTTGTCACCGTTGATCTGCGCCATCGCGACGGACGTGTCGACGGGCTTGTAACCGCGGGTGTCGTCGCTGAAATAGAAGAAAGACCAACCCAGCAACAGCACCACGGCGATCACCGAGAGTGTGCGGATCACATTTTTCCGGTTCATTGATGTGTGCGGCCGGCAGTCGGTTCGCCGGCCAAATCCTTCCAATACGTGCAGCTGGAATAGTCAAGGCTACCGCTAGACCAACGTTCGGCAGTTCCCGGAGTTCACGAAGGGAACAATTCGGCCTGAGCCCGGAGTCTCCCCGACCGCGAACCTGAATTCTCGGTAGTCGATCCGCGCCGCGCGCGACCGTGAGCGCACCTTCGGCGAAAGGCGCCGACGCCTTAGGGTGCCAGCATGCCTATCCCAGCATCCGCCAGGACAATCCGGAACACGCTCGCCGCCGTCGCCGTCGCCGGGGCGACGGCCGCGGGGCTGAGCGCATGCGACGCGCAGAGCACGCCGGCGGCGGAGCCGGGCGCGAACAGCCGGCAGGTGACCGTGGTCGGAGCCGGCCAGGTGCAGGGCACGCCCGACACGCTGACGGTCAACGCGTCGATGGAGTTCCTCGAGGCGGACGCGACCGCGGCGATGAACCAGACCAACGAGCGGCAGCAGGCGGTGATCGACGCGCTCGCCGGTCTGGGCATCGACCGCGCGGACATCGCGACCACGGCGGCCGACCTGCAGCCGCAGTACGGCAGCGACGCCACCTCGATCGCGGCCTACCGGGCGACCAACTCGATCAACGTCACGATCCGCGATCTCGGTCGCGCGTCGGATGCGATCGGCCTGATCGTCAGCACCGGCGGCGACGCCACCCGGATCAACTCGATCAGCTATTCGATCGAGGACGATTCGCAGCTGGTGCGCGACGCCAGGGCGCGCGCCTTCGAGGACGCCCGGGACCGGGCGGGCCAGTACGCCGAGCTGTCCGGCCTGACCCTGGGCAAGGTCATCTCGATCTCCGAAGCGGCCGCCCCGACCCCGCCGGTCCCGATGCAGGCGCCGCGCGCACTGGAGGCCGCGGTGCCGCTGGAACCCGGTCAGCAGACCGTCGGCTTCTCGGTGACGGTGATCTGGGAACTGACCTGACCACCCGGGCCCACCAGCACCGGGATGCCGTTGAGCACCGCGGTGCCCGACAGCGGGTCGAGCAGCGCGCCGTCGTTGAGCTGGTTGACGTTGACGCCCGGCCGGCCGGCGGCCAGCCGCTGGCCGGTGCCGTCACGGTCGTGACCCCACCCGTGCGGCAACGACAGCACGCCGCGCCGGATGCCGTCGGTGACCTCGACCGGTACCACCAGCTCACCGCCCGGGCCCTTCACGACGGCCGTGTCGGTCACGCCCAGCTCGGCCGCGTCATCGGGGTGCATCAGCAGCGTGCAGCGGTTGGTGCCGCCGGCCAGCGCGGGCAGGTTGTGCATCCAGCTGTTGTTGGAGCGCAGGTGACGGCGGCCGATCAACACGTATCCGCTGCCGGACCGGCCCAGCGCGGCACGCAGCCGCCCGGCGTCGGCCACCAGTAGCGGCGGCGCGAGCTCGACCTTGCCGGACGGGGTGCGCAGCACCTCGGGCAGCCGGGGCTGCAGCGGCCCCAGGTCGATGCCGTGCGGGGCGTCCTTGAGCCGCTGCAGCGTCAGGCCGTCCGGCCGGGCGCCGAACGCGTCGCCGTACGCGCCCACGCGCAGCATCATGTCCAGCCGCCGCTCGTAGCCCGGCCCGTCGGGCAGCATCGCGGTCAGCTCGTCGACGTCGCGCCCGGCCACCGGAGAACCGGTGTCGGCGGTCTCCTTGGCCAGCGTCGCCGCGATCACCTGTCGGTCGACCAGGGCCGGGTCGGCGTCGGCACCGAGGCCGTACAGCACCAGTGCGATCCGGGACAGGATCTCCGCCTCGTCCGGGCGGCCGTCGAGCGGCAGCACCGGCGATGAGTAGCGCGCGTTGTTGCGCACCGCGAGGTTGTTGAGCGCGAAGTCGAAGTGCGGGCTGCGCGACGGCGGCGGGGGCGGCAGGATGACGTCGGCGTGCCGGGTGGTCTCGTTGAGGTACGGGTCGACGCTCACCATGAACTCGACCGCGGCCAGCGCGCGGTCGAGCCGGTCGCCGTCCGGCGCGGACAGCACCGGGTTCCCCGCGATGGTGATCATCGCGCTGATCCGGCCGTCGCCGGGCGTCTCGATCTCCTCGGCCAGCGCGGCCGCCGGAAGTTCCGAGAGCACCTCCGGGTAGCCCGACACGCGGCTGTGCCAGCGGCCGGTGCGGAAGCCGCGCCCGGGCACCGATGCCGCGCTGCTGCTGGCCGTCGTGCACGTGCTGTTCGCCGAGGACCTGGTGACGCTCGGCGCGGTGGCCGGGTACATCGCGGGCGTCGACGAGGTCCGTTCTCTGGCAACGGGTTTCACACCGGAGACGGTGGCCGGATACTGCGGTGTCGACGCGGACGACATCCGCACGCTGGCCCGCGAGCTGGCGGCCGCGCCTCGCTCTACGTGTGGTTGGAACGGCACCGCAATCTCCGGGTCTCTGCAGGCCACGAGGCCATCGAGGCGGGTGTTGCCGACGCCGATCTTGCTGCGGAACTGCAGATCTCGGTGGGTGGCCCGGTGCTCGTGGCGCGCCGTACCGCGCGGGATCACCGCAGCGCGCCGGTGGAGTACGCGATCCGG
>NZ_LMVQ01000148.1 GCF_001545925.1 Mycobacterium sp. NAZ190054 | reverse complement strand
CAGTCCATCAGCTCGGCGGTCTCCGGGTCCGCGGGGTTGCCGAACCTGCCGACGACCTCCTCGGCCAGCCGGCCCACCTCCTGGATGCGCTCGGTGGAGAACACTTTGGCGGCGGCCGCGCCGCGACCGGCATCGCGGCCCGTGATGAGCACCTCGGCGCCCGCCTCGGCCAACAAGCGGGCGGAGGCCAGCCCGATTCCCGCGGTGCCGCCGGTGACCAGCGCGCGAAAACCTCGTAGTTCCATCAGAAGTCCTTTCTCGTGTCCACTCCGTGGAACCACTGTCGTCCCACCCGGCTATCCGGCAGTGACGGCCGTCACGGGATGAATCGCCGTCGAGTCCGCGGTTCCGGCTTTCGAGGCGGCGATCACGCCGCCTCGAACCAGCGAGGAGAAAGGGGCCACCATGAGGATCGTCGTCATCGGCGGCACAGGACGGATCGGATCGAAGGTCGTGGACGGGCTGACCGCGCACGGTCACGAGGCGGTGGCCGCTGCGCCGTCCACCGGCGTGAACGCCTTCACCGGCGAAGGGCTGGCCGATGTGCTGGCCGGGGCGCAGGTGGTCGTGGACGTCACCAACTCGCCGTCCTTCGAAGAAGAGGAAGCCAAAGAGTTCTTCAACGTGGCGACCACCAACCTGCTCTCCGCGGAAGCCCGGGCCGGCGTCTCCCACCACGTGGCCCTGTCGGTTGTCGGCACCGAGTTACTTGCCCGCGAAAGCGGTTATTTCCAGGCGAAACTGGCCCAGGAGACGCTGATCGCCGACAAGCCGGTTCCGTACACGATCGTGCGGGCCACGCAGTTTTTCGAATTCCTCACCGTCATCGCCGACTCTGCCGTCGTCGACGGCGTCGTGCGACTGCCGGACGCGCTGATCCAACCGATGGCCTCCACGGATGTCGCCGAAGCCGTTGCCATCGCGGCCGTCAACGCACCGGTCAACGGCGTCACCGAAGTGGGTGGGCCGGAGGAGTTCCGGCTGCCCGAACTGATCCGCACGGCGCTGACCGCACGCGGTGACAGCCGGCAGGTGGTCGCTGATCGCGACGCTCGCTACTGGGGTGTCGACATCGCCGAACGCACACTGGTCCCGGGGCCGGGGGCGACCTTGTTCGACGTGCGCTTCGCAGACTGGATCCTGGAGGCAGCAGCCAGAAGCTGACCACCGCAGCGCTGGACTGGACCGGGGGACGCCGACTGGTTACCATCCACTCGAATCGGGGTCGTGGTCAGGCAGGATGTCGGCCTCCACGGGACGCGGTGGTGCGATATGTCGAGCCAGGGTCGGGGACGACCGCTGCATGGTCGCGTCGCGGAGACCGCAATGCTGCGCGAGGTGACCGCGACGGTGCGGACCGGTCGGTCACAGGTGCTGGTGTTGCGGGGCGAACCGGGTGCCGGCAAGACGGCGCTGCTCGGCTACCTCGCCGACGAGGCGCAGGGACTGCGTTGCCTCCACGTCTCTGGCGTCGAGTGCGACATGGAACTGGCCTACGCCGGACTGCACCAGTTATGTGCCCCGCTGCTGGGCCATCTCGACGATCTGCCGTCGCCGCAGCGTGACGCGCTCTCGGTCGCGTTCGGGCGGGGCACCGGGCCGCCGCCTGAACGCTTTCTCGTCGGGCTCGCGGTGTTGAGCCTGTTGGCCGCCGCCGCGCAGGAACAACCTGTGCTGTGCGTCATCGACGACGCCCAGTGGCTGGATCAGGTCTCAATGCAGACGCTGGGTTTCGTCGCCCGCCGGTTGGTGGCCGAACCGGTGGCGATGGTGTTCGCCGCGCGCCGCGACGGCGCTGAAGTGCTGACCGGTCTGCCCGAGTTGCTCGTCGCCGGACTGTCCGACGCCGACGCCCGGAAACTGTTGGAATCGGCGGTGATCGGCGCGATCGACCCCAGCGTTCGCGACCGGGTGGTGGCCGAGACGCGGGGGAACCCGCTGGCGCTGCTCGAAGTGCCCCGCACGTACACCGCGGCGGAACTCGCCGGCGGATTCTGGACTGTCGGCGCACACAGCTCACCGAACCGGATCGAAGAGAACTACCTGCGCCGCATCCGGGCTCTGCCGGAGGACTCCCGCCGTCTGTTGTTGCTCGCGGCCGCCGAACCTATCGGCGACTCCAGCCTGTTCCTGCGTGCGGCCGCACTCCTCGGTATCGCGGTGGACGCGTTGGCCCCCGCCGAGAACGCCGGCGTCATCGAGTTCGGTCCCCGTATGCGCTTCTATCACCCGCTGATGCGCACCGCCGCCTACCGTGCCTCCGACATGGCCGACCGCCGCGCGATTCATGCGGCGTTGTCCGCGGCCACCGACGCCGATTCCGATCCCGACCGCCGGGCATGGCACGCCGCCAACTCCGTGGCAGGCACCGACGACGGCGTGGCTGCGGAACTGGAGGCCTCGGCGAGCCGCGCGCAGAGCCGCGGCGGGATCGCCGCGGCGGCGGCCTTTCTGGAACGCGCCACCGTGCTGACCGCCGACCCCGAGCTCCGCGGGAACCGGGCGCTGGCTGCGGCGCAGGCCAAGAGGGACTCCGCGGCGATGCCGGCGGCGTACGAACTGCTGACCATCGCCGAACTGGCCCCGCTGTCTGAACTTCAGCGTGCGCGCGCCGCACGGTTGCGCGCGCAGATCGCGTTCGTGAGCAGCCGGGCGGGGGAGGCCGGCGCGCCCGCGGTGGGGGAAACCGCACCTGCGTTGCTCGAAGCGGCGAAGCAATTAGAGGACGTCGACGACTTCGCCTCCCGCGAGTGCTACCTGGAGGCGTTCGCGGCGCTGATGTACGCCGGCCGCATGGGCCAGCCCGGCGCGCTGCTCAACGCCGCCGAAGCGGCGCGTTCGGCGATGGCTCGCACAGCGGAGCTGCCGCGGGCCGTGGACCTGTTCTTCCGCGGGATGACCGAGCGGATCACCGGCGGGATCCGTGGGGGCGTGGCGCATATGCGCACCGCGCTGGACGCGATGTCCGCCCTCGCATCGGGGGACCCCGCCCAGCTCCAGCGGTGGCTGGTACCCGCGTTCCCGATCCTGCAGGAATCCGCCGCCCACGAGTTGTGGGACGAGAACCTCGTCGACGCACTGTCGGCAGCGGTCGTCCAGCAGGCAAGGGACAGCGGCGCCTTGGCCGGTCTTCCTCCGGCGCTTGTGTACCGGGCAGGGGTACATGTGCTGTTCGGCGAGCTGAACACGGCCGCCACGTTGATCGCCGAGGCGCAGTCCATCGCGGCGGCCACGACGAATCAGAGGGCGCTCCCGTACCACTTCCTGGTGATCGCCGCATGGCGGGGCGACGCCGTGGAGGCCGCCCGGTTGATCGACGCCGCCGCCGCCCACGGCGCCGAGCGTGGTGAAGGGCGATTGCTGGGGCTGACCGGGTATGCGACGGCAGTGCTCTACAACGGCCTGGGCCGCTACGAGGAGGCTTTCGCAGCCGCACGTGCCGCCTGCGAGTACGAGGACCTCGGCTTCTACAGTTGGGCGCTGCACGAGCTGGTGGAAGCCGCCTCGCATATCGGTGAACTCCACGCCGCTCGCGAAGCCATCGGTCACATCGAGGAACGGGCAGGTGCCAGTGGCACGCCGTGGGGACTCGGTGCGATGGCCAGCGCACGAGCCCTGCTGGCCGACAATGCCGACGCCGACCGACTGTTCAACGAGGCCCTCGACCAGCTGAGCCGATCCCGAGTGGCGGTGCACCGGGCACGGGCCCATCTCGGTTACGGCGAATGGCTTCGCCGGGTGAACCGGCGCGGCGACGCCCGGCGGCACCTGAACGAGGCCCACGACATGTTCGCCCGGATGGGGGCGCGGGGCTACGCCGAGCGCGCCCGCCGGGAGCTGGTCGCAGTCGGCGAGAAGGTCCGTAAACAGCCGCTGAGCACCGGCGACGAGCTGACCGCGCAGGAGGCGCAGATCGCCCGGCTGGCCGCCGACGGCCTGACCAACCAGGAGATCGGCGCCCAGCTGTTCATCAGCGTGCACACCGTCGAATGGCACCTGCGCAAGGTGTTCGTGAAGTTGGGCATCACGTCGCGCAGGCAGCTGCGCACCGTCACGTGGTCTCACTAGGGGCCACGGAGACTACGGACTACCAAGGGTTCCCCATGGGTGGTTTCCCGCGAGTCTGATCTCGACGGCCCGTCCGGGCTCGGAGAAATCAACCGGAGGTACTCCCATGAAGGTCATCGGTCCCGACGACATCGACTCCACCGCCGAACTGAAGGAACGCTTCGCCGAAGAGGTCTGGCCGCTGGTCGACGTCCTGCTCCGGGGCGCCCGCCGCCTGACCCACAACGACGCCGACGCCGAGGACCTGCTGCAGGAAACCCTGGTCCGTGCCTATACGGGATTCCGCAACTTCCAGCAGGGCACCAACCTTCAGGCCTGGCTTTTCCGGATTCAGTACAACCAGTGGATCAATGCGTACCGATGGAAAGAGCGCCGCCCGGCTGAGGTGCTCTCCGATCAGATCACCGACCGCGATCTGGCCCGCCACCCGGCGCCGCTGTCGACGGGACTCCGGTCGGTGGAGGCCGAGCTGTTGGAATCCCTGCCCGACGACGACCTCCGCGCCGCGATGGAGCAACTCTCGGAGCGCTTCCGCACGGTGTTGTACTACGCCGACGTCGAGGGCTACACCTACGCCGAGACCGCGGCCATCATGGCCATTCCGGTCGGCACCGTGATGTCGCGGGTGTACCGGGCGCGCGCCCAGCTGCGCCGCGCCCTGGCCGACACCGACTGCGCTCGTGGACGTTTCGTGCCCGACATCCAACGCGCGGCATGAGAGGCACACCGATGTCCGGAGAGTACGGCGACGAGTGGAAGACCGCGGTCACGGTCGTGCAGGGCGTACATCCGCCGACCATCCCGGCGGGAGCCGAGACGATGACCGTGGTGATCGAGTATCCGCCGGGCAGTCGCGGCACGCCCCCGCACCGTCACCCCGGCGGGCCCGCGTTCGGTTACATGCTCGAAGGCGAGATGCTGTTCGAACTCGAAGGCGAACTACCGCGTGTCATCCGGGCCGGCGAGGCGTTCTGGGAGCCCGGTGGCGACGTCATCCACTACTCGGATGCCAACAACCGCAGCGACATTCGCAGCCGTTTCCTGGTCACGATGTTCTGCGTGCCGGGTGAACAGATGCTGGTGCTGGTCGACGATGACGAGCTGGCTGCGCGCGCGCACCTGCGCGCACCGGCTAACGACGGTTGACCGGTACGTTGAGCCGAGTGTCGGGTCCGTCGACCTGGGCGAACTCCATCGCCCAGGCCGGCTTCCCGTGCTGGGCAACCCAGCACGTGCCGGTGGCGTCCGTCGGAGCGGCCAGTGCGTTGAGCACGGCGTCGGCGATCGTGTCCGGTTCCATCACCGGGACGCCGATGCGTTCGACGAGCGGACGGCGGTCGCCGAGTACCCCGGTCTCGGTGATGCCCGGGCAGATGGTGTGCACCGCAATGCCTTCGCCGGCCAAGTTCGGGGCGATCGAGCGCATGAACCCGATCACCGCGTGCTTACCCAGCGAGTAGACCGGGTCGGGGTGCCACGGCATCAGGCCGGCCAGCGAGGCCGTCGCCAGAATCGCCCGATCGGCGCCGCCGGCGCTGTGCTTCCGCATCGTGCGCACCGCGGCCCGGGCGCCGAACACCACGCCGTCGAGATTCACCCCGACCGAGTGCCGGTACTGGGCCAGGTCGAGGGAACCGATGTCTCCCGACCAGTCGATGGTGATGCCGGCGTTGAGGAAGGCCAGGTCCAGGCCACCCAGGCGGTCGGCGCACAACCCGACTGCGGTGTCGATCTGCGCGGGATCGCTGACATCACACTGCAATCCGATACCGCCGAGCGGTTCGGCGACCGCGTCGGCCGCCGAACCGTCGATGTCGACCACGCACACCTGCATGCCCTCGGCGGCCAACCGGAGCGCCGTCGCGCGGCCGATGCCCGACGCGCCGCCGGTCACCAGCGCGACGCGTCCCGCGAGTTTCACGCCGTCACCACCGGTCGACGGGATCGTCCAGCTTCAGCGGGCGCAGGTAGGACGCGTCGGTCTTGTCCCATTTGCCCTTGATGAAACCCTGGACCGCACCCTTGCCCAGGATCGACGAGTCACCGCTGAGCATCCACTCGATGGTGCAGCGGCGCAGCGCGATCTTCCAGACACCGTCGCGGCGTTCCAGGCGGTCGATGTAGCGGCCGCCCATCAGTGACACGACCTTGCCGCCCTTGACGCGCATCGCGCCCATCACGTAGCTCTCGGCGTGGGCGACGTCGCCGTCGATCTGGCAGGTGTGCGTTGTGATGTTGTGCAGGTGGTCCTCGAACACCGCGGTGTGCGCCTGGTTGGCCCAATCGCCGTACTCCGGACCGGTTTTGACGGTCGGACCGTGTTCGTCGATCCCGTCCTCGAAGTAGACGCTACCCATGAGCTCGGCGTCGTGACGGTCGTGCCCGCGCGCCTGGTTCATCACGCAGTCGAGGATCGCGGTGCGATCCTCGAGGTACTGCACGCGCCGACGAAGCTGCTCGTGCTCATCGGAATTCGTCATTGGCGGTCCCTTCCACGAAACTTCGGTTGTACGATTGTATAGCATCGATGCACTACGGACGTATGACACCCGAGCGGAGACGCCGGAGAGAGGCGTGCCAATGAGCAAGCGCATGATCTTCACCTTCTTGGTGATGGATGCGATCGGACACAATTTCCATGGCAGCTGGCGCCATCCGGAAGCCGGGAATCGCGGTTTCAAAGGATTCGACATGTGGGTCGACCTGGCCAAGAAGGCAGAGCAGGCGAAGGTCGACGCCTTCTTCTTCACCGACGTGATGGGAGTGCAGGGCGAGTACAACGGGTCACGAGACATCGTCTTCGAGATGGCGATGAACGTCCCGATCGCCGACTGCACGATGCTCATCCCGGCGCTGGCGCAGCAGACCGAGGACATCGGCTTCCTGTACACCAGCTCGGTGATATCCCATCATCCGTTCGTATTCGCCCGTGCCGCATCGACACTCGATCACCTGTCCAACGGCCGGATCGGCTGGAACATCGTCACGTCGGCCAACGAGAAAGCGTTCCGCAATCTCGGCCTGCCGGGCAACCTCTCGCACGAACAGCGCTACGCGTGGGCCGAGGAGTACGTCGACGTCACCTACAAGCTGTGGGAGGGCACGTGGGACGTCGACGCCATCGTGAACGATCCTTCAAAGGGTGTCTACGCCGACCCGTCGAAGGTGCATGACATCAACCACAACGGCGAGCGCTACAGCGTCGAGGGATTCAACCTGATGGAACCCTCACCGCAGCGCACCCCGGTGCTCGCCCAGGCCGGCGGATCACCGGCGGGGCTGCAGTTCGCGGGCAAGCATGCGGAATTGATGTTCCTGTCAGCCTATTCACTGGAGACCATCGCCCAGCAGGTCGGTGCTGTTCGCGACCTGGCCCGCGCTCACGGGCGTCAGGACGGCGACATCCTGTTCCTGCAGGGCATGATGTTCGTGATCGGGTCGACCGACGAAGAGGCGTTCCGCAAGTGGGGTGAGCTCGAAGAGTGGCGTAGCCCGGAGGCCCAGACCGCCTACTTCTCCAGTCTGAGCGGGATGGACTTGGGCCGATTCGATCCGGCGACTCCGCTGGAGGACATCATCGACGAGATCCCGGGTATCCAGGGCGCTTTCCTCGCCGTGGTCAATGCCTGGCCGGAGGGGTCGAAGCCGACGGTCAAGGACTTCCTGACGTCACTGTCGTTGCCGCAGATGGTCGTCGGCTCACCGGAGGCGATCGCCGACCGACTGCTGGAATATCAGGACGCAGGTGTGGACGGTGTGCAGGTGATGAACGCGCTGCTGCCCAACAGTTACGAGGAGTTCTTCGAGCATCTGGTTCCGGTGCTGCAGGGTAAGGGCCTGATGCAGAGGCAGTATCGCCCGGGTACGTTGCGGGAGAAGCTCTTCGGTGCCTCAGCAGACATCTCTTCCAGGCATCCTGCCCGCGGTTACCGGGGGATGTTCTGCTGAGTCAGCGGGATCGCTTGCGCGGGGCCGGTTTCCGCTTCCGAGCCGGCTCGATCGAGTCCAGGTAGCCTTCGAACGCTGCGATGAGTTCATCGTGCGCGGTTTCGACGCCGACGCCCTTCTCCAGGTTCAAGAACTTCGGCAGGCTGGAGATCAGCAGCTGCAGTGCGGGCAGCGACAGATCACCCCACGGCCGTGCGTCCGCGCCGAATTTCGCGGTGAGTGCGTCGAGTTGGAGCTTGCGTACGCCCTCGGTCACCGCGGCGATCTCGGTGCGGATCGACTTACGGTGGTTGCCCAGCGCCATGAACTCCGTCATCAACGTGCCGGTGGCCTCATCCCAGCTGTACTCCCACAGGGCGCGGAGCGGGTCCTCGGCGCGCTTCTCCATGATCTTGTCGAGATAGGCGAGGTTGCGTTCGGAGTACCGCCGGATCGCGGCGATGAAGACGTCGTCGAGGGTGGGAAAGTAGTACTGCACCAAACTGGGAGTGACGCCCGCCCTGGCAGCCAGCGCACGATAGGTGACACTGGCGTACCCCTCTTCGAGCATCATCTTCTCGACGCAGTCCAGCAGCGTGTCCCGGGTCTTGGACGTTTCGGCGCCGACGCGCCGCGACGAGGTCGCCATGGCCGTATTTTGTCACCAATCTGCCCTGTACGGATGTACAGCCTGGTGCTGGGCGCGTTTTCCGCAGCGCTTGAGGCTTTCGGGTGGGTTATCCCCAATCTGGTTTTCGTCCACAGGTCGGGGTTTCGGTGGTGGTGGGCTGTCGGTGGGGTTGGGGATACTAGAACACATGTACTGCTTATCTGCTTAAGTGGACCTATGCTGTTCAGCGTGGGTGTCGAGGGCGCTCCCGTGGGCGGTGTGGACTACCCGCGGACCTATCAAGAATTCCGGGCGTGGTTTCCCGATGACGCCTC
>NZ_LMVQ01000147.1 GCF_001545925.1 Mycobacterium sp. NAZ190054 | reverse complement strand
CACCACCCCGGTGCTAGCTCTTGGCATCATGGTCAACCTTGCCGTTATTGCGCTTTGGTCCGTGTCGAGAACCGCGGGAGCGCCGCTTGGGCCCCACGCCGGTCAAGCCGAACTAGGTAGCGAGTTGCCGACATTCCACCTCTACGGCGAACCGGCCGGCGGCCGCGGCGTCGTCGGCGGCGCGGCCGAGGATGCGGATCGCCTCGCTGACCGCGCCCTGGCCCGCGGCGACCCAGGCGCGGGCCACTGCCCTCTCAGAACTCAGGGACCGGAACGGCCGGCGCCTGGCTTCTAGGGACGCCAGAAGCTCTGCGGCCTCGGCGATCTCACCGGTCGCTGCGAGAGCGACGACGTACGGGATGCGGTAGCGGTATCCCCACCCGATGTCGTGGCCCGCGGCCGACAGGGTCACCACGGCGCGGCTCAACAGCGTCCGTGCCTCGCCGAGCCGACCCGCTCCGAGTGCGGCGCGACCGGCGATGGCGATCCCGAGCAGATGCGCGGCTCCGGGCAGGTCGGCGGCCTGTCGACGTTCACGCTCGGCGATCTGCTCGGCGCAACGCACATTTCCGGACAGCAGCAGCGCGCCGACGTGTGCGTCGGCGATGTTGCATCCCAACTGGGGTGCGTCGGAGCTGCGCACTATCGCATATCCGGCGTCGGCGACGGCTTCCGCCGCGGCCGCGCGCCCTGCGTCCCCGTGGATGTTGGTCAGCACCCAGGCCACTTCCCCACCGACCACCGCGGGCAGGTGCTCCAGGACCAGGCCCTCGGCCGCGGTGAGCGCCTCGACCGGCCGATCCGTGGCGAAAGCGTGCGCGGCGCGGACGGCATCGATCTTGTCCCGCGCAGACGCGGACGTCAGATGCGCCGCCGCGGCGATGATCTCCTCGGCGCGTGCGGGTTCGGCCAGGGCCCACAACATGTTGCTGGCGCGGAAGAACGTGTACCGGGCGTAGTCGTCCTCGCCGAGCGCGGCGGCGTCGACGCGGGTGAGGACCTCTTCGGCGGCCTCACCCCGGCCCAGCCAGGACAGCGCGTGCGCGCGGATCAACTGTGCCTCCGGACCCGCTCCGGCACGACCGGCGGCCTCGGCCAGTCGTTCGGCGAGCGGCAGATCGGCCAGGCAGACCGCACCGTGGGCGGCCCGACACAGCAGATCGGCATCAGGCTCCAGATCGGAGTCCAGGCTCAGCGCCGCACGGCGCACCACTACCCGCACATTGTCGTGAGCGGCTGCGGACGCGAGTTGAGCGGCCACCACCCCGCGCAGCCGGCGCAGCCGTGTCGGGGCGGTGCGGTTACGCCGCACCTCTGCGTAGAGGGGATGAGCCACCCTGACCTCGGTGAGCGGGCCGGTCTGGTCGACGCTGATCAGCCCGAGAACATCGGCCTCCTCCACCGCCCCCGGGTCGGTGATCCGTTGCAGCACAGCAAGTTCGAGAGGCTCTCCGACGGCGAGCAGATCGATCACAGCGGCCACCTCGGGCCGCAGGGACCCGATGCGGGATTCGATGAGCTCGACCAGGGTGCGCGGCACGGACGGCTCACCGTTCCACCGCCAGTGGTCACGTCGCCGCGCCAGGCGACCGTCGGCCACCTCCTGTTCCACGATGTGACGCAGGTAGAGCACATTGCCGCGGGTCAACTGATACAGCCGGTCGGCGGAGTCCGGCTCCACGGGTCCGTCCAGGGTCATCGCCAACAGGGCCGCGGTGTCGTCCCGCGGCAGGGGCCCGAGTTCGAGCCAGTCGAAGTCCGCGAGCTTCCACAACTCGGCGAGGGCACCGGGCACGGCCTCCCCCTCCCGCAGCGTCAACAGGAGTTTGGCGGTGCGGCGCTGGACGATCTGGTGGAGGACGAAGATGGACATGTCATCAAGGCGGTGCGCGTCGTCCACGCCCACCATGACGGGCCGCGGCGCGGCGGTGAGCCGTTCGATCACTCCGCACACCGACTGCAACGCGTGGCTTTCCGCCGGATCCGTCCAAGAGGCCATCGCGCCCAACGGAATTTCGCGCGCAGCCGAGGAGCCCGCGACCCAGCGCACATCGTTCCCACGGGTTGCCGCCGCATCCAGAACCGCCGTGGCCACCCGGCTCTTACCCACGCCCGCCGGCCCCGAGATCACGACACCGGCGGTGTCAGCATTCGACAGCGCCGCCTCGATGCGCCGCGCCTCCCGTCCGCGGCCCACCAACGGCCACGCCAACCGCATGCGCACAGCCTAAGGCAGCAGGTGGCGCGAGACGCCGTGTTGGGAAAACACGGCGATCGGCGACGCTTGCCGACGGAACGACCGGAGCGGACCGGTCAACGGCCCTTCGCAGCCGCCGAAACACACTCCTGATGTGACACAAGGGGTTCCGTGACCACCGGTCGCTGGTCCATCACGTCACGGCAGATGGCGGGTGGTCAGCGGCCCTTCGGTCAGGTCGCGGCGCAGCTGTTCCACCATCGACCGACGGCGCAGCGGCGGGCTGTCGGTATGTGCTTGCTGCGCAACGCCTCCGATGACATCGGTCAGCGCGGAAACCGAGGACCACTCCGGCTGCCAGTCCAGTTCGGCCGCCGCACGGGCGCAGTCCAGTAGCGGGACGCTGAACGCCATGTCCAGCCAACCGCGGTCGACCGGCTGCAATCTGGCCCGCCAGGTGAGGTCGACGACGGTGCCGAGCAGTCCGGCCGGCACATGGATCTGCCACGCGTGCAGCACCTTCGCCACATCGTCGCGGCGCAGCGGGGGTTCGGCCGCGAGGTTGAACGGGCCGGCCGCCCCGCGCTCGATGGCGCGGACGAACGCCGCGGCGACGTCGTCGGCGTGCACCAGCGGGATGCACAACCGGCGGTCCAGCGGGAGCACCGGTAGCAACGGCACCGCCCGCATCGGCAGAAAGCCGGGCAGCGCGTACCGCATCAGGCCGCTGGCAGCCACGCGTTGCACGATGAACCCCGGCCGCATCCTGGCGATGGGGACGCCGGCATGACCGTGTTCGCGCTCGTAGGCGTCGAGCAGCGCCTCGGCCGCCGATTTGTCCCTGCTGTACGGGGACGTCGGGATGCCGCGGGTCGACCACGATTCGTCGACCCGACGGCCGTAACTCCCTGCGGCATAGGTGCCCACCGACGACATGTGCAGCAGCTGCCGGACCGAGACGTCATGTGCTGCCTGTAGCACGGCGGCGGTGCCGCCCACGCCGATTCGGGTCAGGTAACCGGTGTTCCGGGTGGGTTGAAAGCCCCAGGCCAGGTGGACGACCGCGTCGGCGCCGTCGAGGATCGGACGCAACCTGGCGCCCGCGTCCGGATCGGCGAGATCCACCGGGTGCCACCGCACGGCGTCGTACGGGGCGGCCGGTTCCGGCGGCCGCCGCACGATGCCGACGATCTCGTGCCCGGCCTCGTCCTCCCGGAGCCGCCTCAGCAGAGCGGTACCGACGTTTCCGGATGCTCCGGTGATGACGATCCGCATGTCTCATCCGCCCGGTGGAGCTGCACCCAGACGGTGCCGCCGCAACGCGAGCGCCACCGCAGCGGCCGCCAGTCCGCTTCCGATCAGCACCAGCCAGAACAGCAGCTGGACGACTGCGATCCTGCGCTGCACCTTCACACCGCGACGGACCAGGGAACGACTACGCCGCGCGACGCTCACGACACCGGACTCCTCTCTGCGTGGTTGCCGCGGGCCGTACCCCGCGGGCGGGGGCGCAAACGGCGCCTACGCCTGTCGCCCGCGGGAGCGGCGAAGCTTCCGCCCCCGCAGCCGGTTCTCGCGGTCCTTGGCCCGGTTCTTGTCGATCACCGCGGTGTCGCGCAACGGCAGTTTGAGGGTGTCCTCGGCCCTGATACCGGCCTGCAGCTGTCGGCCACGTTCCAGCTCGGCGTCGACCTCGGCGCCGAACAGCAGGGCCAGGTTGGTCAGCCACACCCACAGCAGGAAGACGATGACGCCGGCCAGCGTTCCGAAGGTCTTGTTGTAGTTGCCGAAGTTGGCGACGTAGAAGCCGAAACCCAGCGAGGCCACCACCCAGGTCACGATCGCGATGGCGGCGCCGACGCTGATCCAGCGGAACCTGGGTTGCCGGACGTTGGGGCTGATGTAGTACAGCATGGCCACCCCGACGACGACCAGCGCCAACAGCGCCGGCCAGCGCGCGATGTTCCAGATCGTCAGCCCCGTCTGACCGATGCCGAGGTAACCGCCGACGGCCTCGGCGACCGGTCCGCTCAGCGCCAGCAGCAGCGCGACCGCGGCGGCGACGATGAGTCCGGCAAACGTGAGCGCGAGTTGCTGTGCCCGCAGTTTCCAGGCCGGCCGGCCCTCCTGCACCTCATAGATCCTGTTCATCGCGCGGCCGAACGCCCCGACGAAACCGGACGCCGACCAGAGGGCACCCAGAATGCCCGCGACCAGCGTGAAGCCGGCCGATGGTGCGTCGACGAGGTTCTCGATCGGCCCGCGCAGCACGTCGACGGCCGCACCGGGGCTGACGTCGTCGACGATCTGCAGGATCGAGTCCGCGGTGCGTTCCCCCTGGCCCAGCACTCCCAACAGCGACATCACCACGACCAGCGCGGGAAACAGCGACAGCACCGCGTAATACGTCAGCGCCGCGGCCAGGTCCGTGCACTGGTCACGGCTGAACTGACTGGCTGTCTGGCGCAGCACGTACATCATCGACGGCCGCGTCAGCTCGGTCGGCGAATCCGGTTTCTGCGGGTCGTCGGCGTCCGGGGCGCCGACCGCGTCGGTGGCTTCCGTTCCTGGATGGGCGGTCTCGGCACGGCGCGGTTCGGCCCGCCCGTCGCCGGCGCTGTCCGCCGCGGCGATTCTCGGGTTCGGCTGCGAGCGCCGGGCACGGGTCAGCGCGCCGGTCGCCAGACCCGCGGCGAACGCTCCGGCCACGGTGACGGGCCGACGCTTCCTGACGACCGGAGCCGGTGACTGATGCTGGCGTTGGAGGCTGCTGACCTGGTGCGTCATGGCGGGTTGATGCCCACCGTCAGGAGCCGCCAAACGCGCGACACCGTATGTGCGGCACGGCCTTCGGCTGAGCGACGGTCAGACCCGAGGCCGCGCGCTGCGCCTCCCGGTGATTCCGAGGTACGCCGCGATCAGCACGACGGCGAAGATGACGCCGACGAGGAACGGGATGATCTTGAAGCCGCCATCCTGGCTGGGATAGCCCAGTTTGTACGAGACCCAGGTGCCGAGGAACGAACCGATCGCCCCGAGCACCACAGTCATCACCACACCGATGTTCTGCTTGCCCGGCATGACGAGTCTGGCCAGTGCGCCCACGATGAGGCCGACGACGATGGCGCCGAGGATGGTTCCAAGCATGGTGTGTGCTCCTTGCTCTCTGGCGGGACAAGCCAGGAGTTGCCCAGGCGTGTGGGGTTAAACCCCCGCACCGCCGACGTGTGCCGAGCAGCGCAACGATCCGGCACACCACCGGCGATGTTTCAGGTCTGACCGCCCTGGCAACCCCCTGTTAGCAGTGCTGACCCCCGCCGCCTCGGATCGGAGCAAAAATGATCATCCTCGGCATCATCCTGTTGCTGATCGGCTACTTCACCGGCCTCTCGATCCTGTACACCATCGGCGGGATTCTCGTCGTGGTCGGCATCGTGTTGTGGATTCTCGGTGCCGTCGGTCGGCCCGTCGGCGGACGAAAAGTCTGGTTCTGACCGCCGCTCACAAGGTTCACGCCGCAGCAGGACCGGCGCGGGCCGGGCATACAGCAGTCGACGGCGAGGTTAAGGAACGCTAATAACCCCGCGGCGGGGGTTGCGCTTGCTTCTCGGACCCGTATTGTCAGTAGCAGGTGATGAAAGAAAGTCATCCCGACGCACCACAAAATGCTTGAAATATCGGGCGTTTCAGGTGTCGGCGGTGACATACCTACCGCAGCAAGCGCATGTCGAGCACCCGGCGTGATCCGTTGGTCCGAATGCCAATCGCAAGTGAGCGGTCCCCAACGTGACGAAAATGTTCGCCCTTTCTTCAATGGACTCACTCCAGGACATTTCACCGCCCCGTCCGCGTTCCCCACCGGTCGGGCGTCGAACATTCCACCGCCACGTTCACGACCCGAAAGCGTGACCTGTGCAGACAATCGAACACCCGAAGACCATCGACAGCACGAGCGCCCAGCCCGCGCCGGTCGAGCATCAGCAACCCACCAGAACACGCGGAAGAGCAGGAGGCGGCTACGACGACGTCGTCGACATGTTCCGCGCGCTGGCGGCTCTCGACCCCGAATCAGCGCCGTTCCGGCGGCAACGCGAGGCGATCATCGAGCGCTGCCTGCCCCTGGCCGACCACATCGCGCGGCGCTTCCGCGGACGTGGCGAAGCCCATGAAGACCTCGTCCAGGTGGCGCGCGTCGGCCTCCTCAACGCCGTCAACCGCTTCGACGTCGACTCCGCCAACGATTTCCTTGCCTTCGCGGTCCCGACCATGATGGGCGAGGTGCGCCGCTACTTCCGCGACCACGGCTGGTCGCTGAAGGTTCCTCGGCGCCTCAAAGAACTCAACGTGCGGCTGAACAGCGCCAAGTCCGAACTCACCCACCAACTCAACCGGGCGCCGACACCGAGCGAACTGGCCGAATACCTCGGTATGGACCGTGAGGAGATCGTCGAGGGGCTGGTGGCCTCGAACGCGTATTCCACCCGTTCCACCGAGCAGGAAACGATGCGGGGCGGCGACGGTGACGGGCTGACGCTGCTCGACACCATCGGCGCCGCCGACGAGAACATCCAGCGGGTCGTCGACATCCAGACGGTACAGCCGCTTCTGGCCAAGCTGCCGGCCCGCGACCGCCTCGTTCTTCAGCTGCGCTTCTTCGACAACCGGACGCAGAGCCAGATCGCCGAACAGATCGGTGTCTCGCAGATGCATGTGTCGCGGTTGCTGGCCAGGGCGCTGGCCACGCTGCGCGACCAGGTCGGCTGACGAGGACTGCGACGACGATGGCAGATCACACCACGGATTCCGTCGCGGTGCCGACCGCCACGATGCGCACGTAGACGCCACCAGGCTTCCGGTGCCGGCCAAATCGGGCCTGACGGCCCAGGATTGGCGATCGTGTCGAACCCGGCACAACCTGCGAGATTCGTACTAATCTGGCCAGAGGTTGAGTCCCCAGCCCGCGAATGCGCCGCACGGCGCAGCCTGACTGCGGTAGCTGGCGACCAAATTCGGCGGTGTACCCGGCAAGGCTTCTCTGCAGTGACGCAACGGAAGTGAGGATGGTCGCCGTCAGTACCGAACACACCTACCGGCCCGCTGTCGCCCAGACCGAGGAGCAGCAGCGAAGCGGTAACGCGACCTTCGCGGCGCGCCACTGTTCCTCCCACCGGGTCGCGGTCGCCGTGATCGGCGAGATCGACGCCGTCAACGGCCGGGCGCTGGCCCGTTACGTCGAACGCCACACCCGCGTCTCGCGGCAGTTGGTACTCGACCTGCGCGCGGTCGACTTCTTCGGCAGTCAGGGCTTCACCGCGCTGTACTACATCAGTGTGCACAACGCGCGTAACGACGTGGACTGGGTCATCGTCGGCAGCCCCGCGGTGCAGCGCCTGCTGGCCATCTGCGATCCCGACGGAGAACTCCCACTGACCGGCGATCTGAGCTCCGGGCTGGCCAGGCTCGACCGCCTCGCCCACAGCAGACACCACGTGAAGTGGAGCGGGAAGCCGGGCCGGCGCACCCGGTGAGCCGACACGGGTGTGGGAGATTGCCGGGCAATGCGTTTCGAGCCCATCGGTTGCACCTCGATGGCATCACCGTGATCCTGCGTGGTGGTCCCGGCTGGGTTCGAACCAGCGACCTTCCGCGTGTGAGGCGGACGCTCTCCCACTGAGCTACGAGACCGGATATCCGACGGAGCGAACGAGGCAGAAGACTAGCACGCGGCGGCGATCGGCCGAGAAATGCCCTGGTGAGCGGCCCGCCGGTTCACCCCGCCCCGGCTCGTTCACCCAGGTAACCTGCCCCGCATGACGCGTCCGACCATCCCCGCGACGCTGGCCGCGGCACTGTTCGCCGCCCCGGCGGCCACGGCGGTACTCGCCGCGCCGGCGGCCGCGGCCGACATCGTCGGATTCACCTCGCCGAGCGGCAACATCGGCTGCATCCTGGCCGAGGACTCGGTGCGCTGCGACATCGCGGCGCGCGACTGGGCGCCTCCCCCACGACCGGCCGACTGCCCGGAGTTCACCGGCTACGGGCAGGGCATCTACCTGACGGCGACCGGCGCTGCCGGGTTCGTCTGCGCCGGCGACACCACGCTGGGCAGCGGACCGGTCCTCGACTACGGACAGTTCCGGGCCGGGGGCGGGATGCGCTGCGGCAGCGAACCCGCGGGCATCCGCTGCTCGAATTCCGAGGGCCACGGGTTCATGATTTCCCGTCAGGCATACCAGCTGTTCTGAGGTTCGGCACGCCGCGCGAGCAAGGGATTTGTGTATGCCCAACTGCCTGGACTATCGTTCTGCATCGCGACGGGCGACGATCTCGCTCGTGGCGCGCGGATGTAGCGCAGTTGGTAGCGCATCACCTTGCCAAGGTGAGGGTCGCGGGTTCGAATCCCGTCATCCGCTCGAGGTTGCAGGCATCGACCCCAGCGGTGGAGTGGCCGAGTGGTGAGGCAACGGCCTGCAAAGCCGTGCACACGGGTTCGATTCCCGTCTCCACCTCCAACGGTGTTCCCGGCGCGATTAGCTCAGCGGGAGAGCGCTTCCCTGACACGGAAGAGGTCACTGGTTCAATCCCAGTATCGCGCACCACATGCCCCAGGACGGCCCGGTACTCCCGGGCCGTTTTTCGTATCGCTCCCCGGTGGCCGCTCACTGTCGCCGGCACTGTGTCGAACATATGAGGCGCTCCTAGTGTTTTAGTGGGCGCCTTCTCGCTGGTCAGCGGTGTTTTTGGTTGAGTCTCAAGTGTTCTCGGTGTGTCCGCAGGGCAATGGGGGACGCGCACGCGGTCGGGTGCTCTAGGTT
>NZ_LMVQ01000146.1 GCF_001545925.1 Mycobacterium sp. NAZ190054 | reverse complement strand
CGCGGTTGATCTCGTCGGCGAGCAGGAAGTTGACCACCACCGGGCCGAGTTCGATGTCGAACTCCTCCTTGCCCTGGCGGTAGATCCGGGTACCGATGATGTCGGTGGGCACCAGGTCGGGCTGCGGTTCGGGGGCGGGCGCGGGTGCGGGTGCGGGTGCCGGCTGGGGCTCTTCGAGGGCCAGCTGTGCCACCGCGGCCAGCGGCCGCAACGGGCGTGCGAAGTTCGGGTCGATCAGCTCGGATGCGGCGTCGTCGAACGCGGTGATGGTGCCGCCGTGGGCGCCGGGTGCGTAGCGGAAGTGTGCGACGTTGTCCGACATGCCGGCCTTCCACGCCAGCTGCACGGTCCACCGACCGTCCTCGTTGCGCCAGGCGTCCCAGTTCGTCCCGTCCGGGTCCAGGCCGCGGGCGATGAGCGCCGAGGTGACCGTCTCCAGCAGCGTCAGCACCGACGGACCGTCGGCGAGGACAGGATGCGCGGCGGTGGCCAGTTCGGCCGCGCGGGCGCGCTCCAGCAGTACCGGATGGGCGAACCGTTCGACCCGGGCGATGTCGACCCCGGCGGCCGCGGCGACCTGCTCGACCGACGCGCCGGCCCTGATCTTCGACTGGATCTCGCGGGGACGCAGCAAGGTGGGAACCTCGACATCGATCGTAGTTTGGCTGGCACCGGCACGGTCGCCGCGCACGGCGGCCTTGAGCCGGTCATCGGAGCGAAGGACGAACTTCTCGTCGGAGTCGCCGGCTTCGCAGATGATGCGTCTGCCGTCGGCGTCCAATCCGACGACCCTCAGCTCCCTCATTCGCGACCTCCTCCGGGCTTGCGCGGGCCCGATATGAAAGGTCACCCTACTGCGTTATCAACCCGTAACCGCGGTGACACGCGGCGCGGGCCTACAACCGCTCGACCACCCAGTCGACGCACGCGGTCAGCGCGCTGACATCGTCGGGATCCACTGCCGGGAACATCCCGACCCGCAGCTGGTTCCGGCCCAGCTTGCGGTAGGGCTCGGTGTCCACGATCCCGTTGGCCCGCAGGATCTTGGTGACGGCCGCGGCATCCACGTCGTCGGAGAAATCGATCGTCCCGACCACCTGCGAGCGCAGCGCCGGGTCGGTGACGAACGGCGTCGCGAACGACGCCGCCTCGGTCCACGAGTACAGGCGTGAGGACGACTCCGCGGTGCGCTTGACCGCCCAGTCGAGGCCGCCGTTGCCGAGCAGCCACTCGATCTGTTCGGCGAGCAGAATCAGCGTTCCGATGGCGGGGGTGTTGTACGTCTGGTTCTTGACGCTGTTGTCGATCGCGAGCGGCAGCGACAGGAAGTCCGGCGCCCAGCGCCCGGCGCCGGCGATGGCCTCGACCCTGGCCAACGCGGCGGGGGACAGGACCGCGATCCACAGGCCGCCGTCGGCGGCGAAATTCTTCTGCGGCGCGAAGTAGTAGACGTCGGCCTGGGTGATGTCGACGGGCAGGCCGCCCGCCGCGGAGGTGGCGTCGACCGCGACGAGCGCGTCGCCGGAGCCCTCGGGGCGCACCACGGGCACGGCCACCCCGGTCGACGTCTCGTTCTGCGCCCACGCGATGAGGTCCACCGACGGGTCGGCCTGCGGCGCAGGTGCGCTGCCCGGCTCGGACTTGATGACCACGGGCTCCCCGACGAACGGGTTCTTGGCCACCGCGGAGGCGAACTTCGTGCTGAACTCGCCGTAGGTCAGGTGCAGTGAGCGCTTGTCGATCAGGCCGAACGCGGCGGCGTCCCAGAACGCCGTCGACCCGCCGTTGCCGAGGATCACCTCGTAACCGTCGGGGAGGGAGAACAGCTGACGAAGCCCGTCGCGGACGCGGCCGACGAGGTTCTTCACCGGTGCCTGACGGTGCGAGGTGCCGAACAGGTCGCCGGCGGCGGCCAGGGCCTGCAACTGCTCCGGCCGGACCTTGGACGGCCCGCAGCCGAATCGTCCGTCGGCGGGCTTCAGGTCGGCGGGGATGTCCAGGTTCTCGGCCATGGCGTCCAGCCTAGAACCGGAGGTCAGGCCGCGATGATCCGGGCGTCGTCGGCCCCCGGGGCGAACATCCGACACCCAGGGCCGTAGTGATCCACGTCACATGTGATGTGGATAACCCCGGTGGCGCACATCCAGGTGGGGGCTCTGGTTAATTCATGGGACCGCGGGTACTGTCACTGGACAACGGGCAGACGAATGTAAACCTCACGGGAGGCCGCCAATGGCTGTCAAGGAAGCTCGGACGCGCATGATCCGGCGCTGGCGCAAGAACATGGACGTGCTCGACGACACCGAGTACGTGGAGACGCTGACCACCCTGTCCGAGGGATCGGTGCGACGGAACTTCAACCCGTACACCGACATCGACTGGGATTCGCCGGAGTTCGCGGTGACACCGGGCGACGAGCGGTGGATCCTGCCCGGCACCGACCCGTTTGGCAGGCACGCGTGGTATCAGTCCCAGCCGAAGGAAAAGCAGATCGAGATCGGGATGTGGCGGCAGGCCAACGTCGCGAAGGTCGGCCTGCACTTCGAGTCCATCCTGATCCGGGGCCTGATGAACTACGCCTTCTGGGTGCCCAACGGTTCCCCGGAGTACCGGTACTGCCTCCACGAATCGGTCGAGGAGTGCAACCACACGATGATGTTCCAGGAGATGGTCAACCGGATCGGCGCCGATGTCCCCGGCATGCCGCGGATGCTGAAATGGCTGTCGCAGTTCATCCCGCTGGCCGCCGGCCCGCTGCCGATCCCGTTCTTCTTCGGGGTGCTCGCCGGCGAGGAGCCGATCGACCACACGCAGAAGAACGTGCTGCGTGAGGGCAAGTCGCTGCACCCCATCATGGAGCGCGTGATGGCGATTCACGTCGCCGAGGAGGCCAGGCACATCTCGTTCGCGCACGAGTACCTGCGCAAGCGGGTGCCCCACCTGAAGCGCAGGCAGAAATTCCTGCTGTCGCTGAACGTGCCGATCATCATGCGGGTGCTGTGCCAGGCGATCATCGTGCCGCCGAAGTCCTTCTGGCAGGAGTTCGACATCCCCCGCTCGGTGAAGAAGGAGATCTTCTTCGGCACCCCGGAGGCGCGGCAGTTCCTGCGCGACATGTTCGGCGACGTCCGGATGCTGTGCCACGAGACCGGCCTGATGAACCCGTTCGCGAAGCTGATGTGGCGGATCTGCAAGATCGACGGGCCCCCCAGCCGCTACCGCAGTGAGCCCGCGCGGCAACACGTGGTCAGCGCCGCCTAGGACAGGATCCCCCAGTGCCTCATGTGGTCACCCAGTCGTGCTGCAGCGACGGGTCCTGCGTCTACGCCTGCCCGGTCAACTGCATCCACCCGACGCCGGACGAGCCCGGCTTCGCGACGGCCGAGATGCTCTACATCGACCCGGCCGCCTGCGTGGACTGCGGGGCCTGCGTCTCGGCCTGCCCGGTCGGGGCCATCGCCCCGGACACCCGGCTGACACCCGAGCAGCTCCCGTTCGTCGAACTCAACGCAGCGTTCTACCCGAAGCGTGACGGCAAGCTGCCGCCGACGTCGAAGCTGGCGCCGGTGCAGGAGGGGCCCGTTGTGCACCCGAGGCCGGAAGGGCCGCTGCGGGTCGCGATCGTCGGTTCGGGGCCGGCCGCGATGTACGCCGCCGACGAACTGCTCACCCAGAAAGACGTGCGCGTCAACGTCTTCGAGAAGTTGCCGACGCCTTACGGTCTGGTGCGCGCCGGCGTCGCACCCGACCACCAGAGCACCAAGCGGGTGACGAGGCTCTTCGACACGATCGCCGCCCGTCCCGGTTTCACGTTCTACCTCAACGTCGAGGTGGGCTCGGACCTCACCCACCACGAACTGCTCGACCACCATCACGCCGTCCTCTACGCGGTGGGCGCGCCCGACGACCGGCGCCTGGATGTCGACGGCATGGATCTGCCGGGCACCGCAACGGCCACCGAGGTGGTCGCGTGGTACAACGGCCATCCCGAATTCGCCGGGCTTCCAGTGGATCTCAGCGGTGACCGGGTCGTCGTCATCGGCAACGGCAACGTGGCACTCGACGTGGCCCGCATCCTGACCACCGATCCGGACCTGCTGGCGCGCACCGACATCGCCGATCATGCGCTGGCAGCGCTTCGCGACTCACACGTGCAGGAGGTCGTGATCGCGGCCCGGCGCGGGCCGGCGGCCTCGGCGTTCACGCTGCCGGAGCTGATCGGCCTCGCCTCGACGTGCGAGGTGGTGCTCGACCCCGCCGACCACGAACGCGTGCTCACCGCCCTGGCCGAGACCACCGACCCGCTCACCCTCAACAAGCTCGAGATCCTGTCGAAGCTCGGCGACGCTTCCGCGCCGATCACCCGGCCCCGGATCAGGTTGGCCTACCACCTGACGCCGCGGCGGGTGGTGGGGGAGCAGCGGGCCACCGGCGTGGAATTCACCGTGACCGGAACCGAGCAGACACGGGACCTTCCCGCGGGTCTGGTGCTGACCTCGATCGGCTACCGCGGCAAACCCATCCGGGCCCTGCCGTTCGACGACGCCGCAGCCGTGGTTCCCAACGCCGGCGGCCGGGTGATCGATCCCGGGACCGGCGAACCGGTACGCGGTAGCTACGTGGCCGGCTGGATCAAACGCGGACCGACGGGCTTCATCGGCACCAACAAGTCCTGCGCGGCCGAGACCGTGCACAATCTGGTGGCCGACTACAACGACGGTCTGCTCGCCCGCCCCGTCGAGAAGGCGACGGCGCTGCCCCGGTTCGTCCGCGGCAGGCAGCCGGCCGTGATCGACGCCGACGGATGGAAGGCCATCGACCGCGCCGAGATCGCCCGCGGGGCCGGGCTTCGCCCGCGCGACAAGTTCACCTCGGTCGCCGAGATGACGGGTGCCGCCGCGAGTACGTTCACCCCTCCGGTGCATCGGCGGCTGCTCGCCGGTCTTCGTCGCTGACTCATTCCACCCACTTCTGCGGGCGGGCGGAGTTTGGTCAAACCGGTGACCGGGCCCGCCGGGCGGAGGTATGCAAAGGCATGGGTTCAGCGCAGTGCGTGGGTCGCGTCGGAGCGTTGGCGGTCGCGCTGGGCGTCGGGGCCGCGGTGTTCACCGGTTCCGGCGTCGCGTGGGCGACCGAGGACGCCGCCGGGGCCACCACGTCGGAGTCCGAACGCACGGCGACCGAGGCGGGCGGGGACAGCGGGCCGGAGTCGGACGGCGACGCCGAGCCGGAACTGGCCGCTGACCCCGAGGCTGTCGACGATGTGGATGAGCAGGAGCAGGAGCAGGAGCAGGAGCAGGACACCGAAGACGCCGACCGCGAGGACGACGACCGCGAGGACACCGACGTCGAGGACGCCGACGTCGAGGATGCCGGCGACGACGAGCCGTACGGTACTCCCGACGACGACGAGCCGGTCCTCGCACGTGACGACGACACCGCCGAAACCGAAGGCCGGGGCGAGCCGGACCGGGACGTCCCGGTCGAAGCGGCCGAAACCATTTCGTCCACCACGGTCGAGGACCCGGTCGACACAGGCGCGAGCCAACGCCTAGCCGTCGAACAGGGCGCCGCGGTCTCGACGACGACTCTCGATCCGCCCGAGGTGCCGTCCTGGCGGCCGTGGCCGACCGCGTTCGATCTGCGCACCGCCGTGACCTATGTCGTGCAGCTGACCACCAGCTTCGTCGACGCGGTGCTGAGACCGTTCGCCGCGGATCCGCCCCGGCCGCCGGCCGACCCGTCGGGCTGGGCCCTGCTGGCCTGGGTGCGGCGGGAGCTCTTCAACGGCACGCCCACCCCCGTCGAGAATCCGGTGCCCCACACCCAGAGCCTCACCGCCGACGGCGAGGTGCGGATCACCGGCAACGTCGGCGTCGAGGATCCCGACGGTGATGCGCTGACCTACACCGTGATCGGGCGCCCCCGCCACGGAGGCACCGTCACCGTCGACGCCGACGGCAACTTCGTGTACCGGCCGATGAACGCGATGGCCGCGGTCGGCGGCACCGACACGTTCACGGTCGCCGTCAGCGACGAGCACGACGGGCTGCACGTCCACGGCCTGTTCGGCTGGCTGCAGTTCGTGCCGATCATCGGCGACCTCCTCAACCCCGGCGGCGGGCACGGCCGCAGCGTCACCATCACGGTGAACGTGTCACCGGTCGACGGCATCGACCTCGCGCTGCCGGACGATTTCCGTTGGGGAGTGGCACATTCCGGCTTTCAGGCCGAAGGCGGACCGGGCTCTCCGGTGGACACCCGCTCGGACTGGTACCGGTGGGTGCACGATCCGCTCAACCGGCTGCTCGGGCTGGTCAACGGTGTGCCGGAGAACGGGCCGGGCGCCTACGTGTCCTATGAGGGCGACGCCGCGCTCGCCCGCGACCAGCTCGGCGTCGACACCTTCCGGATGAGCATCGAGTGGAGCCGCATCTTCCCGAATTCCACCGCCGCGGTGGACATCACCGACGAGGGCGGCGCGCTGAGCCTGGCCGATCTCGAGGCGCTCGACTTGTTGGCCGACCAGGACGCGGTGGCCCACTACCGGGACGTGTTCGCCACACTGCGGCGGTACGGCCTGGACCCGTTCGTCACCGTCAACCACTTCACGCTGCCCGTGTGGGTGCACGACCCGATCGTCGCGCGTCCGCTGATCCAGCTCGGTCTGCCGGCGCCCGCGGCGGGCTGGTTGTCGCCGACCACCGCGACGGAGTTCGAGAAGTACGCCGCCTACCTGGCGTGGAAATACGGCGACCAGGTCGACAACTGGGCCACCCTCAACGAACCTTTCCCGCCGGTGCTCACGGAGTTCCTGGCGATCCCGTGGGTCGTGCCGAACTGGCCGCCGGGGGTCATCCGGCCCGACCTGGCGTCGACGTTCCTGGTCAACCAGGCCATCGGTCACGTCGCGGCCTATGACGCGATCCACGCCTGGGACACCACCGCGGCCGCCACGGGCGGGCCGGCGGCGTTCGTCGGCTTCACCCACAACATGATCCCGGCGCGGCCCGCCAACCCGGTGAACCCGCTCGATGTGCAGGCCGCCGACGCGTGGAACCACTTCTACAACAAGTGGTTTCCGAACGCGGTGATCGACGGCTGGGTGGATGCCGACTTCGACGGCGTGCAGACCGCCGACGAGATCCATCCCGGCATGGCCGGCAAGGTCGACTTCCTCGGGGTGCAGTACTACGGGTCACAACCCATGGTGGGTTTCGGTGTCGCGCCGCTGCCGGGTTTCCCGTTCCTGCGGGGCTTCCCGATTCGCTGCTCGCCGCAGGAGCCGACCTGCAGTGACTTCAACCAACCGACCGACCCCGGCGGTTTCCGGGAGGTGCTCGAGCTCGCGGCGTCCTACGGCAAGCCGCTGTGGGTCACCGAGAACGGGATCGCCGACGACGACGACACCAAGCGGCCGTCCTACCTCGTCAACCACATCGCGGTCGTGCAGGACCTGGTGGCGCACGGAACAGACATCCGCGGATACACCCACTGGTCGTTCGTCGACAACCTGGAGTGGTCCGAGGGCTACGAGCTGCAGTTCGGGCTGTACGGTTCGGACCCGGAAACCCCTGAGCTCGAACGCATCCCGAAACCGGCGAGCATCGCGGCGCTGAGCGGCATCACCACCGTCAACGGACTGCCGGTTCCGCTGCTGCAGACCTACATCCCGAGTTAGCCGCCGTCGCCCATCTGCGACAGCACCTCGTTCATGTCGACCTCGCGGACGGTCTCGGCCAGCGACCATTGGTGGCCGAACGGGTCCCGCACCACCCCGTAGCGGTCACCCCAGAACTGCTCCTCCAACGGGTTGACGACGGTGGCGCCGGCATCGAGCGCCCGCTGGAACCGCCCGTCGACGTCCGGGCCGTGGAGGTGGATGGTCACCGGTGAACCGCCGAGCGCGGTCGGCGTGCCCGCCTTACCGTCGTTGAACTCGGGGAAGTCGTCGTTGAGAAACACCATCGCGCCGTTGATCCGCATGGCGGCGTGGATCAGCTTCCCGCCGGGTCCGGGCATCCGCACCATCTCCTCGGCGCCGAACGCCTTGGCGTAGAAGTCGAGCGTGGCCGCGGCGTCGTCGACGACGAGGTGCGGCACCAGCATGGGTTGGTTGGCTTCGTCTTTCACGGCCATGGTTACTCCTCACGGTAGGTGGACTGCCGGTACAGACCTCCACCCGATCAGAAACTCATCGCGGGCAACAGATCACACGACGGAAAATCCGGCGGGCAGCCCGTCGCGGCCGGTCAGGGCCAACAACATGGACGGTCCGTGGCCGAGCGCGACGCCGATGCGCGCCGCCAGCGCCGCCGCGTCGGCGAGCACCTCGGTGGGTGGTCGGTGGTCGATGCCGACGGCACGCGCGATGTCCAGGCCGTGGACGGCCAGTTCGAACGTCCGCGTGGGCAGGTAGCTGCTGAGCCGGATACCCAGGCCGCCGATCACCTCGATCAGCGGGTCCTCGACGGCGGCGAGGTCGGCCTGTACCCGCGAGGCCAGCGCCTCGACCGTCGCGGCCGGGTCATCACCCAGTTCGCGGCCCGCCTGCCGGCCACGCTCGACGACGGCCGCCGCACCCATCCCCGCGGCGTAGGGACGGATCTTGACGTAGTAGTCCGCCGCGTCGGCGACGTCCTCGCGCCGGGCCGCGACGTTCACATACGCGCTGACGGTGATCAGCGACCGCGAGGCATGGCCGACCAGATCCCGCACGGTCCACTCGCCGAGCCCCGGGTCACCCCAGCGCTCGTGCGGGATCCGCCGCACCAGAGCGACGAAAGAGTCTGCCGCCGAGCTGAACACCGCGCGGGCGTCGGGTGCGGTCATCGCCGGGCCAGCACGTCCCATCCCTCGACCGACTCCGGGCTGCGCGGGTCGGGGCCCACGTACACCGCCGACGGCCGCACCAGCTTGCCGAGCCGCTTCTGCTCGAGGATGTGGGCGCACCAGCCCGCGGTGCGGCCGCAGGTGAACATCGCGGGCATCATCTTCGGCGGGACCTGCGCGAAGTCGAGGATCACCGCAGCCCAGAACTCGACGTTGGTCTCGATCGCCCGGTCGGGCCTGCGCTCCCGCAACTCGGCCAGCGCCGCCTGTTCCAGCGCGGCGGCCACCTCGTAGCGCGGCGCCTCCAGTCGCTTGGCCGTGGCGCGCAGCACCCGGGCGCGGGGGTCCTCGGCCCGGTAGACCCGGTGACCGAATCCCATCAGCTTCTCGTCGCGGTCCAGGATGCCCTTGACCACCGCGCGGGCGTCGCCGGTGCGCTCGGCTTCCTCGATCATCGGGATCACCCGGGCCGGGGCACCGCCGTGCAGCGGCCCGCTCATCGCGCCGATCGCGCCGGAGAGGGCGGCGGCCACGTCTGCTCCGGTCGAGGCGATGACCCGGGCGGTGAACGTGGAGGCGTTCATGCCGTGCTCGGCCGCGCTGACCCAGTACGCGTCGATGGCCTCGACGTGGCGGGGATCGGGCTCACCCTGCCAGCGCGTCATGAAACGAGCTGTCACGGTGTCGCATTCGTCCACCGTGCGCTGCGGGACGGCGGGCTGGTAGATCCCGCGGGCGGACTGGGCGACATAGGACAGGGCCATCACCGACGCCCGGGCGAGTTGGTCGCGTGCCGTCTCGTCGTCGATGTCGAGGATCGGTGGGTAACCCCAGATCGGTGCCAGCATCGCCAGGCCGGCCTGGACGTCGACGCGGACGTCGCCACTGTGGATCGGCAGCGGGAACGGCTCGGCGGGCGGCAGCCCGCGGCCGAAGCGGCCGTCGACCAGCAACCCCCAGACGTCGCCGAAGGTGACTCGGTGGGCCACCAGATCCTCGATGTCGACGCCGCGGTAGCGCAGCGCCCCGCCGTCCTTGTCAGGTTCGGCGATCTCGGTTTCGAACGCCACCACGCCCGCCAACCCCGGGGCGAAATCCTTCGGCACCGCTGTCATGGGCCGATTGTCGCACCTGGCCCCATCGGCTGAGCCGACGGTCCGGCCCGGCGTAGCGTCTGACGGGTGGGCACATCTGATCACCTGGCGCGGATGCGCGTCGAATACGGATCGGTGGAGAAGGACGGCAGCGGTGACCTCGACGCCGACTGGCTCGAGGACGGCTGGGTTGCGCTGCTCAACCGGTGGATGTCCGACGCCGAACAGGCCGGTGTGGCGGAACCCAACGCGATGGTGATCGCCACGGTCGACGGTCAGGGCAGACCCGTCACCCGCACGGTGTTGTGCAAGAGCGTGGACGAGACCGGCATCTCGTTCTACACCAACTACGACTCCGAGAAGGGCGAGCAGCTGGCCGCGGTCCCGTACGCGTCGGCCACCTTCCCGTGGTACCTGCTGGGTCGGCAGGTCCATGTCCGCGGCCCCGTCACCAAGGTGTCGCCGGAGGAGACGGCCGACTACTGGAGCAAGCGCCCCCGTGGATCGCAGCTCGGGGCGTGGGCGTCGCAGCAGAGCAGGCCGGTCGCGTCGCGCGCGGAGCTGATGCGCCAACTCGCCGAGGTGACCAGGCGGTTCGCCGACCTCGCGGAGGTGCCGGTGCCGCCGCACTGGGGTGGCTACCGGATCGCCCCGGAGGTGGTGGAGTTCTGGCAGGGCCGGGAGGATCGTGTGCACAACAGGATTCGGGTCCGGGACGGACGCGTCGAACGTCTTCAACCCTGACCGGCCTGCCGAATCCCCTGTTGTCGACAATCGCCGCAACCTGCAGTTCCGCCCTCCGCGCAGGCAGCGACGGGATAGCATCCGGGGCGTGGCTGAATCGAGGAGGGAACCGGGCCTCGGCCTGCGTGAACGGAAGAAGCGCCGAACCCGTGCCACATTGATCGACGCCGCCGTGGGCCTCTGTGAGCGGCAGGGGTTCGACGGCACCACGGTCGACCAGATCGCCGCGATCGCCGAGGTCTCGCCGCGGACGTTCAGCCGCTACTTCCAGACCAAGGACGCGATCGCCCTGGCGCTCATCGACGAGGTGCTGGTCCGCACCGCCGCCGAGTTGGCCGCTCAACCCCCTTACCTGACCCACCTCGAAGCGCTGCGGCGCGCGTACGTGGCGATGGCCGAGGCGTCCAAGCGGGCACCCGACGGCGGGCTGTCGTCCGAGCGGCTGCTGCAGATCCTGCGCATCACCGCGTCGTCGGCGACGTTGCGGCAAGCAGCCGTCGAGTACCGCGCCAACGCCGTCGACGAGGTGGTCGCGCAGCGCATGGGCACCACGGTCGACGACCGCAGGGTCAAGCTGCTCGCCGCGGTGTGGGGTGGGTTGTTGATGACGGCGCTGCAGGATCTCGACCGGTGGACCAGGTCTGACGTCCCCGTCAGCGTCGACGACGTCATCGCGGCGTTCGAGTCCACCTATGCGGAGTTCACCGGGGAAATCATCGGTCTCGGACAGCCCGTCTGACCTTGTGGGAACCCCCCGCGGGCGTGACTCTTGGAATGGGACTACCTTCTGTAGTCAGACTCCGCGAGTTGCGATACACCCGACAGACATGAAGGGATCCCAGTGGCCGATAACGCCGAAGCCGGGCAGGAGCACGCCACGCTGGTCTACCCAGGCGGCGAGCTCGAACTCGACATCGTCAAAGCATCCGAGGGCGCGGACGGTATCGCGCTGGGTTCGCTGCTGGCCAAGAGCGGCTACACGACGTTCGACGGTGGCTTCGTCAACACGGCGTCGACCAAGAGTGCGATCACGTACATCGACGGTGACGCCGGCATCCTGCGCTACCGCGGCTACCCGATCGAGCAGCTCGCCGAGAAGTCGACGTTCATCGAGGTCAGCTATCTGCTGATCTACGGTGAGCTGCCGACCGCCGAGCAGCTGGAGAAGTTCACCACCCAGATCCAGCGGCATACGCTGCTGCACGAGGACCTCAAGCGGTTCTTCGACGGTTTCCCCCGCAACGCGCACCCGATGCCGGTGCTCTCCAGCGCGGTGAACGCGCTCAGCGCGTACTACCAGGACTCGCTGGACCCGTTCGATCCCAAGCAGGTCGAGTTGTCCACGATCCGGTTGCTGGCCAAGCTGCCGACCATCGCGGCGTATGCGTACAAGAAGTCCGAGGGGCAGCCGTTCCTGTACCCGGACAACTCGCTGACGCTGGTGGAGAACTTCCTGCGGATGACGTTCGGGTTCCCGGCCGAGCCCTACGAGGTCGACCCGGAGATCGTGCGGGCGCTGGACATGCTGTTCATCCTGCACGCCGACCATGAGCAGAACTGCTCGACGTCGACGGTGCGGCTGGTGGGTTCGTCGCAGGCCAACCTGTTCACGTCGATCTCCGGCGGCATCAACGCGCTGTGGGGGCCGCTGCACGGCGGCGCCAACCAGGCCGTGCTGGAGATGCTGGAGAAGATCCGCCAGGGTGACGACGACGTCGCGACGTTCGTCAAGAAGGTCAAGAACCGCGAGGACAACGTCAAGCTGATGGGCTTCGGTCACCGCGTGTACAAGAACTACGACCCGCGGGCGCGCATCGTCAAGGAGCAGGCCGACAAGATCCTCGGCAAGATCGGCGTCAAGGACGAGCTGCTCGACATCGCCAAGGAGCTCGAAGAGATCGCGCTGACCGACGACTTCTTCATCGAACGCAAGCTCTACCCGAACGTCGACTACTACACCGGTGTGATCTACCGGGCGATGGGCTTCCCGACGCGGATGTTCACGGTGCTCTTCGCGCTGGGCCGGCTGCCGGGCTGGATCGCGCACTGGCGGGAGATGCACGGCGAGCCGAACAAGATCGGTCGCCCGCGGCAGATCTACACCGGCTACACCGAGCGCGACTACACCGGCCTCGACGCCCGCTGACCCGGGCCCGGTCCACGCGGCGCGGTCCGCGAGGGTCATTTCACGCGCGCTCGTCGTCGGCGAGCGCCGGCTTCCCGTCACTTGCCCCGTCCACGGTCGTGAACTGACGATGACCGGGTGGACACGACGGTCGGGTCGATGACGCCCAGGCGCAAGGCCATCGTCCTGGTGTCCTGCTGCCTGAGTCTGCTCATCGTGTCGATGGACGCGACCATCGTGAATGTGGCGATCCCGTCGATCCGCCGGGATCTGTCGGCGACGTCGGCGCAGATGCAGTGGGTGGTCGACATCTACACCCTGGTGCTGGCCTCGCTACTGATGCTGGCCGGGGCCACCGGCGACCGCTTCGGCCGGAGGCGCGTGTTCCAGACCGGACTGGCCCTGTTCGCCCTCGGCTCGCTGGCCTGCAGCCTGGCGCCGACCATCGACGCGTTGATCGGCGCCCGCTTCCTGCAGGGCATCGGCGGATCCATGCTCAATCCTGTTGCGTTGTCCATTATTTCGCAGGTGTTCACGACGCCGGTGGAGCGGGCGCGGGCGCTGGGGATCTGGGGCGGGATCACCGGGATCTCCCTGGCGGCCGGACCGATCGTGGGCGGCCTGCTGATCGAGACCGTCGGCTGGCGCTGGGTTTTCTGGATCAATCTGCCGATCTGCGCGGCGGCCATCGTGCTGACCGCCATGTTCGTCCCGGAGTCCAGGTCGGCGACGATGCGCAACGTCGACCCCGTCGGGCAGGGTCTGGCGATCCTCTTCCTGTTCGGCATCGTGTTCACCCTCATCGAGGGGCCGGTGCTCGGTTGGACCAACCCACGCGTCGTCGCGGTCGGCGTCGTCGCCGTGCTGGCGCTGGTGGCGTTCCTGGGCTTCGAGTCGCGCCGCCACGACCCGTTTCTGGACCTCCGGTTCTTCCGCAGCATCCCGTTCAGCTCGGCGACCGTCAACGCGGTCAGCGCGTTCGCCGCGTGGAGTGCCTTCCTGTTCATCATGTCGCTGTACCTGCAGAGCGGGCGCGGCTTCTCGGCGATGCAGACGGGTCTCATCTACCTGCCGATCGCCGTCGGCGCTCTGCTGTTCTCGCCGCTGTCGGGCCGGCTCGTCGGCCGCCACAGTGCCCGGCCGTCCCTGGTGGTGGCCGGGGTGACGATCACCGCGGCCGCGACGATGCTGACCTTCCTGACCGCGACGACGCCGGTGTGGTGGCTGCTGGTGATCTTCGCGGTGTTCGGCATCGGCTTCGCGATGGTCAATGCGCCGATCACCAACGCCGCGGTGAGCGGAATGCCGCTCGACCGGGCCGGCGCGGCGTCGGCGGTGACGGCGACGAGCCGCCAGGTCGGCGTGAGTATCGGTGTGGCGCTGTGTGGTTCGCTCGCCGGTTCGGCGATGGCGGCCGGCGCCACCGATTTCGCGAGGGCCGCGAGGCCACTGTGGTTCGTGTGTATCGCCTTGGGGCTGGTGATCCTCGGCCTCGGCCTGTTCGCGACCTCCCGGCGGGCACTGCGCTCGGCCGAGCGGCTGGCCCCGCTGATGTCCGATGCAGCGGGACCGGTCAGTGGCACGCGCTGACCGGTGAAGCGATCGCCGGATCCGCATGAGGCCATTGTTACGTTCATGTCAACTCGTGGGCCGCGATTTGACGGGGCTGTATATACGCAAAACTATCTACTGGCAGTAGCTGGTATCCACTGTCGGTGGTTGAGCCGGTCTGCTGCAGGTCTTGCAGACCGTTCCTCAGTACCCGATCGAAGGATCAACTTTTGTCCGGCTCCACCCCCGCAAGTCCCGCCGGTGACGTCGCGAGGAATCCCGTTCTCTCGTTCCGTGACACCCGGGTGACTTTCGAGACCGAGCGGGGAAGTGTAGAAGCGCTGCGTGGGTTCGATCTCGACGTGCACGAGGGCGAGATCGTGGCATTGGTCGGTGAATCAGGTTCCGGCAAAAGCGTTTCCATGCGTGCTGCGATGGGTCTCCTTCCCCCGACGGCCGCCGCGAGTGGCCACATCCGCTTCGGCGAGACGGAGTTGATAGGGCTGCCGGAGACGGACTTCGCATCACTTCGGGGGAAAGATCTCGCGTTGATCTTCCAGGAACCGTCCGTCGCACTGAGTCCGGTCTTCTCCATCGGTCAGCAGCTTGTCGAGACTTTCCGCCTGCACAAGAAGATGAGCCGCAAGGCAGCTCGTGCGTATGCCGTCGAGATGCTCGGGGCTGTCGGGCTGCCCGATCCATAAAGCAGATTGGCGTCGTTCCCGCACGAGTTGAGCGGCGGGCAGAAACAGCGGTGACGATCGCGATGGCCCTTGCCATGCGTCCGAAGGTCATCATCGCCGACGAGCCGACGACAGCCCTCGACGTGACAGTCCAGGCCGCCGTTCTCGAGCTTCTTCGGGAGTGCAGGGACAAGCATGGGTCGACCATCGTGTTGATCACTCACAACATGGGTGTCGTCGCCGATCTGGCCGACCGCGTCGTGGTGATGCGTGATGGAAAAATCGTCGAGACCGGGGCTACGGAGCAGATTTTCGCCTCGCCGGCTGAGCAGTACACCCGGGAGTTGATCGCTGCCGTACCTCGCATTCCGGAAGCGTCCGTTGCGCAGGTTACCGAGACACCGCCTGCGCCCCTCGTCGCCCCGGTGCTGTCGGTTGAAAACCTGCGCGTCATCTACGGGTCCGGCCGGAAGGCCGTCAGAGCCGTGGACGGTGTGAGCTTCGACCTGGGCGAGGGGCGGCTACTTGGTCTGGTCGGCGAGTCCGGCTCCGGAAAATCGACCATCGCGCAATGCCTTTCCGGATTGCTCCTGCCGACGTCAGGGGCTGTCACCGTGTTGGGTGAGAACCTCGCCACTGTCAAGGGCAAAGCGCGCCGCCGTCTGACCGGCTCGTTGGGCGTGGTGTTCCAGGATCCGCGGGCGTCGATCTACCCGCGCCGGACCGTCGCGGAAGCTGTCCGTGAACCGCTCGACATCCATAAAGTCGGGACCCCGAAGTCACGCGCTTCCCGGGTTGCGGAAATGCTCGATGCCGTCCACCTCCCCACATCTTTCGCCGACCGCTTCCCCCACGAGCTTTCCGGTGGACAACGGCAACGGGTGGCCATCGCGAGGGCGTTGGCGTTGGACCCCGCCCTGGTGATCGCCGACGAACCGACATCTGCGCTGGACGTCTCGGTTCAGGCACGAGTGGTCGAACTGCTCCGTGAGTTGATGGGCGAACTCGGGTTCGCCTGTGTGCTCATCACGCATGACCTCGGTGTCGTTGCCACGGTCGCCGACGACATCGTCGTGCTGCAGGCGGGCCGCATCGCCGAATCTGGCTCGGCGCCTGCTGTTCTGGGCAACCCCGAGAACGCCTACACCCAGCAGCTGGTGGCGTCTGTGCCTGTTCCGGATCCGGTGGTGCAACGGCGCCGACGCGCTGAGCTGCTGGAGACCCTCGTCGGTCGGCAACGGGACAGGGTCGGCGCGGTGGGCTGAGCGCCGTCCGACTTATACGCCCGGCCGTCGGGTTGTCGAGTTTCGATTGTTTCTAGTGAGGAGGCTATGTGAGTGCCGTAAGACGAGTGATCCGTTCGGGCAGGGGGTTCGCCGGTCCGCGCGGCGTGTGTGTCAAAGGTGGTGCCGCGGTGCTCGCTGCGGCGATCGCGTTGACGGCCTGCAGCCCCGCTCCGAGCGGCCCGGTTCCCGCCGGAGACGGTGGAGGAAGCTCCATCACCTTCCTGTCCGCTGAGAATCTGGCAGGACGATGGGATCCCTTCGACCACACACTCCTGAGTCAGGACCGGCTGCAACAGGCCGTATACGAGGGTCTGCTCACCTTGGACGAGGACCTGGAGTACCAACCGTTGCTGGCAACGGAGTGGTCCAATCCTGAACCTGAAATCTGGGAGTTCAAGCTCCGGGAAGGGGTGACCTTCCACGACGGCACGCCGTTGACGGCCAACGACGTCAAGGCATCGATCGAGTATGTATCGAATCCTGAGGTGACGGGCTCGTTCTCGTTCCCGAATCAGTTCACCGCCGAGGTGGTCGACGACCACACCGTGCGCATCAACACCGGAGAGCCCTTCGCCGCGACGTTGGCACTGCTCGCCAGCGGCGTCTCGGCGGTCGTCGCGCCCGCCCATCTCATCGAGTCCGGCAACTTGGACGAGAAAATGGTCGGTACCGGACCCTACATGTGGGACTCCTACGAGGGAGAGGAGACCGGGGTCAAGTTGACCGCCAACCCCGAATACTGGGGTGAGCAGCCGGCGGTCAAGGATTTCTACTTCCGCTTCGTCGGTGACAGCCAGACCCGGCTCGCCGCATTGCAGTCAGGTCAGGCGCAGATCATCGACCGCGTCGAGCCCGACCAGATTCCTGTCATCGAAGCGACACCCGGGCTCGCGGTTCAGCGCACCCCGACCGTGGAGTCCAAGTGGACCGCCTTCCGAATCCAGAAGGCTCCGATGGACAATGTCAAGCTCCGGCAAGCGATCGCGCATGCGATCGACGTCCCGACCATCGTCGACAACATCATGATGGGTAGCGGCGAGGTCAACACCAGCTTTTTGACCTCGATGCAGAAGTTCTCCGGGAACAGCCCCACCTTCCCGACCTACGACCCGGAGAAGGCCCGGCAACTGCTGGCCGAAGCCGGTTACCCCAACGGTGAAGGTCTCCGCGAACTCGAATACTGCGTGTCGGTGGGCTTCTACCCGAAGACCAAGGAGTACGGCGAGTACATCGTCCAGAACCTCGCCGATATCGGCATCAAGTCGAGGTTGCAGACCCTTGAGGTGGCGCGCTACAACCAACTGCTCTTCGACCCGCAGGCATGCGACCTCTACGACCACGGCTGGTTCATCGCATCCACGGATCCCGAGGTGGTGTTGCTGTCGCTGTTCCGCAACGCCCTCGTGACGGGCGCGCCACTACCGGAAGTGGCGGCCGTTCTCGAGAAGGAAGCCGCGACAATGGATCCACAGCAGCGCGCTGAGGTCTTCCGCAACGAAGTGCTGCCGACCATCGAGACCTCGCTTCCCGAGTTCCCGATGTTCGCAAGTGAACTCGCGACCGCGTACAGCGACTCCCTGCAGGGGTTCGAGGTGTGGCCGAACTCGTACTTCCGGATCCAAGACATCACCATGGCGGAGTGACGACGGTGGGGTGGGGTCGCCACAGCGTGGCCCCACCCCACCGCGCACGAGCAGAGCGAAAGCAATCCATTGACCTACTTGTTTCGCAAGGTTGTTCAGACACTGGTCGTTCTCCTGGGTGTCGTAAGCCTCGTGTTCTTCATGCTGCGTCTGATCCCGGGCGACCCGGTGCGAGTGATCGCGCCGACTGCCAACGAGGCGGCCGCTGCACAGATCCGTAGCGAACTCGGACTCGATCAGCCGCTGTTCACCCAATACTGGCGCTTCCTGCAGCAGATGGTTCGCGGCGACTTCGGAGAGTCGTACTTCTTCCAGGGCGGAGCCCTGGATCTCGTCTTGAAGGCGTTGCCCTACACGGCATTGCTGGCGATGGTTGCGCTCGTACTGAGCGTTCTGGCCGGTGTCGCGCTCGGGGTGTTCGCGGCGCGGCGCGAGGATCGCTGGTCGGACCGGACGGTCAACATCCTCACGATCGTGCTGCAGTCAATGCCGAACTTCTGGGTCGCCATCATGCTCGGCTCGTTCGTGGCGGTGAAGTCGGGACTCTTCCCGACGGTCGGTTACGTCGGCCCGATCTCTCTGGTGCTGCCCAGCATTGCGTTGGCGGCACCGCTCACGGCGGTGATCGCCAATGTGGTGCGCACCAACGTCGTCGACACGCTCCGCAGCGAGATGGCGGTGGCGCTGCGCGCGAGGGGGCTTTCCACAGGTCGCATTGCATGGCGGCATGCGTTACGGCTCAGCGGAGTACCGCTGCTGACGGTGCTGGGTGCTCAGTTCGGATACCTACTCGGCGGCGCGGTGGTGGTGGAGTACATCTTCAACTACCCCGGCATGGGTCTGCTCACCCTCAACACCGTGCTGCGGCGGGACTACCCCCTGATGCAGGTGATCACGCTGGTGACGGCGCTGATATTCCTCTTGCTGAACTTGATGGTCGACCTGTCGTACGGCCGCATCGACAGGCGGATGGCCATCGACAACCGTGCCGGAGCCCGTTCGAGTCCGACGAGGTGGTCGGCGTTGCTGCGCAACGGTGCACGGCTGAGGGGAGCACAGGCATGACGACGGTGCCGGGTGAACACGAAATACAGGATGGCGCCATTCTCGCGAGTCCCTCGAGGCAGCGACTCGCGTGGTTTCCCCGGACCATCACCATGTACATCGGTTCGGCGATCATTCTCTTCGCCGCACTGACCGCGGTACTTCTCCCGGTGCTGGCGCCGCCGTCGGACACCGTGGTGAATCCTGCGCGCGCGTATCTTCCCCCATCCTCTGATGGTCACCTGCTCGGCACCGACCAGGTCGGGCGCGACATGGCCGTGCGGATCGCCATGGGTCTGCAGACCTCGTTCGCGATCGCCATCACGGTCATCGCGATCGCCATCGTCGTCGGATTCGTGGTGGGATTGGCATCAGGTTACTTCGGGGGTCTACTCGACACGGTGCTCATGCGCCTGACCGATATCCAGATGGCACTGCCGTTCATCGTGCTCGCCGTCGCGGTGCTTTCCGTCTCCGAACCGTCGTTCTGGTCGTTGACCGCGGTCCTGACGCTGGCGATGTGGCCGACCTACGCGCGCGTCGTACGCAGCGCCACCCAACTCGAGAAGTCGACGGACTACGTGCGGGCTTCGGTGGCGATGGGTGCGACCCCGGCTCGCATACTCCGGAAATACCTTGTGCGAACCAATATCACGGCTGTGCTGGTTCTGGCGGCCCTGGACGTCGCAGCGGTGATCGTCTACGAGTCGACGCTGGGGTTCCTCGGAATCGGTGCTCCTCCGGACATGCCGTCGCTCGGATCGATCATGGCCGACGGAAAGCAGTACATCCTGGTTCAGTGGTGGATCACGGTGGTGCCGGGTCTCGCACTGATCGTCACTGTCGTGGGTCTCAACCTCGTCGGCATCGCCTTGCGCAGCCGAGCCAAGAGCCGTGGCACCGCCTGACCGGCATGAATCAATCTGAGAACACGAACGGAGTGAACGACATGTACACCGACTTCCGGGCAGCCAGCTGCGACACCATGGTCGCCGTCGGAGAGGCAACTGCCTCTGGCCGCACGATCCTTGCCAAGAACAGCGATCGGAATCCGAACGAAGCGCAATACCTGACCCGGATCCCGGCGGCTCGGCACGACCCCGGCGACACGGTGCGGGCTACCTACATCACCGTCCCGCAAGTCGGTGAAACGTACGCCGTCATCGGCTCGCAGCCTTGGTGGATCTGGGGATTCGAGCACGGTGTCAACGAGCGTGGCGTCGGTGTCGGTAACGAGGCGCTGTGGTCCCGGGAGGAGGCGTCCGCGGAACCGGGTCTCCTCGGAATGGATTTGTTGCGTCTCGTGCTCGAGAGGTCCGCGTCGGCCGACGAAGGGCTGCAAGTTCTCATCGGCCTGCTGGAGGAGTTCGGTCAGTCGGGCACCACGAACCTGGTTGTGGACCAGACCTATCACAACGGCTTTCTGATCGCAGACGCCTCGACAGCTTGGATCGTCGAGACGGCGGGGAAACACTGGGCGGCCAAGCGGGTGACCACGGTGGCCAGCATTTCCAACGCCTACTCGATCCGCACCGACTACGACCTGATCTCTGCCGACGCGGAGTCCTACGCCGTCGAGCGTGGATGGTGGGACTCCGGCAGCGGCGGGCCCTTCGACTTCGGCGCTGCTTACCAGGATCCCGAGCTTCCCTTTCTCCCGTCATGCACTGCGCGGCTGGCCCGTTCCGGTGAGGTGATGTCAGCCCATGCTGAACGGGGAAAGGTCAGTATCGAGGACATGTGGGCCGTACTGCGCGATATCGGCGAGTCCGCGGCGGACTGGCGGCCCGGCATCAAGTCGGAGTCGGTGATCTGCATGCACGCCGAAGACACCAAAGGGCATGAGACAGCGGCCAGTATCGTCACGGAATTGTCCGACGATCCACTGATATTGGCCTCCCTTGCCTCGCCGAGGTTGTCGTCCTTCGTTCCAGTCTGGTTCAATTCGCCCGAAGTTCCCTGGCAGCAGCCGGATTCCGGAGACCGGGACGACGAGTGGTGGGCTACGGAGCGGATGCAGCGGCTGGTCGAGCGCGACTACGCCGCCCTCGGGGCGGCTCCCGAAGCGCTGTTCAATCAGGCGGATCGCCGTACGCTGGCGGCGGTTCGGGCTTTGGGACCGTCGGCATCGGCCGAGCAACGCGGTGCGGTGACGGCGCAGGCGCTGACTCGTCGGTCGAACCTCGTGGCTCACTGCAGCGCCATGGTCGCCGAGCTGGCCGATGACCTGATGGACCCCGCCACGATCGACCCGCGCGGCAGTTATCTCGTCGACATCGAGGCGATGGCAACACCGACCGCGCGCGATGCCATCCCTGCGCACGTGCGGCCGGCGCTGACCGACGCATCCGTCTGAGCCGAACTGGCCGACTAACTCTCCAGCACGGCCATCGCGGCGTTGTGGCCGCCGATCCCGGACACCGCGCCGCCGCGGCGGGAGCCCGATCCGCACAACAGTATTCGGTCGTGTGCGGTCGCGACCCCCCAACGCCGGGCAGGCGTTCCGAGGTCCTCGTCGTCTTCGGCGAACGGCCACGACAGTGCCCCGTGGAAGATGTTGCCGTGGGTCATGCCCAGGGTGTGGTCCAGATCGGCGGTGGTCTTGGTCTCGATGCACAGCCGGCCCTGGCTGTCCTGCATGACGATGTCCTGGATCGGTTCGGCAAGAACGGAGTTCAGCGAAGTCAGCACCGCGGAGGCCAAGGTGTCACGCAGCCGCTCCGGTGGTGCGGTGGCGGTCAGGGTGTGCGGCGTGTGCAGGCCGAACACGGTCAACGTGTGCGCGCCGGCAGCCTGCAGCGATTCGGACAGGATGGTCGGATCGGCCAGGGTGTGACAGTAGATCTCGCACGGCAGCGGATCGGGCACCGAGCCGGCAGCGGCCTGCAGGTACGCGGCGTCGAGCTGGCCGTAGGTCTCGTTGATGTGGAAGGTGCCACCGAAAGCCTGCTCGGGCGTGACGTTCTCGTCGCGCAGCCGTGGTAACCGGGTGAGCATCAGGTTCACCTTCACCTGGGCGCCGGGCGTCAGGTCGGGTTCTTCCTCGCCGAGCAGGCGGGCCAGCACCGCAGGGGTCACGTTGGCCAGCACATGCCCGGCGGTGGCGACGTGGTCGTCGCCGCCTCGGTGGTAGCGCACCTCGCCGTCCGGGGTGATCGCGTAAACCTCTGCGTCGGTGACGATCTCGGCGCCGAAGCCGGTCGCTGCGGCGGCCAGCGCCCCGGACACCGCCCCCATCCCGCCGATCGGCACGTCCCAGTCCCCGGTGCCGCCCCCGATCAGGTGGTAGAGGAGACACCGATTCTGCGTCAAGGATTCCTCGTCGAGGCGGGCGAACGTACCGATCAGCGCGTCGGTGGCCATCACCCCGCGCACCACGTCGTCGTCCACGGCCGAGGTGATCGCGTGCCCGATCGGCTGCTCGATCAGCGCGCGCCAGGCGGCCTGCGCGTCGTGTCCACCGGCGGCGGTCACGGCGCCGAACATCTCGGACCGGGTGCGCAGCGGTTCGGTCAACGTCGGCCACATCGGTGTGGTGACGGACCGGCAGCGCTCGTAGAAGTTGTTGAAGCCGCTTTCGTCGGCGGCGGCGCCGATCGCGCCGAAGGTCGACTGTGGTCCGATCAGCAGCCCGGTGCGGCCCCCGTCGGACGGGTGAGGCGTATATGACGAGTACCGCCGGCGCGCCAGCCTGACTCGGGCCCCGAGGTCCTCGACGATGCGCCGCGGCAACAGGCTCACCAGATACGAGTAGCGCGACAGCCGGGCGTCGATCCCGGCGAACGGATGCTGCGACACCGCCGCGCCGCCGACGTGCCCGAGGCGCTCGAGCACCCGCACGCTGCGTCCGGCCCTGGCCAGGTAGGCGGCGGCCACCAATCCGTTGTGCCCTCCACCGACCACGACGGTGTCAACGCGCGTCACGAGATGCCGCCCTCAGTTGAGGTAACCCTCGACCTCACCTTCGGGGCGCACCTGCGCGCTGTCGGGATCGCCACCGCTGGCACGCAGCGCACGGCGCTGGCGGAGCAGGTCCCAGCACTGGTCGAGCTGGACCTCGACCGCCTTCAGCCGGGCGTGTTCCTCGGATTCGTCGATCTCGCGGTGTTGCAGTTTGTCGCGCAACTCCCGCTCCTCGGCGACGAGTTCGTTGACTAGGTTCAGGATGTCTCGATCTGTGTTTTCCTCGGCCACCGTTCCAGTGTGCAGATATTTCGCGCCCCCGTCCGCGACTAGGGTGGTCGGATGGCTACCAAACCCGAGATCGAATTCCCCGACGGCCCGGCGCCGGAAGAACTGGTGATCGAAGACCTCGTCGTCGGCGAGGGCCCGGAAGCGGTCCCGGGTGCCAGGGTCGAGGTGCACTACGTCGGCGTCGAGTACGACACCGGCGAGGAGTTCGACAGCTCGTGGAACCGCGGCGAGTCGATCGAGTTCCCGCTGCGCGGCCTCATCCAGGGCTGGCAGGACGGTATCCCCGGGATGAAGGTCGGCGGGCGCCGCAAGCTGACGGTCCCGCCGGCGCTGGCCTACGGCCCCGCCGGCGGCGGGCATCGGCTGTCGGGCAAGACTCTGATCTTCGTCATCGACCTGCTGGCCACCCGCTGACATCGCCCGCCGAACTTGCATTCCGGCAGACGTCCACTCGCACTTTGCCTGCTGGAATGCAAGTTCGGCAGGGGGTCAGCGCGGGCCGGGCAGCCGTAGCAGCAGACGCGCCCCACCCAGCGGGCTGGCCTCCAGAGACGCGGTGCCGCCGTGCAGTTCGGCCTGCTGAGCCACCAGCGCCAGGCCCAGCCCCGAACCCGAGTGCGACGCGGTCGACCCACGGGAGAACCGGTCGAACACGACCTTGCGTTCCTCCTCCGGAACCCCGACCCCGTCGTCGTCGATCGCGATCTCCACGCCCTCGCGGGAGCTGACCGCCGACAGCTGCACCCGCGTCGCGCCGCCGTGTTTGACCGCGTTGGCGATCGCGTTGTCCACCGCCAGCCGCAGCCCGGCGGGCAGCCCGACGATGATCACCGTCGGTGCCGGCACCAGCGACACCTCGAGCTCCGGGTAGACGCGCATCGCATCGTGGGCGGCGCGGTCGAGCAGCTCGGTGATGTCGACCGGGACGTGGTCGTCCTGGGTGGACAGCTCGCCCTGGGCGAGACGCTCCAACGCGCCGAGGGTGGCCTCGATGCGCGACTGCGTGCGGATGACGTCGTTGACGACCTCCTTGCGGCCCTCCTCGGACAGGTCGAGTGTCGCGAGTACCTCCAGGTTGGTGCGCATCGCGGTCAGCGGGGTGCGCAGTTCGTGCGCGGACACCGACGCGAAGTCGCGCGCGGAGGCCAGCGCCGCTTTGGTGCGGCCCTGTTCCTCCCACACACGTTCGACCAGCCCCTTGACCGCGTCGGCGATCTCGACGGCCTCCGTGGCGCCGCGGATGTCGATGTCGGGTGCTTCGTCGCCGGCGTCGATCTGCCGGGTCTGCTGGGCCAGCCGTTTGAACGGCCGCACCGCGAACGCCGCCAGCAGCCAGCCGCCGAAGGTCGCCGCGCCGACGGCCAGTGTGCAGATGATCAGCACCCGGCGGTGCAGGTTGTTGGTGTCGGCGATCGTCGCGTCGTAGGTGGCGCCGACGGCGATCGACATCGGCTCCGGTGCGGACAGCTCCACGGTGCGCACGCGGTAGCGCACGCCGTCGACGTAGGTGTCGGCATAACCCGGCTCCAGCTCGGGCAGCACCACCTTGGAGTTGGATGTGATCTGTCCGTCGCCGCGGCGCACGGTGATGACCGCGTCCTCGTCGTTGGGGGTCGGCGGGATCTGGTCGAGGCCGCGGGGCAGGAACGGGATCGCGAACCCGGCGGCCTCGTCGAGCCGACGGTCCAGCCGCTCCTTCCGGTCGTTGGTGATGCCGACCCACACCACCGTGCCGACGATCCCGACGACGATCGCCGCGGCGATGGCGGTGGCGAACGCGACCCGCGTGCGCAGCGACGGTGTGCGGCGGAAGATGCGGGACAGCGCGATCATGGCCGCCGCCTACTGCTGCCTGAGGACGAATCCCACGCCGCGGACGGTGTGCAGCAGCCGCGGTGCGCCGTTGGCCTCGAGCTTGCGCCGCAGGTAGCCGATGAACACGTCGACGACGTTGGTGTCGGCGGCGAAGTCGTAACCCCACACCAGCTCGAGCAGCTGCGCCCGGGACAGCACCGCGGTCTTGTGCTCGGCGAGCACGGCGAGCAGGTCGAACTCCCGCTTGGTGAGGTCGACGTCGACGCCGTCCACCCGGGCGCGCCGGCCCGGGATGTCGACCTCCAGCGGGCCCACCGTGATGGTCTCCGACGAGAACGTCGCGGTGGAACCCCGCCGGCGCAGCAGCGCCTTGACGCGTGCCACCAGCTCGGCCAGCACGAACGGTTTGACCAGGTAGTCGTCGGCGCCGGCTTCCAGCCCGGCGACCCGGTCGTCCACCGACGAGCGGGCCGAGAGCACACACACCGGCACGTCGTTGTCCATCGCGCGCAGTGCGGTCACCACGGACACCCCGTCGAGCACCGGCATGTTGATGTCGAGGACGATCGCGTCGGGTCGCGTCTCGGTGGCGCTGCGCAGCGCCTCGGCGCCGTCGACGGCGGTGAACACCTCGAACCCGGACAGACGCAGCCCGCGCTCGAGCGAGGCGAGCACGTCGGGATCGTCGTCGACCACGAGCACCCGGGGTGAGCCCACACCACTGTCCATGCACGCAATCTTGCCCGATGTAGGCGCGCCGTCGTGGGAGGTGGTGCCTGCGGATTACCGGGCGGCCCCGGCGGGAAGTCATTGACCTCAATGTTCGTTGAGGTTCTACGGTGAAAACATGAGCTTGGAAACGGTCGCCCGGCAGTCGCTGTACCGGCAGACCCACGCCAAAGGCGGTGACCTGCACTCCCTGGCCGACCGTCGGCTACTCGGCAGAATCTGGCGCTTCGCCGCCCGGCACCACCGCCGGTTGGGGGTGTTCGTCGCGGTCAGCGTCGTCGGTGCGTCGCTGACGGTGGCCACCCCGCTGCTGGCCGGACAGGTGGTCGACGAGATCACCGGCGCCGGTAGCGCCGCGGTGGTGGTCGCCCTGGCCGTCGTCATCGCCGGGGTCGCGCTCGCCGAGACCGGTGTCGCGCTGCTGACCCGGTGGCTGTCGTCGACCATCGGCGAGGGTCTGATCCTCGATCTGCGCACCGCGGTGTTCGACCACGTGCAGCGCATGCCCGTCGCGTTCTTCACCCGCACCCGCACCGGCGCGCTGGTGAGCCGACTCGGCAACGACGTGATGGGCGCCCAGCGCGCGTTCTCGGACACCTTGTCCGGAGTCGTCGCCAACCTCGTCACGCTGACGTTGACGCTCGCGGTGATGCTCGGCATCTCCTGGCAGATCACACTGGCGGCGCTGGTGGTGTTGCCGCTGTTCTTGATCCCCGCCCGCCGCATCGGCGCGGCGATGGCCCGGCTCTCCCGGGAGGCCGCCGCTCACAACGCGACGATGAACACCCAGATGACCGAACGGTTCTCGGCCCCGGGCGCGACCTTGGTGAAGCTGTTCGGCGACCCCGCCACGGAGTCACGCGAGTTCGGCGTGCGGGCCGGACGGGTGCGCGACATCGGGGTGCGCACCGCGATGCTGCAGTCGACGTTCATGAACTCGCTGACGTTGATGTCGGCGCTGGCGTTGGCCCTGGTCTACGGGCTGGGCGGGACGCTCGCCCTCGGCGGCCATCTGCAGGCCGGCCAGATCGTGTCGCTGGCGCTGCTGTTGACCCGGCTCTATGCGCCGCTGACGGCGCTGGCCAACGCGCGTGTCGAGATCGCGACGGCGCTGGTCAGTTTCGAGCGGGTTTTCGAGGTGCTGGACCTGGTTCCGTTGATCCGCGAACGCCCCGGCGCCGTCGAGGTCCCGGCGGGGCCGGTCACCGTGGAGTTCGACGACGTGCGGTTCTCGTATCCGGCCGCCGGTCAGGTGTCGCTGGCCTCGCTGGAGGAAGTCGCCGAACTGGACGACCGGGGTGGGGAGGAGGTGCTGCACGGCATCACCTTCACCGCGCAGGCCGGGCAGGTGGTGGCGCTGGTCGGGTCCTCCGGCGCGGGCAAGTCGACGATCGCGTCGCTGGTGGCGCGCCTGTATGACGTCGATGATGGGGCGGTCCGGCTCAACGGCACCGACATCCGCGACGTGACGTTCGCGTCGCTGAAGGACACCGTCGGCATGGTCACCCAGGACGGACACCTGTTCCACGAATCCATCCGCGCCAACCTGACCCTGGCGGCTCCGGACGCGACCGACGACGAGCTGTGGGAGGCGCTGCGGCGGGCGCGGCTCGACGACGTCGTCGCGGCCATGCCCGACGGGCTGGACACGGTGGTGGGGGAGCGCGGCTACCGGCTTTCGGGCGGGCAGCGGCAGCGGCTGACGATCGCACGGGTGCTGCTGGCCTCCCCGCAGGTGGTGATCCTCGACGAGGCGACGGCGTCGCTGGACTCGGAGTCCGAGGCCGCGGTACAGGCCGCGCTCGCCGAGGCGCTGGCCGGGCGGACCTCGATCGTGATCGCCCACCGGCTGTCCACGGTGCGCGCCGCCGACGCGATCCTCGTCGTCGAAGACGGGCGCATCGTCGAACGCGGCACCCACCAGGAGCTGCTGGCCCGCGGCGGCCGCTACGCCGAGCTCTACCGCACGCAGTTCGGCACCGACCGCCGAAATTGCATTCCAGCAGGGCCGCACTCGAACTTCGGCTGCCGGAATGCCAGTTCGGCGCGGGGAGAGCGGGAGTTAATCGCTTGCTCGCAATGGGAAGATGTTCTAAGTGGCTGATACCCGGGACTCTCTGCATGCGGCGCCCGCGATCGCGGCGCCACCGAAACGGGTGAAGCCCAGTTCGGACCTGTGGCGGATGATGCCGTACCTGCTCCCGTATCGCGGCCGCTGGATCGTCATGATCATCGTCGCGCTGGCCAGTCTCGCGGCCACCATCTCCATCCCGCTGATGACGAAAGCGGTGATCGACGGCCCGGTCCGCCACCAGGACCAGCAGGGCCTCTGGCTGGTCGGCGCCGCGGCGGTCGCCGTCGGGGTCACCGAAGCGGTGCTGTGGTTCATCCGGCGCTGGCTGGTGGCCCGCGCCACCATGGGCGTCGAGGCCGACATCCGCAAACAGCTCTACGCGCGGCTGCAGATCCTGCCGATGTCGTTCCACGGCCGCTGGCAGTCCGGCCAACTGCTGTCCCGAATCATGAACGACCTCAGCACGATTCGGCGGTTCATGTCGTTCGGGCTGATCTTCCTGATGCTCAACGTCCTGCAGATCACCGTCGTCACCGCGATCCTGCTGGCGATGTACTGGCCGCTCGGAGTGGTGGTGCTGGTCTCCATCGTGCCGATCACGTTGACGGTGCTGCATTTCCAGCAGGAGTACACGCGGCTGTCGCGGCTCGCGCAGGATCAGGCCGGCCACGTCGCCACCCATGTCGAGGAGGCCGCGCTGGGCCTGCGGGTGATCAAGTCGTTCGGCCGCGAAGACTACGTCTACCAACGGTTCGACGATCAGCTCACCGACCTCTACGACACCCAGGTCGGCCGGGTGTCGGTGTCCGCGAAGTTCTGGACGCTGCTGGAGGTCATCCCGAACCTGACGTTGATCATCGTGCTCGGATTCGGCGCCTACGCCGCCGGACAGGGCTATGTGACGATGGGCACCCTCGTCGCGTTCATCACGATGATGCTGTCGCTGGTGTGGCCGGTCGCGTCCCTGGGATTCCTGCTGTCGATGACCCAGGAGTCGTTCACCGCGGCCAACCGGATCGCCGAGATCTTCGACGCGCCACTCGAGATCACCGACGGTCCGCGCGAGCAGGCCCCACGCGGCGGTCGGCTCGAGCTTGTCGACGTCGGGTTCAAGTTCCCCGATTCCGTGTCCGGCGAGCCGGGCAGAGCTGCCGGGCAGTGGTCACTGCGCCACGTGAACCTGACCGTCGAACCCGGTGAGACGTTGGCGCTCGTCGGTGCGACAGGCTCGGGGAAGTCGGTGCTCGTCGGACTGCTGTCGCGGCTCTATGACGTCACCGAGGGCGAGATCCGCATCGACGCGCAGGACATCCGCGAACTGTCCCTGCAGGCGCTGCGTCAGACGGTGGCCACCGCGTTCGAGGATCCCATCTTGTTCTCGATGTCGGTGGCGGAGAACCTCCGGCTCGGTCGCCCGGACGCGACGGACGAGGAGTTGCACCGGGCCGTCGACATCGCCGCCGCGCAGTTCGTCTACGACCTGCCCTTCGGGCTGGACACCCGCATCGGCGAGCAGGGCATGAGCCTGTCCGGCGGTCAGCGCCAACGCCTTTCGCTGGCGCGCGCCATCCTGGCCGAACCGCGGATCCTGGTCCTCGACGACACGCTGTCGGCGCTCGACGTGCACACCGAGGCGGTGGTCGAGGAAGCGCTGCGCCGCGTGCTGCACGAGGTGACCGGCATCGTGGTGGCCCACCGCGCGTCCACCGTGCTGCTCGCCGACCGGGTGGCCCTGCTGCAGAACGGCACCATCACCCACGTCGGCACCCACGCCGAACTTCTCGCCGGGGTACCCGAGTACCGCTACCTGCTGGCCGCCGACGACGAGCTCGACGACGGTGCCGAGCGGGCGTGCGACTGGGCCGACGAGCGCCTGCGCGAAGAACAGATGATCGAACAGGAGGAGCGCACCCGACTGGAGCACGACGGCGAACCCGGCCGGGTCGATCACGAGATCCTCGGGAGGCGCGCGTGAGCTCCGGAACCGACTGGCGCGGAAAATTCGACGACCACCAGGATCTCCCGATCGACGAGACGGTGCCGCGCCGGCGCGAGGCGCGGTCGCTGCTGTACTCGCTGTTGCGGCCCTACCGCTGGGTGGTCGCCGTGCTCGCGATCGTCGTCGTGGTGGAAAACGCTGCGCGCCTTTCGGTTCCACTGCTGGTGCAGAAGGGGATCGACGACGGGATTCCGCCGCTGCTCGACGGCGGGCCCGCCACCACGCTGCTGACCATCGTGGCTGCGCTGTGCGGCGTGGTGGTCGTGCAGGCCACCAGCCGGATGTACTTCCTGCGGCGGTCGGGCCGGATCGGCCAGAAGGTGCTGCTCGAACTGCGGCGCCGGGTCTTCCAGCACTTCGCCCGTCTGGACATCGCGTTTCACGACCGCTACACCTCCGGCCGGGTGGTCAGCCGGTCCACCAACGACGTCGAGGCCATCCAGGACATGCTGGAGACCGGGTTCGACAGCCTGATCACCGCGGTGCTCACGCTGGTCGGCACCGCGGTGCTGCTGGTCGTGCTCGACGTCAAGCTCGGCCTGATGTGCCTGGCCGCCTTCCCGGTGCTGGTGCTGTTGGTGTGGTGGTTCCGGCGCGAGTCGTCGAAGACCTACCGCGACGTGCGGGAGATCTCGGCGCTGGTCATCGTGCAGTTCGTCGAGACGATGACGGGCATCAAAGCGGTGCAGGCCTACCGGCGCGAGCCGCGCAACCAGCAGATCTTCGAGGACATCGCCGACCGTTACCGCGTCATCAACGAGAAGACGTTCAAGCTGCTGGCCGTCTTCATGCCCGGCGTCAAGCTGGTCGGCAATCTCACCACGGGGGTGGTGCTGCTCTACGGCGGCTACCGGGTGCTGCACGGGGAGATGACCATCGGCACGCTCGCGGCGTTCCTGCTGTATCTGCGCATGTTCTTCGAGCCGATGCAAGAGATCTCCCAGTTCTTCAACACGTTTCAGTCCGCGGCGTCGGCGCTGGAGAAGCTCGCCGGGGTACTCGCCGAGAAACCGGGCATCGACGATCCGGCCCGTCCCGTGACGCTCGGCGAGGTGCGGGGCGAAATCGCGTTCCGCGGCGTGCGATTCGAGTACGTCCCGGGCCGGCCCGTCCTGCCGGGGCTGTACCTGGTGATCCCGGCCGGCCAGACCGTGGCGCTGGTCGGCACCACCGGCGCGGGGAAGACGACCATCGCGAAACTGATCACCCGGTTCTACGACCCGGTGGCGGGCACGGTGACGCTGGACGGCGTCGACCTGCGCGACGTGACCCAGTCCGATCTGCGCCGCCACGTCGTGATGGTGACCCAGGAGAACTTCATGTTCGGCGGCACGATCGCCGACAACATCCGCTTCGGCGCACCCGACGCCACCGACGACGAGGTGCGAGAGGCGGCCCGCGCGGTCGGTGCGCACACCTTCATCGAGGCGCTGCCCGACGGGTACGACACCGATGTCGCCAAACGCGGGGGCCGGCTGTCGGCGGGGCAGCGCCAGCTCGTCGCGTTCGCGCGGGCGTTCCTGGCCGACCCCGCCGTGCTCATCCTGGACGAGGCGACCTCGTCGCTGGACATCCCGAGTGAACGGTTGGTGCAGCGCGCGCTCGAGACGGTGCTGGCCGACCGCACCGCGGTGGTGATCGCGCACCGGTTGTCGACGGTGCAGGTCGCCGACCGGGTGCTGGTGCTGGAACACGGTCGCGTGGTCGAGGACGGAGCGCCCGACGAACTCACCGCCCGCGGGGACGGACATTACGCGGCATTGCACCGGTCCTGGGTGCAGTCACTGGCGTAGCCGGCACCGCCCGGATTCACCGAAATCGTTCCTTCGGGCAACATCGCGCCCTAGGCTGGCGTTGCTGTCAGCAAATATCAGGGGGTCGGATGAATCACGCACAGTTCATTGGTCGGGTCGGGGCGCTGGCTGTCGCTCTGGGCATCGGGGCGGCGACGGTCACGCTGCCGGGGGTGGCGTGGGCTGACCCTGGCGAGGACACGTCGGCCAGCGCCGGGCAGACGAATGCCGATGATTCCTCCCAGGATTCGACGACTGACGAGCAGCAGGCAGACAACGAGATTGACGAAGATGTCGATTCCGGGGACGACGTCGTCGAGGAGGATCCGGCACCGGAGGACGAGGCCGAGGACGACGAGCAAACAGAGGCGAAGGAACGCGGGACCTACGGCAGCAATCCTTCGGAAGCCGATCTAAAAGCCGAGGAAGAGGACACCGCGCCGACCGACGAGGACGACCAAGAGGTCGCGGTCGAGGTGGAAGCCGAGGTCGAGGTCGAACCCGAGCCGACACCCACCGAGGACGACGTCGCCGTTGCCGATCCGCCCGAGGCGGCCGGTCCCGGCGCAACTGAGGTGACGGCCGAACAACCCGTGGAGGTCCCCGACGAGACGGCGGAACCGGCGTCCGCGCCGTCGTCGGTCGTCACGGCCTTGTTCGCCCCGCAGTCGTCGGACGGGGAGGCCCCCACGGCTCCGGTCGAGTCGCCGCTGCTGTGGACCCTGCTCGCGTTCGCCCGGCGGCAGTTCGGTCAGCCGAGAACCGAGATCGGCGACAGCAGTTCGCCCACGGGCACCACCGAGTTGGTGGAGCCCGGCGCCAGCGCGGTGCCGGAGCCCGGCGAGGTCTCCACCGGCGACCCCGGCATCTTCACCGGTTCGGTGAGCGGCCGCGTCGAGGCGACCGATCCCGACGGCGGGTGGCTCACCTACAGCGGATCCACCAGCACGGACAAGGGCAGGGTCACCGTCACCCCGTGGGGCACCTTCCGCTACACCCCGACCGCCGCGGCGCGCCACGCGGCGGCCGCAGACGGCGCCTCTGAAGAAGCCAGGACCGACAGCTTCACCGTCACCGTCAAGGACGCCGCCGGCAACACGGTGGAAGTTCCTGTCACCGTTGACATCCTGCCGCGGAACTCCACTCCGTTCGGTGCCCGTGCCCGCGCCGACAACCCGAGCCTGACCACGGGCACCGCGATCATCAGGGTCAGTGCCTACGACTTCGACCGGGACACCCTCAGCGTCACCGGACCGCTCTCGACCGACAAGGGAGAGCTCGTCAACAACGGTGACGGCACTTTCACCTACACGCCGACCGCCGCCGCCCGCGAAGCCGCCGGCGCCCCGGGCGCACCGGCCGAGGCCGGGATCGACACGCTGACCTTCACGATCAGCGACGGGCACGGCGGCGTCCGGACGGCCACCGTCGATGTCATCGTGGCCGCCTACGCCGAGACGAGCGCATCCACTTTGGGACGGGCCGCAGGCCCCGTCCTCGTGAGCGCCAACGGCACCATCTACCAGGTCACCTACGACGTCGACTCGACCAACAGGCCGATCCGGACCCGCGTCAGCATCCTCGACGAGGACGGCCAGGTGCTGAAGACCACCGAGGTCATCGCCGGATATCCGGTGGAGCAGGCACTTCCGGTGGTACGGCCCGACGGCAGCCTGTTGGTGACCACATACAAGGAGTCCTCCAACACCTCCACGATCTCCGTCGTGGACGGCCTCGGTGAGGTGACGACCGTCGCGACGGTGATCGGGCAGCCGTCCGCACCGATGGAGGTCACCTCGAACGGCGCGGTGTTCTTCACGACCCGACAGTTCGCGTCCGGCTCCGGCGACCGGCTCATCCGAGTCTCACCGACCGGTTCGGTGAGCGTGTATTCACTCGGGGTGGCCGCCGACACGCCGAGCGTGGCGCCGGACGGCAGCGTCTACATCGTGTCCAGCTCGTTCGGTTTCGCATCGGTGCTGGCCGTCGGCCCGCAGGGGACCTGGACGAGGGTGGGGCTTCCGCTCGGGGCGACCAACACCAACGACGTCGTCATCGGCCAGGACGGCCGGGGCTACCTGACCGTCGAGCGAAACGTCTTCGGCACCATCACAACCCGCGTGTACACCTTCACCGGGACGTCGAGCACCGTGCGCGAGATTCCCGGGTCTGCCGACGGCGCGAAGGTGGTCACCGCAGACGGTGTCTACCAGTACACCTACGACGACGCGACCGGGCAGTCCTACATCTCCCGGATCACCGCGGACACGATCGAAACGTCCGATCCCCTCGACGGACGCGTCATCAACCCGATCACCGTCACCCCCGACGGCACGGTCTACGTGTCGGTGCGCAACTCGGTGACCCAGACCGACAGCGTGGCGATCATCAGCAGCAGCGGCGAGGTCACCACGGTCGAGATCCCCGGCACGATCTTCCCGGTCATGCCGAGCGTCAACCCCACGGTCGGTGGTTACGACGCGAATCCGAACATCGGTGACAACGGCTACGTCGCGTACTCGTCCAACGGCGCCAGCTTTCTGGCGGTGCTGAACCCCGACGGGACGATCGCGCGCACGGTGGGTCTGCCGGCCGGAACCGTCGTCTCCACGCCGGTGGACTTCGGCCCGGACGGTGCGGCGTATCAGGTCGTCGAGACACGCGACGCGCAGGGTCGAGTCACGTCGCGGGCGGTGCTCGCGTTGTCCACCGACACGGTGACGCCCGCGCTGCCCGGTAATCCGCTGCAGCCCAACTTCCCCGCCATCCAGTTCGGGCCGGACGGCAGTGGGGTGCTCGTCACCGTGGAATCCGGCCAGTCGCCGTTCGAATATCACTTCCTGCGGTTCGACCAGACCGGCGCCACGATCGCCACCGCCGACCTGTCGGGCTTCCTGCAGGCCACCGATGTGGACTACGTCTACTGGCAGGAGGGGGTCGTGTTCGGTCCCGACGGCACCCCGTACGTCACGCTCACCGGTGCCGACCAAGGCGTCTGGGCGCTGACATCGACAGGTCCGGTCAAGGTCCTCGAACTCGACCTCGCGCAAGGCGAACTCGTCGAGCCGGTCACCTTCGGACCCGACGGCACGCCGTATGTGACGGTGTCCGAGCGCGTCGACGGCAGCTACGTGACGACGGTCCGCACGTTCACCGCGCCGATCGAACTCTGATCACCCTTGTCGCCGAACTTGCATTCCAGCAGAGAAACTCCGAGTGCAGCCCTGCTGGAATGCAATTTCGGCGTCACCGGAAGTCGGCGAAAAACGTTGCGACGTCCTCGATGTAGAGGTCTGGCTGCTCGAAGGCCGCGAAGTGGCCGCCACGCGGCATCGTGGTCCAGCGGGTGATGTTGTAGTTGGGTTCACACCAGTGCCGCGGTGAGCGCAGGATCTCCTTCGGGAACGCCGCCACCCCGGTGGGCAGTGTCACCGGCGTGCCACCGCCGAACACCCGGAAGCTCTCCCAGTACAGCCGCGCCGACGACGCCCCGGTGCCGGTGGCCCAGTAGAACATCACGTTGTCGAGCAGTTCGTCTCTGGTGAGCACGTTTTCGGGATGCCCGTCGCAGTCCGTCCACGACCAGAACTTCTCCACGATCCATGCCAGCTGCCCGGCGGGGGAGTCGACCAGCCCGTAGCCCAGGGTCTGCGGCCGCGTCGACTGCTGCTTGGAATACCCGGAGTCCCACCGCCGGTGATATCCCAGCCGCTCCAACGCGGCCTGCTCCTCCGCGGTGGGTTCACCGAGATCCCTGGGCGGACGACCGATCGGCATGTTGATGTGGATCGCGACGCAATGCCCGACGTTGCGGCCGATCTGGGTGGTGACGGCCGCACCCCAGTCACCGCCCTGGGCGCCGTAGCGCGTGTAGCCGAGCCGCAGCATCAATTCCTCCCACGCCGTGGCGATACGCTCCACCCCCCACCCGGTGGTGGCCGGCTTGCCCGAGAAGCCGTACCCGGGCAGCGACGGGCACACGACATCGAAGCCGGCGTCCGTGAGCGGCTCGATCACCTTGTGGAACTCGACGACCGAACCCGGCCACCCGTGCGTGATGATCAGCGGGAAGGCATCCCTGCGTGTTGAGCGCTGATGGATGAAATGAATGGGCAGGCCGTCGATCTCGGTGGTGAACTGGTCGAACCGGTTCAGCGCGGCTTCCCTTGCGCGCCAGTCGTATTCGTCGGCCCAGTACGAAGCCAGCTCGTGCGTGTAGGACAGCGGGATGCCCTGGCTCCAGTCGTCGACGCACTCGGCCTCCGGCCATCTGGTGCGGTGCAGGCGCTCCTTCAGGTCGGAGAGGTCGCTGTCGGGTATCGCGATGCGGAACGGCTGGATGTCGGCCATGGCCCATCCTGACATCCGGGTCGATCACCGGATATGGGTGTCCACCGACACCCCCCAATACGTTGCAACCGCAAAGAACTGGCCACCGCTTCAGGCCTTGTCGGCAAATCCGGATGCCATGGCGGAGCGCCGTGTCGCCATCGTCCGCGTGGTCAGTCACGTTCACCCAGTGGGTGGCCAGGCGTCGCCGCTGGTCAGCCGACGAGGAGGACGTCGTCGCAACACCTTCCCGAAACCCGGCGTTTCCGGCGTGTTTGGTCCCCTGCGATTCGGGATTGAAGGGCGCAGGCTGTGCCGGCAGTGCAACGTCGTCGTTCCGGACTGCTGAGTCCAGCGCTCGGCCTCCGAGGCGATAGCGACTCGCAGGAGCAAATTTTGACAATTTCGCAAACAAAGACCTTACTCCGAAGTAATATCCCTCTGTTCCGCTAGTGGACACGATTGATTAGGAGTCAAGTGCACACATCTATTCGCTCATACTCGACCGCCGGGGCCGCGCTGCTCACCGCTAGTGCCATCGCCGTCACCCCGGTCGCGGTGACACCCGAACTGCCGGACATCAGCATCGCCAGCCCCGCGGTGGCACTCAGCGCCACCGTCGACCCGATCACCCGGTTGCTCGAGGTCTTCAACAACTCCGAGGTCAACCTCGCGGGCCTGGTCAACAGCTGGCTGGAAGCTCCGGCGCCGGTGCTGCAGCAGGTCATCGCCAACCAGCTCGGCTACCTGGCAGAGCTTCCGGACATCGGGGCGATCGTCGAGCAGGTGTTCACGAACGCGGGGGCCGCGCTCGCGGCGCCGTTCGCCACAGATCTGGCCACCCTCGATGACTTGCACGGCACCGTGTACGACCTCCTCACCGTGGGGATCCCGCCGATCATCGAGCCCGGGGTGCCGGCAAGCCTGTTGCCGCTGGTGGAATTCAGCACCACGTACCTCAGCGGTGCACTGCTGGGCCTGGCAGGCCTGGTGGTCAACCCGGTGCTCGCGCTGGGGCACGGCATCAATGCGGTCTTCGAGAACATCTTCACCGAGACGCCTGATATCGCCGCCGCGGTGAACGCACTGATCAACATCCCCGCCGATATGGTCGACGCCTTCCTCAACGGTGGCCAGAAGATGGACATCACGCCGCTGCTCAGTGCGGTCGGAATCGAGTACCCGATTCCGGGCGTGACGGTCGGGCTGACCTTCGGCGGCCTGTTCAGTCCCGGCGGATCGATTTTCAACAGCTTCGAGATCGGCTTCCCCGACGACAGCTCGGTGACCGGAACCGGGCCCGGCCTGATCGGCTCGCTGATCGGGTTGAGCAAGGTCATCGCCCAGGCGCTGGGCTGGGACGGGGAGGGCAATCCGCTGGCCCCGCCGCTCAACGCGCCGGACTCCACACTGCGCGACGCCGCCGACACGTCGATCGTCGCCGCGAACACCGTCACCGTGGACGTTCCCGGCCAGACCGACACCGGCGAGGTCGCGACGACCGAGCCGGCCGCGTCGACCTCCGAAGGCGAACCCGGGCCCGCGGAGACCCCGGCGGTGGCGGAGACCGACGAGGAAGCCGCCACGGAGACCGAGACCGGCGCCGAGGTCGTCCCGGAGGGCGCTGAGCCGGGAGTCGACGAGGAGACCGTCGGCACCGAAATCGACGAGGAGATCGCCGGTACGGAGGTCGACGAGGAGACCGACGCGGGCACCGAGGAGGACGCCTCCACCGAGGAGGACGGCTCGACCGAGGAGGACGGCTCGACCGAGGAGGACGGCTCCGAGGACTCGTCGGACACCGGCAAGGATGACGACAAGGACGGCTCCGACGCGGGTGACACCAAGTCGGACAGCAAGTCGGACAGCAAGTCTGACAACGGAGGCGACAGCGGCGAGTAAAGCCCCCCTGCGGTGAATTCGGCGTGCTTCTCGTCGCTCAGCGACGGGGAGCACGCCGAATCGCTGCTACGGCAGGCCGATGCGGCGGTAGCGGTCCAGCCGGTCCGCCAGCCGCTGCTCGTCGGGCACTGTGCGCAGCCGGTGCAGTTCGGCTGCGATGGTGGCCGACAGTCGTTGAACGAACGCCTTCGGTTCATCGGCGGCGTCGGGACGTTCGGGCACGATCGCATCGACGATCCCGTTGCGCAGCAGATCTGCCGACCGAATACCTTGTGCCGCAGCCAGTTCCGGGGCGTGGTCGACATCGCGGAACACGATCGCGCTCGCTCCCTCCGGTGGCAGCGGCGCCAGCCAGCCGTTTCACGCGGTGCGTCAGCCGATGCGCTCGATGCCGGCGACGTTGCGCTTGCCACGCCGAAGCACCAGCCACTTGCCGTGGAGATAGTCGGAGGGCTGCGGCGACCATTCGTCTGTGGCG
>NZ_LMVQ01000145.1 GCF_001545925.1 Mycobacterium sp. NAZ190054 | reverse complement strand
GGTGACCGCATCGAGCAGCCGCCCGTCACGCAGCCGCGCGGTCACCGCGGGCCGCACCCGGCGCAGCGGATCGGCGTTGCGGTGCACCAGGTCCGGGGACGGCACCGGCAGCACATCGGCTTCCCGGCACCGATGCTCAACGCCGCGGGCAACTGGTACGAGTCGAACAACGGCGGCCGGCTGATGATCATCAAGGACGCCTCCCAGCGGCTGGCGCCGCGCCTGCTCGCCGATTCGCACACCGGTTATCAGGCCCGCTGCGAACGCGATCCGCGGGCCCGCACCGGCGAAGGGCTGTGGCAGGCGTCGGAGATCTACACCCCGATCGAGGCCTGGTATGCGCTCGGCCGGCCGACCATCGCGATCAACGCGAACTTCTTCGACGTCCGCGGACAGCAGGGCGGCTCGTGGAAGACCACGGGGTGCAGCTCGCCGCTGGGCGCATACGTGGACAACACGCGGGGTCTGGGCCGGACCAACGCCGCGGTGACCGGCACGCTGCCCTATGCCGGCAAGCAGGGGCTCTCCGGCGGCGACGAGCGCTGGATGGCACTGTCGACGATGATCCTGCCGGTCAAGGGCGCGCCGTTCGTCGTTCCGCCGCGCGACGACGCCGACTTCGACGCCGCCACACCGGTGGTGACCGGTCTGCTCGACAAGGGCACCCGGTTCGTCGCGGTCGCGGGCATCGGGCTGCTGGCCCCCGGCGACACCGGCCAGCTCAACGATCCGGGCCCGAGCGCGGCGCGGACCGCGATCGCCTACGTCCGGGACCGCGACGAGATGTACGTCTTCCAGGGCGGCAGCTACACCCCGGACCAGATCCAGGACCTGTTCCGCGGGCTGGGCAGCGACACCGCGGTGCTGCTCGACGGCGGCGGGTCCTCGGCGATCGTGCTGCGCCGCGACACCGGCGGCATGTGGGCCGGTGCCGGTTCACCCCGGGGCTCGTGCGACACCATGGCGGTGCTGTGCGATTCGCGGGAACGGGCCCAGCCGGCGTGGCTGGCGTTCAACTGACGCTGCGGGCGGCCGCCCGGGTCTGTGCGGCGAGGTTTTCCAACAACTCCGCGTTTGCGGTCCGGTCTCTCCTCAACGGTTCTCTACCAAGTGCTTCGACGAAAGGCATGCACGGACCCAGCGGGGTGATAACCCGTCACAGCATCACAACGCAAACACGCTTCCGCCGTGGCGATTCCAGCGTCATCGCCTAGAAGCGAATTTTCTGCGGTCCAGAACGAAATTGGTCACGAGCGTCTGGTACTGACGCCTCGCGATCGGCTCGCACAGCACCAAGGCAGAGAGGTCAAAGGCTACGAGTGGCATTCGGCGGGGCTGAAACGACCCCTGACGTCTTGCGGCCTCGCCGGCGTCACCATCACTCAGAGCAGCCTAGGCACCCGCAGGATCTGCAACGATATCAGCGGCGACTCGGGCGAGTTCAAACCCGTTCAAGTACCCACTGCGGCCCCAAGCCGCCTTAGCTAGCGCCACCCCCTCGCAATCGTAGGGGAGGGGCGCCTCAAGGTAATCGCTCACAACGACTACGATTACATCCGAGATGTCCTGATGTCGATTTAGATTTGACGTCGCACCGCCGAAGCATCAACAGCTGGGCGATAGTGAGGTTGACCCCGGTTGGTGGACACCTGACTGGTGGGACTGCTGGTCCTGCGGGAAGGATGTCCGTGTGTCGGGCAAGCGTAGAAGTACACCCCGGAGTTTCGGGAGCAGGCCGCCCGCCTGGTGATCGAGACGGGTCGTCCGATCGCTCATGTGGCCGCTGAGATCGGTGTCGGTGAGCAGTTGCTGGGTCGCTGGGTGCGGCAGGCTCGGGAGGCCGCCGCCGGCGGCGAGGATAATGGCGCGGTGCTTGACGCTGATGAGCGTGCCGAGTTGGAGCGGCTACGCAAGGAAAACGCCGAATTGCGTTTGGATCGGCAGTTCTTGAAAAAAGCCGCGGCCTTCTTCGCCTCAGAACAGAACCAGTAGAGGCCTACTGTCTGATCGAAGCGGAGAAGGCCAACTACGCGATCACCCGGATGTGTGAGTTGCTGGAGGTCTCTCGTTCGGGGTTTTACAAATGGCGCACAACCCAAGCCGCAGGACCCTCGCCGGCGGCCCGGCGGCGTGCCGAGCTCGATGCCAAGGTCGCGGCGTTCCATAAGGCCTCTGATGGCGTGTACGGGGCGCCGCGGATTCTGGCTGATCTGCGCGATGGCGGCGAGACGGTGTCACGCAAAACGGTGGCGGCTTCGCTGCGCCGCCAGGGTCTGGCCGGGATCAGCCCGCGGTCGTTTGCCCCGGCGACCACGGTCGTCGATTTGGACGCCACGATCCCGAAGGACCTGGTCAACCGTTGCTTCGATGCCGGGCGCCTCGATGTGGTGTGGACTTCCGATATCACCTATCTGCGCACCGGTGAAGGCTGGCTGTATCTGTGTGCCGTGCGTGATGGGCACTCCCGACGGGTGATCGGCTGGGCGATCGATGAGCACCTGCACACCGACCTGGTCGAAGCTGCCGTGGCGATGGCGGTGACAATGCGCGGAGCGCTCGCCGAGCAGGTGGTCTTGCACGCTGACCGCGGCTGCCAGTACACCTCAGCACAGCTGGCCCGGTTCGCCCGCAAGCACGATCTGCGTCGCTCGATGGGCCGCACCGGTGTGCGCTGGGAGAACGCTGCTGCTGAATCCTTCTGGGCCACTCTGAAAGTCGAGTTCTATGACCGCTACTTGTGGCCCACTAAGGCCGCCGCTAAGCTCGCCGTCGGCGACTGGATCGAACGCGTATACAACCGTCGTCGGCGCCACTCAGCGATCGGCATGACAACCCCGGTCGACTACGAGAACCGGATCACTCAGACGGCACAAGCCGCCTGACCCTGTGTCCACCAAACGGGGTCAATCCCAATAGATCACACTCCGGGCATTGATTTGGCGTTTTTCGTGCCCAGGTCTTTCGTGGGAATTTTGTATGTTTCAGGTCCGGTTATCACAGCCACCGCCGAAATGATGGTGCAGATCAGGCACATCCACGCGACCGGAAGCCAGTTCGTTGGATTCCCCATCGTTAGCGCTCGAGCGATGGCAGGGGTGAAGCCCGTGACGAGGAGTCCGAGCATTAGGCTGACAGCCATTCCGGAGTACCGAACGCTGGCGGGAAATTGCTCTGGGAAGTAGGCCGGGTACAGGCCATTCGGCATTGCGTAGAAAAAGCCGATCATCACAACTCCTGCCACGAACACCAGTGGAGCGTCGCCGGTACTGATTGCCCCGAAGTAGAGGAACATCATGGCGCCCGTGCCGATGGCCCCTGCAAGGAAAAATGGCTTCCTGCCGAAGCGATCCGCGAGGATACCGAAGAGGGGCTGTGTCACCGCGGAGGCGAACATCGCCGATGCGATCGCCCACAGCATTGTTGTCCGCTCGAAGCCGACATCGACCGCGAAGGCCAAGGCAAACACCGTTACGATCGTGCTTACCATCACGAATGTCGTGCTGAGCATGACGCGAATCACCGTAGGCCAGTAGTTTCGTGAGGGGGACCCAATTGATGGTCCAGTCGCTATGCGGCTTGGGGTTGGTGGGTCGAGGTCCACTGTAGGGCGAACTCGGCAGGGCTGAGCCCGCGGTGGGCCGAATGCGGTCGGTTGGCGTTGTAGTCGGTCCTCCAGTCCTCGATGATCACTCGTGCTTCCAGCAGCGAGTCGAAGCGCCACGAGTTGAGCAGCTCGTCGCGCAAGCGCCCGTTGAACGACTCGACCCAGGCGTTCTGCCAGGGTGATCCGGGATCGATGAACAGTGAGCCGGTGCCGTTGAACCTGCACCAGTCGTTGACCGCGTGGGCGATGAACTCGGGCCCGTTGTCGAAGCGCACGTAGGACGGTGCCCCGTGTTGGCCGGCCAACTGGTCGAGGACGTCGACGACGCCGTCGGCGTTGATGGCCCGGTCAACGTGGATCGCCAGAGCCTCGCGGGTGAACTCGTCGATCACGTTGAGCATCTTCAAAGTGCGCCCGTCGGCGGTGGTGTCGAACTGAAAGTCCATCGCCCAGATCACGTTCGGCCGGATCGGCGACATTGCCCCGACCGCGGTCCCAATGCCGGTCAGCCGTTTCTTCCTGCGACGCTGAGGCACTCGTAGCCCTTCGTCTCGCCACAGGCGGCGGACGCGCTTGTTGTTGACCGCCCAGCCGGACTTGCGGGCCATCACGGCGGCTCGTCGCCAGCCCCAGCGGGGCCGGTCGATGGAGAACGTGCGCAGCCAGGCCCGCAGCTCGGGGTTGCGTCCAGCACAGTGGTGTACGAGTCGGACCTGATCAGCGGTACCGGCGTGTCGTAGCCGAGTGATTGAAGGTCATCACGTGATTCTTCGAGAGACCGACCAAAGTCACTCGAGCAAAGGAATCGACGCGATGACCGCTGCCCACAATATCGACCTGCCCACCGTGCTGGCCGAACGACTCACCACCTGCCACCCCGACGTGCTGCGCGAGCTGCTCGCCACCTTCATCCACACTCTGATGGGCGCTGAGGCCGACGCCCTGTGCGGTGCCGGATACGGCGAGCGCAGCACCGAGCGCACCAACTCCCGCAACGGCTACCGGCACCGCCAATTCGACACCCGCGCAGGGTCGTTGGAGTAACATACGCCATTTTCAATGCGAAGCCCGCCCACCACCCCGGCCCGGCAGGTCTGCGTGTGGGCCTCGAAGGCAACGCGCCTGCATTGGCCGTGACCGGGATGGCGCGAGGTCTGCACGGCAGCTTGTGACCAGGTCGCCGCGATCGCCTCCGGGAACCCGGTCAGCCCCGTCGCAGCACACGATGAGCCCCGTCGAGGTGTAGACCGCGGGAAGGGTACTACCAATTTAAACATTCGCCGTCACAAGGTCCGAGTTTCGCAGCCTCGCGACATAGAGAACCCGGTCATCTGTTAGCACCCCTAGATTCACGGTCTCACCAGTCAGCTCAGCCAAATTCTTTAGCGGTCGTTCGCTGACCTCGAAGCAGCCACCGCTGAGGGGCTGTTGCTGACCGTGGCGTTGGCGCGGCTGCTGAACGTCGAAGTGCAGGCCAGCACCGCCCCGCCGGCTGCCGGCCGGCTGCGGTTCGCCAGCCTGCCCAACCCGGCCACACTGGCCGATTTCGACGTCGGTGCCGCCGCCGGGATCGACCGCAAACTCATCGACGAACTGGTCACCTGCCGCTACCTGGAATCGGCGACCAGCATCCTGCTCGTCGCGCCTCCGGGCAGGCAAGACGCACCTGTCGGTCGGATTAGCAAGGGCTGCAGCCCATGCTGGCTACCACACGTACTTCAATACCGCCGCTGACCTGGCGGCCCGCTGCCCCGTGTCGCAATCGAGGGACGCTGGGCCACTACCATGCGGTTTTACGCCGGCCGACCCTGCTGGTGATCGATGAACTGGGGTACCTTCCACTGCCTGCCGAGGCCGCCTCAGCACTGTTTCAGGTTGTCTCTCACCGATATTTGAAGACCGGCATCGCGTTCTTCCGCCGCGATCTCACAACAACATCGTCAGCTGGATGTGGAGCGTTGAATCATCCGAACCAGGGAGGCCGGGGGGCCTTCGAGCTTTCGCGGTGAGCGCCACACCGCTCGCAGATCGCGCGTCAAATCTATTCCCTCGACTTGAACGCGTTGCAGCTGCCCCGAACGCAGTTGTTCGGCGACGGCCAGGTTGCTCATCACCGCCGGACCCACGCCATCGAGCACGCTAGCTCTGATTGCCGCCGCGCTTCCCAACTCTAATAGCGGTTCAGCACAATCGAACTCCCGCAGGGCAAGATCGAGCGTGGTCCGTGTTCCGGATCCTCGCTCACGAACTAAAAGTGACGTGGACGCTAGATCGGTTGCTGTCAATGCTCTCCGGCGGCGAGTCCACGGGTGGGAAGGATGCACCACAACAATCAGTTCATCCTTGGCTATCACGACGCTGTGCAAACCGCGTGGGACTAAGGGTGTTTCGATGAATCCTATGTCGCACTTGCTTGTTGACACCAAATCGAAAATCAGAGACGAGTTGTGTGCCTGCAAGTGGATCGACATCTCCGGGTGTTCACCCCGAAACTCCATGAGCCACCGCGGCATCAAGTGCTCAGCCACGGTAATGCTGGCACCGACCGTCAGCCGTACCGGCGCGTCTGCGCGTAGGCCCTCCGCAACTTTGACCAGACCCTCGGCCTCGGACAAGACTCGCCTAGCCCAGTGTGCGATTACTGTCCCGTGCGCGGTCAGCACCGAGCCGCTGGGGCGCCTATCGATCAGACGCACGCCCAGCCGACGCTCCAATCGCTGGAGTGATCGACTCGCGTTGGGTTGCGCGAGCCGGGCCCGTCGGCTTGCCGCGCCGACACTGCCGTGGACTTCCACTCCTACAAGCAATTCCAATGCCGCCAGATCCAGGTTCGCGTAACCCATACCCAATTATGAACTACTTCATAAGACATGCGCATTTGATATGGCGCGTTGTGAATTTGACCGCTAGCCGGTGTGCCGCGACGCGAGGATGGTGGCATTCATGAGCGATGGTGCCAGCGGGATCAGAGCTAACGCAGACGTAGACGACAACACCTTCAAGCGAACCGTCTCACACGCGGTTCCGCTCCTTCCAGGACTCGCAGTCGGTGCCGCCGCAACCGCGGTTGCCCTCGTAATCAACGGAGCGTTGCCGACTGTCAGTCCATTGTTGATCGCGATCCTATTGGGAGCGGTCTTCGCGAATGTGATGAGAATCCCCGAATGGATGGTGCCAGGACTGCAGTTCTCCGCCAAAAAGCCTTTACGGATCGGAATCGCCCTGCTCGGGTTGCAATTGGTGCTCGGCGACATTCTAACCTTGGGCCCAGGCGTAGCCGTCATGGTTGTCGCTGTCGTGCTGCTGGGCAGTGTAGGTACGGTATTCGTGGGGAAGGTGATGGGTGTACCACGGACCCAGCGAATCCTCATCGCCTGCGGCTTCTCGATTTGTGGTGCTGCGGCGGTTGCTGCAGCAGATGGCGTCATCGAAGCGAAGAAGGAGGAGGTTCTAACCGCTACCGCACTCGTCGTGCTTTTTGGCACACTGATGATCCCAATCATCCCGCTGCTCGCGCACGGGATCGGAATGGCGGATCGCGACGCGGGCTTGTGGGCGGGCGGTTCCATCCACGAAGTCGCACAGGTGGTTGCAGCCGGTGAGGCGATCGGCGCCGGAGCGCTCGCGGTTGCCGTCGTAGTGAAGCTCGCACGAGTGCTCCTGCTGGCTCCCGTGATTGCCGTCCTCAGTGTGCTCGAACGCCGTCGAGTCGCCGAAGGCGTTAGTCGCCGGCCGCCACTGGTCCCACTATTCGTGATGGCGTTCTTGGCGTTTGTGGTTATCCGCTCCACTGGTGCTATTCCATCCAGCTTTCTGAATAGCGCGCAGGTGGTGCAGACCATGCTGCTGACTATCGCGATGTTCGCTCTTGGCGCGGGAGTGCGACTTTCGACGATACGCGAAGTTGGAGTTCGGCCCGTTGGACTGGCTCTCGCCTCCACGGTATGGGTGGCGGCGATCGCGCTGACTGCAGTCCTGATTGTTGCATAGCATCGACTCGGCGATACCGCCTCAGAGCCCTTCCGAACGATTGTGCGGTTCCAGCGCCAAGCTCTGCAGCTAGCCCTGGGAATTGGACAATCGCAGTCAACACGCCGTGGTTTCGAGATGGAGTGCGACGATACTGCAACCCGAAGCAGTAGCGACCTTGCTAGTGCCAACGCCATCGAGAAAGTTACGACCTTGCAAATCGAGTTCATTTACCGGCAGCAAATTGATCACCCGACCGCCCGCCATCCCAGATCCGGCGGAGTTTGCGCGCCTAAGTACTACCGACCCACTCGCGGACAGCCTAGGATTCGATCCAGGGCCGGAGGCACTGACATGGAACCGAAAACGAAAAGAATCACTGTAGGGTGAGCGCAGAGACTAAGGGCGCGAAGTCGGTGGAAGCGCTGAAGCGGATCGTAGCCATACTGGACTGCTTCAGCCCAGCAACTCCGCGACTGCGCGCTATAGATATCCATCGAGCGACAGGATTACCTACGTCCACGGTAGGTCGCACGCTGCGGAACCTCGTCGACGAGAATGTTCTTGAGCGGCATGGGGATGAGTACAACATTGGGCTGAGGGTGGCGAAGTGGCGGGCAGCCGCTGGTGTCGGCTCCGATCTCGTGTCCAATGCTCGACCTCGCATCGAGTCGCTTCGCGACCGCACCAATGAGACTTGTGACGTCTACGTGCGCAGCGGAATGATGCGCATCTTGGTCCTGCAAGCACAGTCCACACACTCCCTTCTGTACCGCGCCCACGAAGGACAAGCTTTGCCGTTGAGTTCTGGTGCATCCGGAAAGGTTTTCATGGCCTACGACGCGAGCATTCGACAGCAAGTAGTCGCGGAAGGCTTGCCTCAATTCTCACCGAAATCCATCACTGACCTCGATCAGCTTGATCGAGAATTAGAGACTGTGCGTTCTCGCGGATGGTCGTACGCAGAAGAGGAATATGCACTAGGACTCAACGCCGTTGCAGCACCGATACTTGGCGCCAACGGAGAGATCGTCGGTGTAGTTGCCATCGGCATACCGTCGGTTCGGTTCCCGCGCGAGCGGTCCAAAGAGCTGGGAGAGCTCACAGCTGAATGCGCAGAAAGTATTTCACAGCGGCTAGCCAACTAGTCCCCGCTGACACTCCAACGCGATTCGTGCGTCCATGCTGTCGCGTGATAACAGAGGGGTTAGAGAATTACTCAGCTGCGACTGCGCCTCAGGTTGGAGTCATATCGACAGACCGCCGTCGACTGTGATCAAGGCACCCGTCACGTATCCGGCTGATTCCGATGCAAGGAAACTGACGGCAACCGCCACTTCGCTGAGTTGAGTCCCGCATAGTGGTGTAGCGCGGTTGCTGGGTTCGTCATCGTGTCGGTGATGGACGTAAAGCGGCCACCGCGTGATCCTTCGAGTCAACCTTCCACAGAATCCTCGAGGAGCATCACG